>JAIFKN010000040.1 GCA_020049615.1 bacterium | reverse complement strand
GAGAGGTTGGCGAAGCGGTTCAGCTCGGGATCGCTGACCACCATGGCCTGGGCGATGAGCAGCTCGCCGACCATGTTGACCATCTCCTCCAGCTTGCTGGTGGCGACGCGTGAGAAGCCGTCACCGCTGCGCGCGGCGTTCTGCTGCTGCACCGCCTGGTCGACCACCTGGCGGGCGACCTTGCCGCTTTCGACCAGCCGGTCGCCGAGGCGCTCGTTGGGCTTCAGATGCCTGGCGGTCTCCTCGATGATCTCGCGCGGCACGCCCATCTCGGCGAGCAGGTCGCCGATGCGCGGCACCTCCTCGACCACCTCGGCCTGGTCGGGGGCGTGCAGCCCGCCGAGCAGGACGCGGATCTGGTCGACTCCGGCCAGCACGCACTGCACGAAGGTGGCGTCGGCCGGCTGCGCGCCGTCGCGCACCGGCAGCAGGCGGTCCTCGATGGCGTGGGCCGCCGCCTGGATCGCCGGCTGCTCCAGGTAGGCCGCCATGCCCTTGATGGTGTGGAAGCTGCGGAAGGCGGTGTTGACCTGTTCGCCGTCGAAGGCGGTCCGGTCGAGGACGATGGCTTCGGCCGCGGCGAGCAGTTCGCGGCTTTCGCTGATGAAGTCGTCGAGCTGGCTGCCGCCCGGGCTGCGATCCCCGGCGGACGCCGGCGGAGCCGGTGCGACGGGTTCGGCGGCCTGCGACCAGGGATTGCCGGCCCCCGCCTCGGGCGGGGCTTCGCGGTTGCACAGGTCCTGCAGGGCCTGGACCTGGACGTAGAGGTCGGCCAGCGCCGTGTCGCCGCCGCCGTCGAGCAGCGCGGCGGTGTCGCAGACCTGGCGCAGGGCCGCGCTGCGCTCGCCGGTCCAGGCCTCGTGCGCGGCGATGCGCTCGATGCGGGCGACCTGGCGGCGGATCTCGCCGGCGTCCTCCGGCCCGCAGGCGATGATGCCGGCGATGCAGGCGTCGAGACTGGGGGCGCAGGCCGGCTGGTTGGATTCGACCGCCGAGGCCTCGTGGCCGGCCGGACTGGCGGCCGGGGCGATCAGCACCGCCTCCAGGGCCCCGATCACATCATGGTCGTTGCCGGCCGGTTCGCGTTCGTCCTTCTCCAGCGCCTGGACCAGCTCTTCCAGGCGGGTGACGGTGGCGAGCAGGATGTCCCAGGTCGCCGGGGCGCCGAGCAGGGTGCCGCTGCGCAGCGCGTCGAGCACCTGTTCGCCGGCGTGCGCCAAGCCCTTGATGCGGTGCAGGTCGAGGAACCCGGCGCAGCCCTTGACCGTGTGCAGGGCGCGGAAGCAGGCGTTGACCTGCTCGGGATCGACGGTCGGCGTCTTGGCCAGGCCGAGGAGCAGGGCGGCGCCGTTGGCGAGGTGCTCCGAGGCCTCGTGGATGAACTCGCCGAGCATCTCATCGGGCATGGGGGCCATCCGTCGCGGTCGCTGCCGACGGGATTGCCGGCTCCGCCGTCCTTGCGCGGATCGTGCCAGTCGCGCGGGGCCGAAACCGGCCGAATCCCGCGGTTTGCAGCCGGAATTGTCGCCGACAGGCGACACGGGGCCGGTGGCTGGGCCGGCATGGTCGAACTAGTCCATTGTGGGATCAGCGCTTAGATGCCGTCTCCGGCTGGCGACACGGCCTCCACCACGCTCCGTCTGGATGTTGCGCCCGAACCGCCAGCGTGCCATACTGGATGGACGATGCTCCCCGCCTTGGCCATCCTCTGCGTGGTGCTGCTGGTCGCCTGCCTGCACCTGCTGTGGCGTCTCAGCCGCCTGCGCCGCGAACTGGCCGAGCTGCGGCGGGCCGAGGCGGCGCTGATCGCCAGCGAGCGCGATGCGGTGCTGGGCCGGCTGGCCGCCCGCGTCGCGCACGAGGTCAACAATCCGCTGGAGGCGATCAAGATCTACATCGAACCGCTGCGCTCGCGGGTCCAGGACCGGCCGGAAGTCGATCGCGGTCTGCAGGTCATCGACCAGCAGGTCGACCGCATCGCCCGGCTGGTGCGCGGGCTGCTCGACTTCGTGCGCCAGCGTTCGCCGCAGCGTTCGCAGGTGCAGGTCGGCGAGGTCATCCGCACCGTCGTCGATCTGATGCAGCCGCGTTTCGCCAAGCACGGCAAGCGCCTGGACCTGGCCATGCCTGATCCGCCGGGACGTGGCGCGATCGACATCGACGGGGTGCAGCAGGTGCTGCTCAACCTGCTGGAGAACGCCTTGGCCGCAGTGCCGGCCGGCGGCTGGGTGCGGCTCGAGGTCGAGGGCGGCGGCGCGGGCTGGTTGCGTCTGCGCCTGCGCGACAACGGGCCAGGACTGGGCGCCGACCCCGAGACCCTGTTCCGCCCGTTCATCTCGACCAAGGCCAACGGCACCGGCCTGGGCCTGAGCGTCGCCCGGCGCATCTGCGAGGCCCATGACGGCTGGCTGAGCGGCAGCAACCATCCCGAGGGCGGCGCGCAGTTCGAGGTCGCGCTGCGCCTGCAACCGAAGGCAGCGGCATGATCATCTCGCTGATCGAGGACGACGTCGCGCTGCGCGAGGGTTTGGCCTTCGCCTTGCAGGACGCCGGCCACGAGATCCTCCAGGGCGAGACCACGGCGGTGGCCCTGCGCCACGCCGAGCGCGCCGACCTCGTCCTCACCGATGTCTGCCTGCCCGAGGCCGAGGACGCCGGCATCAGCATCGTGCGCGAACTGAAGCGGCGCTGGCCGATGGTCGAGGTGGTGGTGATGACCGGGCAGGGCTCGATCCCGCAGGCGGTCGAGGCGATGCGCCTGGGCGCGCGCACCTATCTGCAGAAGCCCTTCCCCACCCCGACGCTGATGCGTCTGCTGAGCGAGATCGAGCAGCTCAAGGGCCTGCGCCAGGGCATCTCCGGGCGCGGCGGCCTGATCGGCGCCAGCCGTTCCATGCGCCGGGTCTACGCCCAGATCGACATGGCGGCGGCCTGCGAGCTGCCGGTGCTGATCCGCGGCGAGACCGGTACCGGCAAGGAGCTGGCGGCGCACGCCATCCACGCCCTGGGCAAGCGCCAGGGCAAGCCGTTCATCGCCATCAACTGCTCGGCCATCCCGCGGGAGCTCGCCGAAAGCGAACTGTTCGGCCACGAAGCCGGCGCCTTCACCGGCGCCACCGCCAAGCGCGCCGGCTGCTTCGTCCAGGCCAACGGCGGCACCCTGTTCCTCGACGAGATCAACTCGCTGCCGGCCGAACTGCAGCCCAAGCTGCTGCGCGTGCTGGAAAGCGGCGAGGTCCGGCCGGTCGGCTCCAACACCACCCAGAAGAGCGACGCCCGCATCATCGCCGCCAGCAACGTCGATCTCGAGCGCCTGCTCGACGAACATGCGTTCCGCGAGGACCTGTTCTTCCGTCTCGACGGCATGCCGGTGGTGATGCCGGCCCTGCGCGAGCATCCCGAGGACATCCCGGCCATCGCTGCGATCATCCTCGAGCGCATGCCGGCGGCGGCGCGCCCCTGCGCCCTGGGCATGGAGGCGATGGCGGCGCTGCTCGGCCACGCCTGGCCGGGCAATGTCCGCGAACTGATGAACCTGGTGCGTCGCGCGGCCATCGTCGCCGCCGCCGAACAGCCGGAGGGGGCCCAGGTGACCATCCAGGCGGCGCACCTCGATCTCCCCGACGCCGTCCCGGCCCTGCCCTTCAAGGAGGCGCAGGAGCAGGCCGCCGACGTCTGGGCCCGGCGCACGGTGCTGGCGGCGCTGGTCCGCGCCGGCGGTTCGATGACCAAGGCTGCCAGCCTGCTGCAGATGCACCGCGGGGCGATCTACAAGCTGGTGAAGCGTCTGGGGATCGCCATCCCGGCCGGCGAGGAGGCGGAGGAGTGAGGCGCTGTCTCCGTCCGGCGACAGGCCTCCAGGGGGTGCATGATTCAGCCTGCCCGTACCGCGCCGTTGCCCGCAGGTTGAAGCCTGCGCACCCAGTCCGTTGGCATGCCTGCCGCTAAGCGGATGATGCCCGCCATGACCACCCTGACCATGTCCGTGCTGCTGGTGGAGGACGACGAGGTGGTGCGCACCAGCATGTGCTTCGCCCTGGAATCGGCGCGCATCCATGTGGTCGAGGCCGGCACGGTGGCCGAGGGCCTGCGCCGCTTCCACGAGGACGCGGTCGATGTCGTGGTCATCGATCTGCATCTGCCGGACGGCACCGGTTACGATCTGGCCAAGTGGCTGTGGCAGCGACGGCCGCAATTGCCGCTGGTGATGATCAGCACCGACCCCGAGGCTGCCGGCGCCGCGCCGCCGCACCCGGCCAACGGCCGCAGCATCCTGCTGGCCAAGCCGTTCTCGGCCAGCGCCCTGCTCGACGCGATCAGCCAGGTGGCCGCCCATGCCTGACCCGCTGGTGCTGGTCGTCGACGACATGCCGATCAACTGCACCGTGGCCGGCATGCAGCTCGGCCAACTCGGCTGCCGCGTGCTGACGGCCGGCAGCGGGCAGGCGGCGATCGACCTGGTCGCAGCCCAGCCGGTCGAGCTGGTGCTGATGGACTGCCAGATGCCGGGCATGGACGGCTACGAGGCCGCAGCCCGGATCCGCCAGATCTTGCCGCCGGGCCGTCGACTGCCGATCATCGCCCTGAGCGGCAACGACGGCGCCCTCGACCCGCAGCGCAGTCGCGCAGCGGGCATGGACGAACATATCACCAAGCCGCTGCTGCTCGCGACCTTGCGCGAGGTGCTCGGCCGCTGGCTCGGCTCCGGGCTGGCGCCGTCGCCGGTCGTTCCGGCGTGCTCTGGTGGCGCCATCCTCGACCCGGCGGCCCTGGCCAACTTCGAGCGCATGCGCCCTGGCAGTTCGGCGATCCTGCTCGGCGTCTTCCTCAAGGATCTGGCCCTGGTCGAGGTCGACCTGGTGCGGGCGATCGCGGATGGCGATCTGACGTCGGTCGGACGCCTGACCCACAAGCTGAAGGGCTCGTCGTTGACCATCGGGGCCTGTGCGCTGGGCGCGGCGATGCGTGAACTCGGCGTGCTCGCCCGGGGCGGTTCGCTGCCGGCCTGCTGTGCCGGCTGGGAACGTGCCCGCCAGGTGCTGGCCGGCACGCGCCAGGCGATCGACGCGCGTCTCGCCGGGGCCGCGCCGGTGCCGGCTGGCCTGAGGCCGCCGCCACCGCGGCAGCCGCCCGAGATGCTGAGCGCGCAGCGGGCCAGGCTGCTCCGCCATGAGGGGCTGGCAGCCTGCCTCGCCGGCATGCCCGGCCCGGCGATGCTGCTCAACAGCCAGCGGCAGATCCTGACCGCGAACCGGCACCTGCTGCGCCTGATCGGGCAGCAGGAGGTCTCCGGCGTGGTGGGCAGGCGCCTGGGCGAGGTGCTCGGCTGCCAGCAGGCCGCCAGCAGCCCGGGCGGCTGCGGCACGGCGCCGGGCTGCGCCTTCTGCGGCGGGGTCCGGGGCATCGTCGCCGCGGTGGAGGAGGGCGGCGCCTCGGTCGAGGAGGTACGCCTGCTGGTCGGCCCCGGGACCGGGCAGGCCCTCGACCTCGAGGCGCATGTCTCGCCTATCGACCTCGACGGCCAGCGCTATGTCCTGCTGGCGCTGCGCGACCTCGCCGCCGACAAGCGGCGCCAGGTCCTCGAACGGCTGTTCTTCCACGACCTGCGCAACACCGTCGGCGGCATCCACGGGCTGGCCGGCCTGCTGGCCGCGGGTACCGCCGCGCCGGGTTCCGAGGCCGAGCTGCGCCGCCTGCTGCACCACGGGACCGGCCAGCTGCTCGATGAGATCGCCTACCAGCAGCAGCTCGTCCAGGCCGAGGCCGGCGAACTGCAGGCCGAGCTGCGCCCAGCGGACGCCGCCGCGCTGCTGCGCGAGGTCCACCAGGCCTATCTCAACCACCCGGCCGCCGCCGGGCGCCGCCTGGATCTGGAGGCCGGCCCGCCCGCCGCCGTGCTGACCGATCGCGTGCTGTTCCGACGCGTGCTCGGCAACCTGGTCAAGAATGCGTTGGAGGCCACCCCGGCGGGCGGCGTGGTCACCCTGAGCTGCCGGCCCGACGCTGGCCAGATCCGGCTGGCCGTGCACAATCCCGGCACCATGGCTGCAGCGGTGCAGCAGCAGCTCTTCCACCGGTCGTTCAGTACCAAGGGTCCCGGCCGCGGGCTCGGAACCTGGTCGGCCAAGTTGTTCGGCGAACGCCTGCTTGGCGGCCGCCTGGCCTTCACCTCCGATCCCCAGCACGGCACCATGCTGGTGTTCACCCTGCCGGCGGCGCCATGACCGCGCCGGCCTGCCCGAACGACGAGCGTTTCCGCCTGCTGTTCGAGAACAACCTCGCCGGCTCGGCGATCCACGAACTGATCTGCGACCAGGCCGGTCGGCCCTGCGACTACCGCTTCCTCGATCTCAACCCGGCCTTCGAGCGGCTGACCGGCCTGCGCCGGCAGGACCTGCTCGGCCGCACCGTGCTGGAGGCGATGCCCACGACCGAGGCGTACTGGATCGAACGCTTCGGCGCGGTGGTCCAGTCCGGCATCTCGGCCAACTTCGAGGACTATTCCCGCGCCCTCGGCCGCTGGTACGAGGTCACCGCCGTCCACCTGGCGGGCCAGCGCTTCGCCGTCATCTTCCAGGACATCACCCCGCGCAAGCTGGCGGAGCGGGAACGCCTGGCGACGGAGGCCGTCCTGCGCCGCGCCGTGGCGGAGGCCGAGGCGGCGAACCTCGCCAAGTCGCAGTTCCTTTCGGTGATGAGCCACGAGATCCGTACGCCCCTGAACGGCGTGATCGGCATGGCCGACATGCTGGCGCACACCGATCTCAACGAGGAGCAGGCGGCGATGGCCGAGATCATCGAGGACTCCGGCAAGGCCCTGCTGGCGGTGGTCGGCGACGTCCTCGACCTCGCCCGCATCGAGGCCGGCACCCTCGAGCTGAACCAGGCCGAGTTCGGCCTGCGCCGGCTGGTCGAGACGGCGCACGGCCTGTTCGGCGCCCAGGCCCGGGGCAAGGGGCTGCATTTGGCGGTGCGCATCGATCCCCAGCTGCCGGACCGTCTGCTCGGCGACGAGGTGCGCCTGCGCCAGGTGCTGATCAACCTGCTTGGCAACGCGGTGAAGTTCACCGAGCATGGCGAGGTCGTCCTCACGGTGCAGCCGGCCGCAGCCGCGGCCGCGGCCGGTGACGGCCGGACCGGCCTGGTCTTCGCCGTCAGCGACACCGGTCCCGGCATCCCGGAGACCTTCCTGGAGCGCATCTTCCAGCCTTTCTCGCAGGCTGACTCGACCGCGTCGCGGCGCCACGGCGGCACCGGTCTGGGCCTGGCCATCGCCAGGCGCCTGGCCGGCTTGATGGCCGGCACCCTGGAGGTCGGAGCCCGGCCCGGCGGCGGCAGCGTCTTCAGCTTCACCGTCGCGTTGCAACTCGTCCCCATGGATGCCCCGGACCGGCCGGGTTCCTCTCCGGAGCATCCGGCGTGGCCGCGCCAGCCCACCGTGCTGGTGGTCGAGGACGATCCCACCTGCCAGTTCACCTTCCATATGATGCTCAACCAGCTCGGCTGCCGCTACAGCCTGGCCGAGAACGGGCTGCAGGCGATCAGCGCGATCGAGAGCGGGACCTACGATCTGGTGTTCATGGATTGCCAGATGCCCGAATGCGACGGCTACGAGGCGACCCGGCGCATCCGCGAGCTTTGCGCGGGCCTGCCGCGCCGCCTGCCGATCATCGCCCTGACCGCCAACGCCTTCACCGAGGACCGGCAGCGCTGCTTCGACGCCGGCATGGACGACTTCCTGGCCAAGCCGTGCAGCCTGCCCGCCATGCGCGGGGCCCTGGTACGCTGGCTGGGGAGCCTCGACGGCGGCTGATCGCCGGTCTTGAGTCTTGAGGCTTGAGTCTTGAGTCTTGAGGCCTGGGTAAGGACGTTATGTGGATGGCGTTCGCCGAGCGAGCGCCCGGGCGAGCGACGGACGATATGTTGTCGCTGTGTGGCAGGTGTCGCGAGTCCGTAGCGAGACTGGAACGAACCACCCCGCTTGGCGAATCGACGCGCGTCAGCGCGGCGTGTCGAGCGGGGTGAGCGAGGGCATCGGCGGAGCCGACGCGACTCCCCGGGCGGGGAGTCGGCGCCGAGCGAAGGGGAGAAGTCACCCGGCAGGGGTTCGGGGACGGAGTCCCCGGGCAATACGCGCCGCGGCGAAGCCGGCGCCGAAGCCGTTGTCGATGTTCACCACCGTCACGCCCGGGGCGCAGCTGCACAGCATGGCGTGCAGGGCGGTGACCCCGCCATGGGCCGCGCCGTAGCCGACCGAGGTGGGTACGGCGATGACCGGCGCGGCGATCAGTCCGCCGACCACGCTGGGCAGGGCGCCCTCGAAGCCGGCGACCACGACCACGGCGGCGCAGCGGCGCAGTCGCGGCAGCCAGGCGGCGATGCGGTGCAGTCCGCTGACGCCGCAGTCGGGGCAGCGCAGCACCGCGCAGCCGCGCATCCGCGCCGTCAGCTCGGCCTCCTCGGCGACCGGCTCGTCGCTGGTCCCGGCCGAGACCACGGCGATGCGCGGCAGGGTGGCGGCCGGCATGCCGACGGTGAAGCAGCCGCTGCGGGCGTGCGCCCGGCCGCGCGGCAGGGCGGCGCGCAGGGCGGCGAGCTGCTCCGGACGGCAGCGGGTGACCAGCACGCGGCCATGCGCCGCGACCAGACGCTCGGCCGCCGCGCTGCATTCCAGGTCGGTCTTCCCCGCGGCATAGACCACCTCGGGGAAGCCCAATCGCTTGTCGCGGTGCAGGTCGAGGTCGAGGGCCGGCCCTCGCCTCACGGCGCCGTCCAGCGGCGGATGGCATCGTGCACCCGGCCGGGGATCAGGCCTTCGGTGCCGAGTCCGGCGGCCATGACCTGGCGGATGATGCGCGAGCTGACGTGGGCCAGCGCCGGATCGCAGAGCAGGAACAGGGTCTCGAAGCCGTTGGCGCGGTGCACCGAGGCCATCGGCGCCTCGGCGTCGAGATCGGCAGCCGAGCGCAGGCCGCGCACCAGGGTCTGCACGCCGTTGGACTTGGCCCAGTGCACGGTCGCGCCGGTGTACTGGACCACCTCGACGTTGCGCAGGCTGGCGCACTCGGCGCGCAGGATCTCGCAGCGGGTCATCGCCGGCAGGAACGGCTTCTTCTCGGGATTGCCGCCGACCCCGACCACCAGCTGGTCGCAGACCTTGGCGGCCCGGCGGATGACGTCGATATGCCCGAGGTGCGGTGGATCGAACGAGCCGGGATACAGCGCCTTCACTCGATGTCTTCCTCGATGCGTGCGATGACCGAGGCGTCGATGACCTCTTCGCCAGCGCCATCGCGATGGACAACCCGCACCGAGACCAGGTTGCCATCGCCGTCGAGGCGCTTCGAGCGCACGAAGGCGGTCAGCGTGCGGCTGCTCTTGTAGATGATGCGGTCGACCTTGCCGAGGTCGTCGGTGGGGATGCGCGGGGGCGGGGCGATCGGGGCTGTCTCGGTGGGCGCTTCATCCGCCACGGGCTTGCTGATCACCGGCGCATCGAGCTTCTTGTCGATCTTGTCGAGTTTCTTCTTCATTTCCACGTCACGGGTACGAGCGGTCAGCCACGCCTGCCAGTCGGAGGGGCTATCGCCGGTCGGATAGCCGGGGTAGCTGCTGGCTCCTTCGCGGGCCGGCGGCGTCAGGCCGGTGCGTGCACGCAGGGCCCGGATGGCCGGCTCGTTGCCCTGGCGGTCGGCCACCGCGCCGACCAGCAGGGGCAGTACCACATCGTCGGTGCCGGCATCCTTGGATACCAGGGCGGCGATGGCCTGCTTCTTGGCCGTGCCGTCGTCGCTGGACATGGCTTTCTTGAACTCGGCGATCGCTGCCGACTCCCCGGACCAGGCCAGGGCGGTGCAGAGGACGAGAAGAGCGGCGAGACGCATGGACGGCTCCTGCTGATGCATGTGCTAGGCCGAGGCGTGGACCGCCACGGCGTCGGGGATGATCATGTCGCGAGCGACCCTGACTGCCACCTCCGCTCCCGCCAGCCTGCGGGCCAGGGTCAGGGCCAGTGCCAGGGTGGTGCCGGCGGCCTGTGAGGTGACCAGGCAGCCGTCCTCGACGACCGCTTGGTCGAGCCACGCGGCGGCGGCCGGCTCGACCACGGCGCGCGAGGCGGGGTGGCTGGTGACCCGGCGACCGGCGCACAATCGGCGTGGCACCAGGGCGATCGGGGCGGCGCACACCGCCGCCAGCAGCCGTCCGGCACGCAGCTGCCCCTCGGCCAGCTCCTGGATACGGGCGTCATCGCGGTGCAGTTCCGCCGACTTGACCCCGCCGGGCAGGTAGATGGCATCGAAGGTCTGCCCTGTGACCAGGTCGAGCATGGTGTGGGCCGCCAGCGGGATGCCGCGGCTGCCGCGCACCATCGGGGCCTCGCCGGCGCTGGCGGCGACCACCTGCACGCCAGCGCGGACCAGCACGTCGCACACCGTGATGTACTCGATCTCCTCGGCCCCGGGGGCGAGCACGACCAGGCAGCTGGGCATCACGGACTCCTTGCGGTCGGACGGCGGGGATCAGCATCGATCCCATGCTGCGCGTGCAAGTGCTCCTGCTGCTTGGGGGCTTCGCCCCCACGGCCCTGAGGGCCTGCCCCCCGGGCTTCGTCGCTGCTCGATGTCGTCGGCAGGCCTCCGGAACCGTGGACGGCTGGGCTTCGCCCATTGTATCCGTCCACCGCAGCTCGGCGCCCGCCCGGTCGCTGCGCTCCGGGTTCCGGATGGCGTTGGTATTGCTGGCAGCTGCCATAGCGGTTGCCGGCGAACCGCTGGTTGGCGAAGCCGGTCTGGCCGAGCTCGCCGCCGCCCGCGCCTCCGTCCGCGTGGTCGCCGGCGAGGGCATGCGCACGGTCCAGCGGCTTGACGACACCGAACCGCCCAGCGATGCCAAGCGGGTGCGCTTCGCCGTGGCGCTCGACGGCCGGTACGACGTCGTCATCACCGATCCCGACCAGCCGGAAGGCGAACGCCACCGCTTCGTCAGCGACGGCAAGACGACCTGGGAGATCTCGCAGATGGAGGTCGGAGAGGCCGAGCAGCGGAAGAAGCGGCCGGCAGCCGACGACCTCCTCGCCCGCACCTTCGCCTGCCTGCGCCTCGACCTCGGACAGCTGCGCCGTGATTATGCGGTCGAACTGGTCGCTGCCTCGGCTGGCAGAGAACTGAGGCTGGTGCCGAGCGACCCGGCGCTGGCGGGCTCGATCGCACGCATCGTCCTGACGCTCGATGCGGCCGGACGTCCGGTCCGCCTGGTGCTCGATGAGCCGACCGACAACCGCCATCGCCTGGTGCTCAGCTCGTTCCAGGACGATCCGCAGCTCGATGCAGCCTGGTTTGCGACACCCGGACCGTGATATCCGGATATCCGATACCCATGGCAGGGTTCGGCGTTTCCCGCTGCCGGCCGCAACGGTCCTGCTAGCGTCGACGGCGTGAGCACAGCTACGATCTTCCACTGCTACTGCACCGGCGTCACCCAGAAGCGCGTCCTGCGCGCCATGGCCGAGACGGGGGTGCGGGAGTTCGACGAGGTGCGCCGCGCCTCGGGCGCCTGCACCGGCTGCCAGTCCTGCCGCTGCGAATTGGAGGCCCTGCTCGAGGCTGTCGCCGACGGCACGGTGGCCCTGGGGCCTGCGAACTCCAACTCGCCCGGGGTACAGGTCAGCTGAACGCACTGGACGCCACGCCGCACGGGTTGCAGGTCGGTGTCGCTCCCTGCCTTGGCAGCCACAGCCCATTCCAGATCAGTACGCCACCGCCTCGATGCGCGGGAAGAGGCTCGTCAGCCCGTCCATCCATCCCGGTCCACCGGCGCGCTCGGCGCAGGCGACGGCGAGGTGGCGTGGACGGATCCCGGCGCCGGGGACGTTGCGGCCGAGGCCCTGGAGGCAGCTCGGGCAGTTGGTGAGGATGGACAGGCCGGTCCTGCCGCCGGTCGTGGCCTGCAGGGCCTCCAGCTTGCGCTCGCGCATGGCATCGGCGATGTCGGGACGGCTGAGCGCCAGGGTGCCGGCCTCCGAGCAGCAGTGCGGCACCGCGGTGGCCGACCAGCCGCAGGACTTCAGCAGCTTCAGGCCGCCGCCGGCGAGCGAATCGTGGCACGGCGCATGGTAGAGCACCTCGCCCGCGCCCGCGACCTGGAGCCCGCGCGAACGGGCGAAGGCGGTGACGTCCTGCGTCTCGCAGCCGAAGATCTCGCGGGCGCCGAGGTGGCCGAGCGACTCGCGGCAGGTGCCGCAGCTGACCACGCAGGCGTCGAAGGCGAGGTGCGACATCATCTGGCGGATCTGGCTGAGCAGCACGGTGTCGCGCAGTTCGATGCGCCCGGCGAGGGGCTGGTAGGCGTTGGCCCGGTGGGGAAAGCCGCAGCACAGGCGCGGCGGCGGCAGCACCACCGTCGCACCGACGGTGCCGAGCAGCCACAGCGAGGCCTTGGCGATCTCGCTGAACATGCGCTCGGAGCCGCAGCCGGGGAAGTAGAACACCGTGCCGCCGGCCTGCCTGCCGTCGGCGGGATGCAGCACCAGCGACTGGTGCGGGCCGCAGCGCGGCAGGGCGTCGAAGAGTTCATCGGCGCTGGCCGGCGCGATCGGCGTCCTGATCATATGCAGCGGGAAGGCGGACCACGCCTTGGCGCCGGCGGGGACCAGCCGCCGGGCCACCGCCGAGGCGGTGCGCTGGCCGGCGCCGCCCAGGCGCAGCATGCCGGTGCGGAACACGGCGTTGTAGAGGTCGCCGCGCTCCTCCAGGTAGCCGAGGGTCAGGCGGGTGACGAGCGGCTTCCGGCCGACCTGGTGCTGGGCGAGGATCTCGCGTTCCAGCATGGTGACCTCGCCGGTGTCGATCTCGACCGGGCAGGGCTTGAGGCACTTGTGGCAGATGGTGCAGTGGTCGGCGATCTCGCGCAGCCAGCGCAGCGGCTCGAAGCGGGTCGTGCGGCGGCGCTGCACCACGTAGAGCATGGCCTCGATCAGCGCACCGATGCCGAGGTTCTTGTTGCGCGGGTGGAAGAAGAGGTCGTGACCTGGGCTGAACACGCAGCAGTCCGGCTTGCACTTGCCGCAGCGGATGCAGCTGGAGATCCGCTCGGCCAGGCGTTCGAGCGAGCCGTGCTGGAGGATGCGCGCCTCCAGCTCCAGCAGGTTGAAACTGGGGGTGTACACGCTGCCGAGGATGTCGCCGTCCTCGAGCTTGCCTGGGTTGATCAGGCGCTGCGGATCGACCTGGTCGCGCCAGGCCTTCAGCGCCTGCAGACGCTCGGGTTCGAGATGCTGGAACTTGGTGATGCCGATGCCGTGCTCGCCGCTGACTACGCCGCCCATGGCCACGGCCTGGCGCATCATCACCTCGGCCGCCTCGCTGGCCCGGCGCATCATCCAGCGGTCGTTGGAGAACACCGGGATGTTGACATGGACGTTGCCGTCGCCGGCGTGCATGTGGGTGGCGACCAGCACCACCCGCGACCGCCATTCGCTGTGCAGCTGGGCCAGTTCGGCGTTGAGGCTGGCGAAGCCGGCGGTGAGCCGGCCCAGCGCGGCGAAGCCCTCGGCGGCGAGGGCGCCCTCGCCGAGCGCGGCGGCGTCGGCCCCGGCCAGGCGGGCGCGCGCCGGGGCCAGGGCCTCGCGCAGCTGCGGCAGCTTGGCCGCCAGCTCGACGTCGGCGGCGGCGCGCTCCTCGACCAGGGCGAGGGCCGCAGCCAAGGCCTCGCCCTGGACGACGCGCTCCTCCTCGCGGTTGAACTCCTCGACGAAGCGGGCGAAGGGCGCCAGCTGGTCGAGCGGGATGACGATGTCCTCGTTGAGCTTGAAGGCGTTGGTACGCTTGGCGATGGCGCCCATCTTCTTGCGGTCGGCCCAGTAGGCCTGCGCCTCCTCGGGGGTGCGCGCCTGGAAGATGGCGGTGCTGGTGAACGGTGCGAGCAGGCGGCGCAGGCGCTCGGAGCCGCGCTCCAGCTGGGCCTCGTCGTGCGCGTTCAGGTCGATCAGCAGCACCGCCTTGGGCCGCTCGGCGCGTGGCGCCTTGGTGCGGTAGCCGATGGCGCGCACGTACTGCTCGTCGAAATGCTCGAGCGCGGTGAGCGTCTCGTGGCCCTGGTCGATGAACTCCCGCGCCAGGGCCATGACCACCGCGCCGGCCTCGTCCATCGACGGCCCGAAGAACTCGAGGCAGAAGGTGCGGGCGTGGGCGTAGGCGCGGTGCAGCACGAACACCGCCGAGGTGATGACGCCGTCGGTGCCCTCCTTCTGCAGGCCGGGCAGGCCGCGCAGGGCCTTGTTGGTGATGTCCTTGCCCAGGCCGCGCTTGCGGAAATCGGTGCCGGGGATGTCGAGGGTGCGCAGGACCGTGCCGGCCGCGTCTTCCACCGCGAAGCGGGCGGTCTCGTCCGGTCCGATCTTGGCGAGCGGGTGGTCCAGCCGGCGGATCACGCGGACGCTGCCGTCGGCCATCGCCATGCGCCATGACAGCAGATTGTCGATGGCGGTGCCCCACTGCACCGCGGTCTTGCCGCCGGCGTTCTCGGCGATGTTGCCACCGATGGTGCTGGCCCAGGCGCTGGTGGGATCGGTGGCGAAGACCCAGCCCGCATGCCTGGCCGCATGCATGGCGTCCTCGGTGATCACACCCGCCTCCAGCTCGATCACCGCCGCCGCGACCGGGCCGCGGGCGGTGGCGAACTCCTGCGGCCGGATGCCGCGGATGCGGTTCAGCTTCTCGGTGTTGAGCATGGCGCAGCCGGGCCGCAGCGGCACCGCGCCGCCGGTCAGACCGGTGCCGGCACCGCGCGGGATGAGCGGCAGCCGCAGGCGGGCGCAGGCGGCCAGCAGCGGCGCGACCTGCTCCTCGCGCTCGGGCGTCAGCACCGCCGCCGGCAGCTCCAGCCGCCAGTCGGTGGCGTCGGTGCTGTGGGCGATCAGCGCGAAGGGGTCGAAGCGCACCTGGCGCGCCGTGATGATCGGCGCCAGGTGGCGGAGGAGGCGCCGCTGCCGGGCCGGGGCGCCGGCGATCTCGCGTTCGAGCCCCTGCAGCGCCGCGGTGACGCGCGCCACCACCGGCCCGACATCGGGATCGGCGCCGCCAGCGCGCACGATGGCGAGATCCTCCTCGGCGCCGCGGAACCAGGCCCGCCGCCGCTGCGGGGAGTCGAGCAGGTCCTGGTAGAGGTAGGGGTTGCGGCGCAGCACGAAGAGGTCGCCGATGAGGCGCAGCAGCAGGCGGGCGGAGCGGCCGGTGACGCGGCGCGAGCGCAGGCGCTCAAGCGCCTCCCATACTTCGGACCCAAGCAGCAGCCGCACGACCTGGCGGTCGTCAGCCGAGGTGTAGTTGAATGGGATTTCACGGTGCCCGGCCTGCATATGCGCATCAGAACAGATCCGATGCGGCCGACCAAGCACCAACCGTGAACCCGGACCCAGGTTGTCGCCAGATGCATCAGGTGGGCATCACCGGGGCGACCATCGGCATGGGCGTGGTCATCGACGAGGTTTCGGGCAACAGGTGAAGGACCTCTTCGCCAGGGTCGGTTGGTCTGGCGAGGCCGCCGGGGTTGTGTCGGTGATCGTCGCCTTCGCACTCGCCACCTATCTGACCATCGTCACTAGGGCTTCGCTCGCCCAGGGCCGGAGGGTCGTTTCGGCCGGGTTGGTTCAGCAGGCTGGGCGAAGAGATCGCGACCGAGCGAGGTGATGGCAACCAGGGCCGGATTGGTGATCCGGCGTTCCAGGGTGATGGCGTAGTGGTGGACCAGCAGATTGGGCAGACGGCCGATCACCCGGACTCCGAAGGTGCTGCACATGTCCTCGGCGATGGCGTCGGGGGCGAGGAACACGCCGGAACACGCCCAGGCCGGCCTGCCCCATGGTCTTCAGCAGGGCGCTGTCCTGCACTTGGGCGACCACCCGCGGCTGCAGACCCTGATCGGCGCACCAGGCATCCCAGGCCCGACGCTGCGGGGCCGTGGGCAGTCCCGCAAGCAGCGGGGCGCCATGCAGGGAACGGGGGAAGCCGCGTGCGAGCCTGGCCAGGGATGGTGCGCCGAAAACGGCCAGAGGACAGGCGCCGAGCGGGTGGGTGAAGGCACGGATGCGCAGGTGCGCTTCCAGCGGAGCATCGGACACCACCATGTCGAGCATGTGGGTCGACAAGCGCTGCAGCAGCGCCTCATGGCAATCCTCGTAGATGGTCACCTGCACCGGATCGGGCAGGCGCACGGCAGAGGCCACCAGCCGGCAGGCGATCAGCTTCGAGACGGCGTCGCTGATGCCGAGGGCCACCGGGACGGGTCGGGTTGTGGTCCGGTTGGCCAGGGTCTGATGCAATTCCCGGCCCAGGGAGAAGATCTCATCGGCGTAGTCCATCACCATCCGCCCGGCATCGGTGACGCGGATGTGGCGCCCCTGGCGGACGAACAGTTCGGTGCGCATGGCTTCGGCCAGGCTGCGCAGCTGTTCGCTGATCGTCGATGGGGACACCTTCAGCAGGGTGCAGGCCCGGGCGATCGAGCCTTCCCGGGCCACCGCCCAGAAACTGCGGAGATGGTGGTAGTTGAGTTCGGGCAGGGTGGGCATGCCGCGCATCCTGCGCCTGCTGCTGGATGTGGAAGTGCCATCGCCTGAGATCAGACCATTCGGTTTTGCCGAAGCATGATCAGGTCGCTTCCGAACAGAGGTTCGTGCCGGCAGCGATAGGCTGATCGCAGGAGACAACCATGAACATCGACCTTTCCACCCGCCATCTGCCAGACCGGACGAAGCTGCTGGAATTCACCCAGCGCCGTGCCGCCTTCGCCTTTGCCCGCTTCGGCGGCCAGGTGCAAGGCGTCGCGATCCGCCTCGATGACGTCAACGGACCACGCGGCGGCATGGGGATTTCCTGCCTGGCCCGGCTGCGTCTCGCGCAGGGCGGTGAACTGCTGGTCGAAGGAGCGGCAAGTTCGCCGGAGCAGGGCATCGCCAGCGTCCTGGCCCGTCTCGCCGGACGCCTGCGCCGCCTGGCTTCGTTCCGGCAGGATCATCACTGACGGTTGATGGCGCCATCGACCACGAAGGAACCACATGTTCGATCTGCTCTATCTCGTCATCGCCGGCGTCACCATGCTGCTGTCGCTGGCAGCGGCCGGGCTGGTCCGCTACCGGGTCTCCCAGGCCCGTCAGGTGCCCAGCCGTGGTGGGATGACCGGCGCCGAGGCGGCGGCGCTCATCCTGCGCCGTACCGGCCTCGACGATCTGCGCATCGAGGAGCACGCGGGTGTGCTGAGCGACCACTACAATCCGATGACCCGCACCCTCGCCCTCAGCCATGACGTCTTCCATGGGCGCGACGCCGCAGCCGTCGGCATCGCCGCACATGAGGCGGGGCACGCCATCCAGCATGCCCAGGGCTACACGCCGATGTGGCTGCGCAGCCTGCTGGTGCCGGTGGCGAACCTGGGCTCGATGCTCGGCCCCTGGCTGGTCATCGGCGGCATCGTCCTGGGCGCCGTGCAGCAGCACGCCGCCCCGGGCCTGGCCTGGTGGCTGGCTGCGGTCGGTCTTGGACTGTTCGGTCTGGCCGCGGCCTTCACCCTGGTGACCCTGCCGGTGGAGTTCGATGCCTCGGCCCGCGCGCGCGTCCTGCTGGCTGAATACGGTGTCATCGGCCGGGACGAGGACGCGACCCACGTCGACCGCGTCCTCACCGCCGCCGGCCTGACCTACGTCGCTGCCGCGGCCACCTCGGTGCTATGGTTGCTCTACTGGGCCTGGCAGGCGGGATTCATCGGCGGCAACAGGGACCGCTGATGGAGGCCTGCTGTTCTACGCCTTCGCCGCGTGGCCATCAGCGGACTGCCGGATCCTTGCCGTCGAGCTCAGCCAGCGGCTGGCTCTGGTGCGTCACCAGCATGTAGCGCTCGGTCTCGCCGGCCTGCCGGCCCACGACGGTGACCGCGTACTGCGAGCACACCTGCTCGGCGACGATGGATGGGACCGGGAACATGCCCATGCCGGACGAGCCCAGCGTCTTGACCAGGGCGCTCTCGCTACATTCCGCCACCACCAGCGGTTCCAGACCCTGCTGCGTCAGCCAGGCGTCGATCGATTCGCGCATGGCGAAGCCGCGCATCGGCAGGATGACGGCGGCCCGGTGCAGGCAGTCAGGGAACGGCAGCTGCGGAACCGCGGTCGCGCACCAGGCGATGCTGCTGCTCTCGACCCAGCGGATCGACAGGTCGACGCCGGAGCGCGCCGACGGTGGCCGGTCGGTGAGGACGAGGTCCAGGTGGTGATGGGTGAGCTCGTCGAGCAGGGCGTCGTGCCTGGTGGTGCGGCAGATGATCTGCCGGTCGCCGGTCCGCCGCCGCAGGGTTTTGAGGATGCGCGCCGCGACCAGCAGCGGCACGCCGTCGGCGATGCCGATGTGCAGCGGCGCCGGTCTGGCCCCGGCGGTCTGCTCGACCGAGGCCAGGACGCGTCGGCCGGCCGCCAGCCAGGCCGAGACGAGGATGTAGACCCGCTCGCCGAACGGGCTCGGCACCAGGCGCTGGCGACGGCGCACGAACAGCTGTTGCCCGACGATCGCCTCCAGGGCCTTGATCTGGCCGCTGATGGTGGTCGCGGTCACGCCCAGGTGGCGGGCGGCGGGGTGGATGCCGCCATAGTCCATGACGGCGGCGAAATAGAGCATGTGGTGGTGGTTGAGCCGCAGCAGGTCACGTAAGTCATTATGTATCGGAATCTTGGATGTCTGGGACACATGTGGCTCGCGAGCGATGGGTGGCGTTGATATGAGGTTCAACCGCACATCTATCTGTCAATGTGTGTATATCACTCACGAATGACCGGATAGCGTGGTGTTCCAGGAGGCCACCATGAGGGCTCTTACGAACCCATCTCACATCCAACTGCCCAACGATCTGGCCCGGATCCTGGACGAGGCTCCGTCCTGGTCTCTGCCGCTGACGCGCGAGGAACTGGTCGATCGGGCGGTCGGCGGAGCGGATTCCGACTCCTTCCGCGTCACCTACGACGTGCCCGGCAGATGCACTGTGATCGAGGCCGATGTGGTGCGCAGCCGCAATGGCGTGGTGGTGAATTATGCGGAACCGTACATGCGACGGCGGGATCCGGACTGCATGGTGGTGGCCGATGGCCTGCCGACCGACCAGTCCACGTTCGCCCAGCGCTTCGGCAAACCCTTCTATGCCGCCCGCAAGCAGGTGCACGAGTGGCTGTCGACCCAGCACCTGCTGGTGCTGCCGTTCTGGGCTGGTGATCCGGCGCTCGGCCATGGCGCTCTGCTCATCGCGCCGGCCAATGCCGGCTTCTTCGCCGCCGGGTTGGCCGACATCCAGGGCTTCATCCCCGCCGCCGAACTGCCCGCGACGTTCACCCCCAAGGCGGTCATCCTGCTGGCGCCGACCTTCCGCCACACCCTGTGCCAGGGGAAGCAGGTCGTCGTGCACAACCGCACCGACGACATCCACGAACTATACTCGTTGAACCTGTATCCGGGGCCCAGCGCGAAGAAGGGCATCTACGGCGTGCTGCTGCACATCGGCGAGAAGGAGGGTTGGCTGACCGCTCACGGCGCGACCGTGCAGGTGGTCACGCCGTACGACAACACCGTCACCATCCTGCACGAGGGCGCGAGCGGTGGTGGCAAGAGCGAGATGCTCGAATACGCGCACCGCGAGCAGGACGGCCAGTTGCTCCTCGGCACCAACGTCCTGACCGACGAGACGCGGCACATCCGCATGCCGCAAGGCTGCCGACTGCGTCCGGTGACCGATGACATGGCGCTGTGCCATCCCCTCGACCAGGGGCAGAAGCGCAAGCTGGTGGTGCAGGATGCCGAGGATGCGTGGTTCGTCCGCGTCAACCACATCGAGCGCTACGGCACCGACCATCAGCTGGAGCAGTTGACCATCCATCCGCCGGTACCCCTGGTGTTCATCAACATCGAGGGGACGGTCGGAGCGACGACGCTGATCTGGGAGCACTGCGAGGACAAGCCCGGGGTGCGCTGCCCCAACCCGCGCGTCATCCTGCCCCGTCGCATCGTCCCAGGCATCGTCGATGGTCCGGTCGAGGTGGATGTGCGCAGCTTCGGCGTGCGCTGCCCGCCCTGCACCGCCAAGCTGCCGACCTACGGCATCCTCGGCCTGATGCATGTGCTGCCGCCAGCGCTGGCCTGGCTGTGGCGCCTGGTCGCCCCGCGCGGTCACGCCAACCCCAGCATCGTCGGCGACGATGGACTGCAGAGCGAAGGTGTCGGCAGCTACTGGCCGTTCGCCACCGGTCGTCGCGTCGATCAGGCCAACCTGCTGCTGCGTCAGATCCAGTCGACGCCCGAGACGCGCTACATCTTGCTGCCGAACCAGCATGTCGGCGCCTGGAAGATGGGCTTCATGCCGCAATGGCTCGCCCGCGAATACCTCGAGCCTGTCCCATTCGGCGTGGAATTTAGAATCGTCCGGCGTCCGTGCCCTGCAACCTTGCCCGAATCGCACGGTCTCCACCCACCTCTGGCTGAAATCCTGATTCTGGCCGGGTCGCCGGACCCCAATCTGCGAATGTCCTGATGCGGCGACACGCCGCCCCCACGTCGAGTCTTCGCTCGGATCGGATCCTGCTACCTGATGCTGTTCAGCTTGCTTCGGCCACCGCGTCATCTGCGGTTTCAAGCCTGGCCAGCACCCACAGGTTGTGTGACAACGCTGCCCACGCGATGAATCGATGCTGTGCCTCGAAATCCTTGGTCGGCACATGATCGCCCAAGAATTTCCCCTTGAAGATGCCGATGCGCGCTTCGGTCTGGGCGCGTCGCTGTTGTAGGCGGCGATGAACTGGGTCCTTGAGTCGTGCCACCATCGCATCGGGATTTCGAGGCAGTGTAGCGTTGGTGATCTTCGCCTTCTCCAACGCGGCATCATTGCCCGCTGAGGCAAAGCCACGATCTGTGACAACCGTACAGGCCACGTTGTCGCCATAGTCCTTGCGCATGCGCTCGATGGCCGGCATGAGAAGTTTGCTGTCGTTGGTGATCTCGTCGATCAGGTAGCCGTCGATGATAAGTCCTTCGGCTGATTCGCTGATCAGCAGTTGCAGGCCAAACTCAACGTCGGCTCCGGCTTTGCCGCGCACATACACCTGGGCGTGAGGCTGATACAGGCTGAGCAGTTTGCCGGCATTGGGAACGACGCGCTCTCCGATGATGCGTTCGTGCGCCTGCTTGATGGCCACGGGGATCTGCTTCAGGATACCGTCGATGCGATCAATGATACGCTGAGCTTGTGCCTTGGTCAGGTCTGTCTCCGCCCACGATTTCTCAAGAATATCGCGGTAACGCTTGCCGTGCGTGCGCACGGTCCCGATTATCCGCTTCATGGTCCGCAGGGTGCTTTTGCGCTCGCGCTTTTTGTCGCCACCCCGGCCACGCCGGCTTGAACTAGTCATGGCCATGGCTTGCGCATTCATCTTGGCGATGAACCGCTCGGGAGCCGGCATCCGATGCAGCAGACCGTGCGATCGGATCGTGACGATGGCCTTCATGATGGTCCGCGTCGCATCGCGCAATAGGATCCAGTCTGCCGGATAGTGGATGTCGAGTTTGGCGCAGGTCGAATCCATCCAGACCAGAGACAGGTCGACAGGTTCGGCGAGATCGAGAACGGATCTCCCATGCGCATCCACGGAAACAGATCGCTTCAGGAGTACCGTGTGGACTTCATGGATCAGTTCGACAGGGACCTCCGATTCCATGCGCTGGAGAGTGCTCTTCGATGGCACGTGAATGACACCACCGAGT
>JAIFKN010000024.1 GCA_020049615.1 bacterium | reverse complement strand
AGCTCGATGCCGCGCAGGGCGTAGACCTCCTCGGCCCCGCTCTTGTAGACCTTGTCGAGGCCGCTGACCGTGACGATGGGTTCTGCCATGGCTGTCAGTAGGGAAGGGCGTTGGCGGACTTGGCGAGGAACACGATGCCGATGCACAGCATCGAGACGAGGCCGAAGCCGCAGGAGACGCCGGCCGCCAGCACCGGGACGTACTGGCCCCAGGTCAGGCCGAGCTTCTTCTGGAAGTAGTAGCGGCCGAGCAGGGCGCCGACGATCTGCGGGATGATCACATGCGGCATGGTCTGGCCGAGACCGCGGACCAGGCCATAGCACAAGGTCACCGGCGCGGCGACCGCGCTGAGCGCACCGAACAGGGCGGTGCCTACCACCAGGCCGATGCCGACCACCGGTCCGGACAGGGCCTCCTGGAACTGGCTGTAGCCGCCGGCGGTCGAGGAGAACACCAGGCATGCGTTCTTGGCATCCAGCTCCCAGATCTGCTGTGCGTACGGGTAGACCGCGCTGGGGATCTCGGACAGGCCCCAGATGAACGAGGCGAAGACCAGGGTCAGGACGATCATGATCGGGAAGACGGCTGCCTCGGCCTTCCACAGCGAGGTGAACTTGGTGCCGGTGAGCTCGGCTTGGCGGTAGAGCACGGTCTGGGTGCCGTAGTTGGCCTGCGGGATGGGCACGAACCACACGGCGATGCCCTGGTAGCCGGAGACGATCAGTGACAGTTCGCGGATGAACGGGATCTCGACGACCTGGCCGGCGATGCCCTCCAGGCGGGCAGTGACGTAGCTGATCAGCGGCGTGTAGATGAAGCCGAAGAAGACCAGCACCAGCATCACGCCGACATGCCATTCGACCAGCCAGCCCGAGACCGCGATGTAGAGCAGGGTGCAACCGAGGTAGGTGGCCAGGACCAGGCGATTGGGGATGTCACCGCGACCCTCGGGCACGCTCGCGGTGGTGGTGCCGGCGGCGGCGTCCTGGGCGTCCAGCGCCCGTTTGGCACGCAGGGCTCGCATCATGCCGAAGATGCCGACTACCGCGACCGCCAGCGAGATGCCGATGCCGAAGCTGAGGTAGAAGTCGACGTTGTTCTTGAACATCGTCTCGACCGTCGAATCGCCGGGGATCCAGCTACGCAGCACGCCGCTGTGGTAGAGGATGGGATTGAGCACGAAGGTGACGATCAGACCGAGGAACGAACCGACCATGGCCCAGAACGGCAGCACCATGCCGATGACCACCTGATTGAAGTCGAAGCTCAGGCCGGTGGCGGTCGCGGGCAGGATCAGGCGCGTGTACTGCGTCAGGTCGACGAAGGGGATGGGCAGGATGCTGTATTTGTAGGCCTCGCCGATGAGGTTGGCGCTCAGCGTCGGCAGACCGAGGTAGATCATGCCGAAGACCAGGCCAAGAGCGCCGCCGATCGAGAACACGCGCCAGCGCCAGCCGCCAGCGCTGCGGTCCTGGCCGTCGAGGTCGTCGGCCAGCGCCATCATGCCTTGGGCGCCGATCGGGGCCATCGGGAACGGCAGCTTCTCGATGTCGCTGGCCAGGCGGAACAGGCCGTAACCGGCCACGGCCGAATCCAGACGGGTGAAGAGGCTCTTGAACACCATCAGGCCGATCGCCGGCAGCCAGGCGCTGGAGAGGAAGCTGCGCCCCTCGTAGGCCGCCGGATCGCTCGGCGCGTACCATTCGGGGAACTGGCCGGCGAGGCCGAAGGACAGCGCCGCCTCGCTGCGCACCAGGAACTGGTTCCACAGCGGCGTGCCGTGCACGTGCTGGTAGGCGAACGTGCCGGCCATGTAGAAGAGGACGAAGATCTGCGCCCGGCCGAGCTTGGCGTTGGCCCGCTTGGCCACCTCCAGGAAGAGGATCAGCGTCACCCACTGCGCAGCCGAGCCGACGCCCTGGCCGGCGAGCAGCTGCATGTACAACGCGCCCGGGATGAGGATCATCGCCACCAGGAACACGCCGATGACCGAGGCGAAGGAGAATCCTTCGCTGAAGGTCCCCGGCGGGGTCATCAGCTGGCGGTAGCGCTCCAGTTCGGCATCAACCCTGGCCATTGGCGCCTCCCTCGGTCGGCGCGGCCGACCCCGCTTCGGCGAGCACGCGCCCGGCCTCGGACTGGTAGTGCTCGACCGCCTCGGGCGGCAGCGAGCGCCAGATCAGGAACTGCTCGCGCAGGTCCTTGATGAAGGCGCGGTTGCCGCGCAGCCAGGTGGCCTTCGAGCCGTTGAGCCTCTCGATCTCGACCACCACCTCGTCGATGCCGGCGATGTCGCTCGGCTGGGTGCGCATGGCGAAGCGCTGGTAGACGCCGAGGTCGAAGGGGGCCAGGGCGATCTCGGCACGGATGCCGACACGGTGCCCGTCGACGCGGAAGAGGCCGACGTGCTTGGCGGCGAAGACGTCGAGCGAGGCATCGCTGTGGTTGCCGAAGTGCTCGCGGACGAAGGCGACGATGCCGCCGAAGCTCTTTTCCGGCACGGTGAAGGGGAAGGTGAAGACCATGCGGTCGCCATCCGGCTTGGGCATCTTCCAGGCGCGGTTGACGCCCGGGTTGGCGCTGCGGCTGGCCATCAGCGCCGGATAGATGGTCGAGAGGAGGACCATCAGCATGACGATGAGGATGGTGATCAACGACGACATCGAGCTGAAGTTCATGTCCGGTACGCTGACCAGCCCCTGGTCGGCGAGCAGGTTCAGCACCTTGGCGGCACCCTGGCCGATGAGGTAGCCGCCCATGCCGCCGACCACGGCGATGACCGAGCTCTCGGCGAAGAACAGCATGCCGACGTCGCGCGGGCTGAGGCCGAGCGCGCTGTAGGTGAAGATCTCCTTCTGCCGGTCGACGATCGAGCCGAGCAGGCTGGAGAAGATGATCAGCCCGCCCAACAGCAGCGGTACGACCAGGTCGCCGAGCCCGCCACCGGTGATCTCGCGGGTGTAGAAGTAGCGCTGCGCACCATCGCCGCTGGTGGCGTAGATCGGGCCGTTGAAGCTTCCAGCGATCTCGCCGGCGGCCCGGCCGATGTCGGCGTCCGCCCTCGGGTAGAGCACCAGGACGTTGGTCATGCCGCCGAGATCAAGGACGGTGCGGTTGGTGGTGATGGCCGTGAGAGCCGGAGCGGAGAAGATGAACGAAGTCGTGTCCATGCCCTGGATGACCTGGTTGAACGAGCTCAGGTTGCCTATCGCCTGGCTGCCCAGGGCGGCGAAGGTCGATTCGAAATCGGGTGGCATGAGGCGGGTGCCGTCGATGTTCTCGACCGCCTTCAGACCCTCGTCGCGGAAGGAGCCGGCAAAGGTGAAGGGGGCGCCGCGGATGCGTAGCTCGGCTCCAGGTTTGATCGACAGGCGGGAGACCAGCGTCTCCGACAGCCACAACGGCGGTCGCGATCCGGGCGGCGGCTCGGCCAGGCTGCCGAGAAGGCCAGCGGGCAGGCGGGCGACCTCGCGCGCGTCGAGCCCGAGCAGGGCATCGAGCGCCATCGCCTTGCCGGTGGCCGGGTCGAGCAGCACGTTGCCGGCGGCCTTTTCGGTCTCGTTGTTGGCCAGCGGGTTGCGGAAGCTTGCGGTGCGGCGAACGACCTCGAAGCGCTCGCCGTGCAGGGTCTCGATGGCATCGGCGAGACGGTCGGGGATGCGCAGGAAGCTCGGCTGGTGCACTTCGATGCGGTCGGCGCCGCGGCTGCGGCCGAGGTAGCTGGTGACCACCGCGCTGCCGCTCTGGAACGAGGCGAAGACCAGGATGGTGAAGGTCAACAGGGTGACGGTGCTGGCGGTGAGGAAGGTCTTCAGCGGCCGGTTGCGCATGCCGGCGATGCCGATGACCACGGCGGCCAGCGTGGTGGAGTTGCCGGTCCCGGCAGCGTGCGACTTCTGCGACAGGCCCTGCATCGCCTTCAGCTCGTGCTTGAACTTGCCCATCACCACTGCGATCACGAAGGCCGACAGCAGGATGATGATGAAGGCGAGGAAGATGATGAGCGGGGCGTTGGCCAGGGCGAAGGCTGGGTGGGTGAAGTAGAGGACGCCGAAGGTGGCGACGAAGACGGCGACGAAGCCGATGATCTGGCGGTAGATCGACACCGCGCCCAGGCACAGGCGTTCCATCGAGAAGGCGAAGGGGATCGACAGCACCAGCAGCACGACGACGGCGCGGAGGAGGTCGTTGGCGCCCTCGCGCAGCGGCGCCTGCGCGCGCGAGGCGAGCACCGCCGCCACCGCCTCGTGCGCCGCGGCACCGCGCACGTCATGTGTCTTGCGCGCCTCGTCGGCGCTCTCGAGGTGGTCGAGGCAGTCGGCATGCACGCGTTCGACCGGCCGGTCGACCAGATTCTTCGAGCGCAGCACCTCGAGGCGCTGGGTGTTGAGCAGGGCGGCATCGTGGGCCGAACGGCGCAGCACGTTCAGCGACAGGATGTCCAGGGGGTCGGGCTTGAAGCCGGATCCGATCGGCCGCTGCTCGGTCGAGCCGAGCAGGAACAGGCCGCTGCCGATCAGCTTGAGCGAGCGCTCCTCGTTGGTGTAGACGGTCATGCCGCCGGTGCCATCGCGGCCGAACTCGCGCTTCACCGTCGAGTCGGTGCGCCCGACCAGGCGCGCGAACAGCGTCTGGCTGCTGTATTCGAGCGGCTGGAAGGGCACATAGAAGCCGTTGCCGAAGGCGGTGAACAGGCGGATGTTGAACGACATCGCGCCGGTGGCCTGCTCGCCGTCATGGAACGAGCGAGGAGCGCCATCGGCGTTGAAGGCGAGGCCGTGCACCCGGCTCAGCGTCCACTGGTCGATGACGTGCGGACAGAAGACATGGCCGGCATGGTTGACCCGCGCCATCGGCCCGTTGAAGCGGCCGCAGACCGCATCCCCGTCGCTGGACGAGGGCCCCAGGCTGCGCCCCTGGTTGACGAAGATCACCGCGCCGGCGGCCGGCCCTTCGACCTCCTCCGAGCCGGGTGACAGCTGGTCGACGCGCAGACCCGACCAGGCCGAGCCGGACCAGCGCCACACCAGCTTGTCGTCGTAGCGGGTGGCGATGGTGTAGCCGGTCTTCAGCGGCAGGTCGGCGCCGGCGAGCGAGCGCAGCCAGGCGCCGACCGGCACCGCCAGCGGCAGCAGGTCGGGAGCGGCCGCGAGGCGCGGCATCTCGTCGTCGTCGACCGGATCGCCCAGGGTGACCAGCTGCGCGCCGAACAGGCCCATGCTCAGCGGCACCACCGACGCGACCTGGCGGCGGCGCTGGTGGTTGAGGCGCTCGTAGCCGTAGGCGGCGGCAAGATCAGGCGCGCGCATCGGCGGGGCGGAGGGATGCTCGGAGGCGATACGGTCCCAGGCCTGCTGCCAGGCATCGACGTGCTTGACCACGTTGCCAGGCTGCGACGGACCTTCGGACATCGTGTTGCAATCGATGCCGAAGGGGTTGGCGAACCACGCCCGGTCGGCGGCGGCGAAGTCGATGCCGGCGTGCGCGATCACGGACTTGCCGTCCAGCGTCTCTTCGAGGCGGCGGGCCGAAGCCAGCCGGCTGGTGTCGGCCTGCAGACCGGAGCGCAATCCAGCGAGTTCGTCGCGCAGCTGCCCGACCACCACTGCCCAGGTCTCCCGATCGTCGACCTTGCGCACATGCAGCTGGCGGCGCATGTCGTTGAAGGTGCCGATCCGCGTCTTGAGCTCCTTGAGCTCGACCTCGAGCCGACTGGCCGTGACGGTGTCGCCGCGGTCGGCGACCGCCTTTCGCTCGAGGTTCTTCAGGCGGTAGTCGTAGTTCAGCGCGTTGACCCGGCCGACCAGGATGCGGCGCATCCGCTCGCGGATGGCGAAGGTGTCATCGCCGGACTTGGTCAGCACCTCCGGATCGTCGAGCAGGGCGATGCGGCGGGCGCACACGTCGATCTGCTCGGCGGTCCAGCGAACCCGGTCCTCAAGGCGGTCGGCCTCCTTCGAGCCCTTGATCACCTTGTTGACCACCCAGTAGAAATGCCGGGCGCCGTCCTGGCCGGCGTAGTGGCTGCCGAGGAAGCAGACCAGGACGTTGCGTTGCAACGGCTGGGCGGCGAGGCGCGTGGCCAGTTCGGCGAGCAGCGCGGCATTGGCCGCTTCGCGTCGGCCGGGAGAGAGGTCGGGCACGGCGCCGGCGGTGGCCAGTTCGGCGGCGAGCACGATGGTCTGGGCGGCACGCTCCGGATCGGCACCTGGGGCTGCCGGGATGAATGCCCATATGTCGGCGCATTCGGCGTCGGCCCAGCGCACGTCGATGCGCAGGCGGCCGCTGCGCGGCGCGATGGTGTTGGCGGTCAGGCCCGCCGCCTCGGCGGACGCCTGTGGCAGCCAGGCACGCGGCGAGGCGATCGGCGCCTCGGTGAAGAGCCGGGAAGCCTGCCACTGCGTGGCGTCGGCGCCGACTACCACCACCGCTTTGGCGCCCTGGGCGAAGACCTGCTGGAGGTTCGGGCTGCTCATGCGCAGCAGGGCGATCGAGTTCTCGACCGGCAGGCCGGCCATCTCGGCCAGGGTGCCGTCGCCCAGCCACACCACCGGCCCCTCGACCTCGCGGCCCCAGGTGGTCGGCGGGACGGCGCCATTGGGCGCCAGGGCCAGGAGCCCCGGGATCTCGACCCCGGCGACCTCGAGGCGGCAGATCCGGGTCTGCGGCACCAGGGTGGCGTAGCCCAGGCGTTCGGGTGCCAGCCCGGCGCCGCGCAGCCCGGCCTCGACGGCATCGGCAATCGCGGTCCAGCCCGGCGAGCCGGGCTGGCGCTGCTGGTGGGCCTCGGTGGCAGCCAGCACGCTGCGGTAGGCGTCGCCTTCGGCGGCCGGCAGGGCGAGGCAGAGCAGGGCAAGCAGGAGCATCCGCAACTGCTCAGGGGCTCCG
>JAIFKN010000206.1 GCA_020049615.1 bacterium | reverse complement strand
CTGGCGCTCGGAACCGAGGGCGTCGATCCAACCGCCGGCACATCGTCATCGCGGATGCGATGAGGCTGCCATCCTGGACGAGGCGGTGATAGGCGGCCGGGGCATCCCCCAGAGCAAGTGCCTCGCCAAAATCTGCCAGGGCATCGGGCGCCAGGCCGCGATCGTAGCGCAATGCGCCCAGCGATTGCATCGCGTAGGTCCAGATGCCCGGGCGGAAGGGCTTTCCACGAGCGGAACGGACGTACGCGGAGAGCAGGCCTTCGCCTTCCTCATCCCGCCCACGGTTGGCCAGGCAGGTGGCGGCGGCGATGGCAGACGACAGCGTCATCTCGTGGCCGACACCCAGCATGCGCTGGGACGATTCATGGAGTTCGACGAGAAACTCGGCGCTGCCGGTGCGCTTACACTGGGCCGTCATGTCATCGATCATCTCACCCGGGACGCCGCGCAGTTCGGCAAACGTGGTCTGGGCGGCGGCGATGGCCTTGTCGCGGGCCCGATCGGTCCACTGGGCAGCGGCGAGGGCGTGCGCCTCGCTCAGTAGTCGCACGGCCGTGCGCAGCGACGCGAAGTCCGGGCGGTTCTGGACGCTCCCCCGATCCGAGGCGAAGCGCAGGTGCAGCCGGGCGACACGGGCACGGTAGAGGGCGGCCGACAGGCTGGTGCGCGCCGTCCGATCCACGGCCGTCACCAGGGACATGGCGACCTGCAGGTCACCGCGACGCAGTGGTGTCGATTGCAGCTCCAGCAGGACCAGCTGGATGTACCGCGTGTAGAGGTGGTCATTGCCGTAGGTCGCGATCGAGCGGCGCAGCGCATCGGCGCCGATCACCGCGGCCCTCGGGTCGTTCAGCGTCCCGTACATCATCATCAACTGGGTCGCGACCTGCACGGCCTCCGCGGATTGATGACGCCCCGCGGCGTCGAGTTCAGCCAGGAACGCCGTCATGCCCCCGGGGCCGCGGCCGGCAGCAACGATCTCCCGGGCACGCATCAGTTCCGGATGCAGGGGGTCGGCCAGCGCCGTCGGCCGCGCCGTGAGCAACTCGTCAAGGCGTTTGAGCCCCGTCAGCGGTTGTCCGCTGACGCCATCGGCCAGGGCGATGACGACCTGGGCCCGCCATGCCAAATCCGGTGCGCCGGCTGCCGTGGCGTCCGCTCCCGCGACCGTGGCCAGACGGCGACCTTCGGCCGTATTGTCGAGGATGAACACCAGGTTCGCCGCAACCGTCGTCAGGACCTCGGCGCGGGCATCGGGCATATCCGCCAAACGCCGCTCGGCGTCGTCGGCGATGCGACGTAGGACGACGGACACCGGCACATCCATGCCCCCGGCACCACCGCTGGCCGACAGGCCCGCGTCGACGCCACTCAGGGCATTGCGGATCAACTCATTGGCGGCTTGTGCGCGGCGCAGCGCCGCAGCGGCTGCGTCGCGCGCGCGCTCGGCCTCGAGGCGCCGCTGCTCGGCCGCGTCGCGCGCCGTCTCGGCGAGACGGCGTGCTACCGCCTCGGCACCACGGGAGGCTTCGACCCGTCGATTCTGGATCAGGGCGACGGTCAGACCCGCACAGATGGCGAGGATCGCGCCGACCCCCGCGGTCCAGGCCACCACCCGGGTGCGGCGGATGCGGCGTTCGCGCACCGTCCGCTCCCGCCGCGCCACCGTGATCGCATCCGCCAGCGCTGCCCCGTCGGGCCCGAGCGGGGCGATGCAGCTGTCGGCGAGGTCGAGTTCGCCGCGCTGCAGGGCGAGCGTCGCATAGGCGGTGCGGATGCGGACCGCCGCCTCGGCCCAGCCGATGGGTTCACCGGCCTTGGCCTGCGCCAGGAGCGCCAGGGCCTCCTGGTGGCTCGCGTCGACGGTCCCGGCGTCATTGCTGAGGTCGCAGGCTCGGCCCAGCAGGTCCTCGGCCACCCGTCGACGCTGCCAGTCGTCCAATGCAGCGCGGACGGCGTCGGCGCCCGCGTAGCGCCGAGCGGGGTCCGGATCGAGGCACCGCCGGCAGATGGCCGCCAGGCCGGGCGAGATGCCCGGCGGCAGGTCGGGGATGCGTCGCGCGCGGATGCTGCGGACCATCGCCTCGGTGCTGTCGCCACGGTGGGGGGCTGCCCCAGTGAGCAGTTCGTAGAGGATGGCACCGAGCTGGTAGACGTCGGTCCAGGGTCCGGTCGCCGCAGCGTCCTCCTCCAGCTGCTCGGGCGCCATGTAGGGGTAGGTGCCGGCGAACCCGGAGGTGCGCGAGCGATGCGGCACGACGCCAGCCGCGCTGGGATCGGCGCTGATGTCGATGGCGAGGCCCCAGTCGACCACCAGGACCTCGCCGTACGCGCCGATCATGACGTTGTGCGGCTTGAGGTCCCGGTGGACCAGGTGGCGGCTGTGGGCATAGGCGATGGCGTCGCAGACGTTGCCGAACCAGCGGAGGTGCTGGTCGAGGGTCAGTCCCGCAGCGGCGGCGCGATCATCGGGATTCTGCGGGTGCAGCAGATGCGACCACGCCCGCCCGGCGATGAACTTCATGGCCAGGAACGGCGCGTCGTCCTGGGTGCCGAGGTCATGGACCGGCACGATGTTGGGGTGGTCGAGACGACCGTTGGCGACGGCCTCGGCGATGAACCCCGCCCGCATGTCCGAGGTAGCCTTGCCGGGGATCACCCGCTTGTAGGCCACCAGACGATCGAGGCCGTGTTGGCGTGCCAGCCACACCTCGCCCATGCCACCCTGCCCCACTTTGCGCACCAGGCTGTAGGCCGATGGACCGGTCCCCGGGACGGCGTCCCCCGGGCCAGCCATGCGCTGTGTCGCATCCGGATCCGTTGCCGGCGTGGTGTCGGCCGGCGGGCGGCGATCCTGCCACGTCGGCAGCAATGGCGTGTCGCTGCGACCGACCGACGCGTCCGGATCGATCCCGGCCCACGGCGCCGGTGTCTGTCCGCTGCCAGGGGTCGCGGCATCATCGGACCCGCCGTCGGTCCCTCCCTGGCGGATGGTGGGGTCCGTTGAGCTCATGCGGTTGGCTTGGGTCGGGCGGAACGGTAACGCCCCTGGAAGTCGTCGTCGTCGCTATAGGGCGCGCGCAGATCGCGCAGCCGCGTCCAGGTGGTGCGCGCGGTCTCGGTGGTGAACGCCGCTGGTACGTCCTGGCGAGATTTGCCGCGGACAAACCACTGTTGGCGCCACAGGATCTCCAGGGCATCTTCCACCTCGCGATTCCCTTTGCCCTGGTAGTCGCGCGCCTGGCGCATGGCGACCAATGCTGCCCGGGCGACGCGGAACAGCGGCGCCGGCGGAATCAGGCGGGACAATTCCCCCTTGGCCTTGTTCAGGAGGGTGTCGAACTCCTCCTCGCAATCGCGCCAGAGGTCGCGGCCGCGCAGCAGGTGGTCGACATGGCTTGGCCGCCGCCGTCCCAGGTGCTCGGCATAGGACCACAGGAGCGGGGCGTCGACGTGCCCGTAGCGCCCGGCGAGCAGGTCCTGCAGGCCACGATCCCGCACATCGCAGCGGAGCGCCCGTGCGGCGAGTTCGACCTCCGCAGCTGCGCGGCCGCGCCCGCGCTTGGCGCTGCCCTGGCTGGCGTCGTCGCTCCGCGCAGCGCGCCGTCCGGCATCGTCCAGCATGCGGCACCAGCGCCGCCAGGCGCGGATCGGCGGCAGGAACCAGTCGGGGGCGTCTTCGGAGCGACCCTCCAGCCAAGCCAGGTCGGTCTCCACGGTGTCGGCCAAGGCTTGGCGGTGCTTAGCGCCCGGCGCATGCCCATGCAGGATGTTCGACAGGACCATGGCGCTGGGCAAACCAGCCACCATGGCGACAGCCGCTTTGATGCCGCCAGCACCGGGCGCACGGCGCAGGATGGCGCTGGCCTGCTCCGGTGTCAGCGCCTCGATGGCGCGGGCAAGGCGGTTGGGGAACACATCGTCCATGTGCGGATCCTATCACCAGCAGGCCCAGGTTCCAACGTATCGCCAGGCGGCTCACGGCTCACGTGCTGCATGCGCATGAACATGAACACGATGCACTGGTGCAGAACCCAGGGGCGCGTCGCTGCACGGACGTCGCCGATGTATCGTCCATGTCGATGCGGTTCCCGATCCGCAGCAGCGCCAGCTCCTCGTCGTGCGTCGTGCAGCGTGCCCAGCGAGCCCGGCGCGTCGCCGCCCGGACCACGGATACCGACAGCGCCACCAACAGCAGCCATCAGAGACCGGTGCCCACCCAAGCGTGCGTCATCCCGGAAATACGGGCGCGACCGCGATGACGTAGGGCAGTTGCAGCGCCTGCGGCGCCGTACCGGCAGGAAATCCATCCACAGGCGTGATCACCGCACGCACGCGGTAGGTGCCAGCAGCCAGCGGATCGCCCAGTTTCACATAGAAGGTGGTGCGCATGCTACCGACCGTCCAGAAGCGCAGCGTGTTGCTGGCGTAGACGGGGGTGGTGGCAGCGGGACCACCGACCGGGTCCAGATAGAACGAGAAGACGGCCCGAGGCGTGTCGATGATGGACACACCCGGCGCAAACTGCGCCCGCACGTAGACGGTTTCGGTGCTGGCAAACGATGCCTCGTCGCTGACGACAGCCCGGGCCGTATAGGTCGTCAGGTCATCAGGCGTCGAGCAGACGCCGTAGGAGACACTGCCACTGACGACGGACATGGTCACCGTCGGCGTCGTGCTGCCGCCGTCGTTGGACGAGGACGATCCGCCTCCGCCACTGCCGCAACCGACCAGGAGCAGGGCGAGTACACTGAGGGCCAGGATATGGGTCACAGCTTGCCTCCAGCGCCCAGCGCCTTGACGGTTTCAGCCACGATCTCCTGTGCGACCTCGGTCGCCAGGACCGTCCGGGCGAACAGCGGCGCGTTGCGGCGGGCGTGCAGGTTCCAGTAGAACAGGTGGATCAGGTAGACGTCGTCCGCATCGATCTCCGCATCCAGCAGGACCTGGCCAGCGGCGTTGCTGACCACGATGTCAGCGTCCAGCTCTACGCTGCTGGAGGAGTGCGGGAAGATCGCGGCGGGCGTATACCACAGCGCGCCGAAACCACTGTGGTGCATGCGCCAGGCGATGCGCTCGCCGACCGTACCGCTGATGGTGAGCGTCGGGGTGACACCGCTGGGAACCTCAGCGGGGGTCTTGTACACCGTGGCGGCGACCTGGGCACGCGCGAACTCGTTGACCAGATCCAGCGTCAGCGCCTCGGTGGCCTCCAGGCTCACACGCCCCGTCGGATCCGTGCGATCCGGGACGCCCGTCTCGGGGTTGGTCCAGATGCCGTTCGTGCCACCCATGCTCGGGGCAAAGGCTGACACAATCGGCACCAGGCCGAGTCCGACGCCGCCAGCCGTGGTAACGGCATCCAGCGCCTGGTTGGTGACCTCGGGCCGGAGGTCCACCAGCACACTGGGGACGATGGGGGTCGGCAACGGCGTGATGGCGAGGTCGGTGCGCTGGGTGCGCTGGCCGCACCCGGTGACGAGCGCAACGACGGCCAATCCGGCAAGGGTGAGTGTGGGTCGAGATGTGACGGGCATAATGAACTCCAGGGGTGATGTGGCCGGGGCGACCGGCGTGGGTTCAACCCTAGACGGAGGTGCCACCACGTGGCCTACGTGTTTGACGACGACCTCCACGATCTGTGAACTGCGCGGTGCCGATTTCATCGACGTATGGGGGTCGCACCGCGATAGATGCCGGCGCATCGGCCCGGCAGTGAACTACGGGGGGAGACTCCACATGGTCTGCGCCCACCGTGTCATCATCGTTTCTGTGTGAGGATGTATGCTGGGCGCCCATGCGTACGGTCTCCTGCACCCCGCCCCGCCTCGCCGTCGGCGCCCCGGCGCCCAGCCCGCGCTGGGTCGTCCCTGCCGATCGGCCCTGCCCGGCCTCACCCGTGCCGTGCTGGTTCTCGATGTGCTCGACCAGGTCGCGACCTGCCAGGGCCGGCATGATGTACTGATGTCTGACGGCCTCCGGTCACGGTTGTGTATCGCGCCCCTTCTGTGCAGGAGCCCAGATCCACTCTGCGTCGCGCAGGTTCCCATCTCCCATCCGCTTGCAAGGTGAATACCCGTACCCCCTGCCCGCCCGGTGTGTCGTCGGTGCGCATGGTGACCTGGACTGGTTGTCCGGTGGCATAGGCCCTGGCGAGGTAGAGACCGTACACGCCTGACGGACGCAGGTCGCGGTAGGGCACCGGCGGCAGGTCATCGCGTCCCGTCGGGACGTGGCCCGCGACCTGCTCTGCCAAACGGGTACGAGCATCGCCGAGGCGCTTGCTGCGATCTTGCTCCAGCCGGACCAACTCGCGGAGACGATCCTGGGTCTTGGGGGCTGCGAGGGTCGTCTGCACCGCCTCCATGGCGCGGCGTACAGCAGCATCCACGGCGGCGTCCTGGTCGTCGATCGGGGCGCTTGGCGGCGGTTCAGCGGCTGGCCGGCCGGATTCGGCCGCGGCCGCCATGCGCTGCACATAGGCGCTGCCGGCATCGTCGTCGGCGGCCGTGTGTCGCGGCGCGCGCCAACACATCGCGGCGGGCGTCGCCGGCGACGAGCGCGGTCAGGCGATCCCCGCCACCCGCCTCCAGATCCGCCAGGACAGCAGCGCGGGTGACGACCTGGTACCTGGTCGTCCAGACGCGGGATCCAGCCGGCCGAGCGCCATAAGGCGCGGATCCAGTGGGTGCTCGTCGACACCTCCCCGGGATTGGTGGTCAGGACACCGGCCTCGGTGTTTTCCAGCGCCAGGAGGAGATCGAGGCGTGGTGCAGGACGCCAGACGAGGCGGAGTGCGCCACGGGCCGTCCGCGGCGCGCGGCGCGTCGCGATCGGCAGCGCCAGCTCGGCCGGGGTCTCCGCGTCGATGATCGCCCCGAACTGCCCCGCCGATGGCGGCGATGCCGGTGCCAGAGGCTCCCTCGATCAGGGCCCACTCGGCGTGTCGGCCGATGAGGCAGAGCAGCGGTTTGGGCCTGTACCTCCTCCGCAGTACTCAGGGGAGACTGCGGAGGAGGTACGTACTTCATGCGGCTGACAGCGGTGGGCTACGGCGCAGCGCGGAGGGCCTCGTGCTCAACGGGCGGATGACCGCCGACGTGTCGCCCTTGGCACATCGCTAGGAGCCCGTCGGAAATACGCCACATACCGCCCGGTGCCCTACCCTGGGCAATGGGCGTAGACATCGCTGGTCCTGCTCAGCGCGCA
>JAIFKN010000197.1 GCA_020049615.1 bacterium | reverse complement strand
TCGGCGGACCCGTAGGCTTCTTCGAGCCGATCCACGGCAGCGCCCCGGACATCGCCGGGCAGAAGAAGGCCAACCCCCTGGCCACCATCGGAACCGTCGCCCTGCTGCTGCGCTACGGCCTCAAGCTGGAGGCCGAGGCCAGGCTGGTCGAGCGCGCGATCAAGGCCGTGCTGAAGGCCGGCCTGCGCACCGGCGACATCAAGCAGCCCGGCTGCACGCTCGTCGACACGGTGGCGATGGGCGAGGCCGTGGTCCAGCAGATCAGGAACAACGCATGATCGGATCCTTGCCAACCCTTCCCGGTCCGCTTAAATCCCGTCCCATGAGCCATCTGCGCCCCCTCGTCCTCGGCCTCGCCGCCTTCGCGGCCCTCTCCCTCGCCGGCTGCGGCGACGAGCGCGAGCTCGGCTACAAGGATGTCGAGATCGACGAGTACAAGCGGCAGATCGCCGAGCTTGAGGAGCAACTCTACAAGAAGGATTCCGGCGCAGTCAAGACCAACCTCGCCGGCAAGGACACCACCGTGTCCACGATCCGTGCCGTCGTCGACGACAACACCCAGGTCGGCACGCGCGATGTCGAGGTGGTCTTCTCGGTCGAGAGCGAAGTCCTGTTCAAGAGCGGCTCGGCGACCCTGAGCACCACCGCGAAGTCGTCCCTCAACAAGGTCGTGGCGGTGATCAAGGAGCGCTTCCCCAGCCACGAGGTCCGCGTGGTCGGCCACACCGACGATCAGAAGATCACCCGCACCAAGGGCACCTGGGCCGACAACTGGGACCTCTCGGCCGGCCGCGCCCGCGAAGTGCTGCTCTACCTCGAGGGCCGCGGTATCGCCGCCAAGCAGCTCGGCATCGCCGGCTACGCCGACCAGCGCCCGGTCGTGCCCAACAGCTCGAACGAGAACAAGCAGAAGAACCGCCGGGTCGAGATCGTCGTCATCCCGCCAGCCAAGTAAGCGCGCGCAACGCCTCAGCAAACAGGCCGGACATGCACATGTCCGGCCTGTTTCGTTGAGCGGCGTGCCCGGAACGCTGCGGGCGCGCGACCGGGGCGACTCTAGCCTGCTTTGCGGACCTGGGCGTAGAGTCCGGCCAGGAGACCATCGAGCTCCTTCTCCACCGACACCGCGTTGACGATGCGGTTGCGGCTCTGCAGTGCGACCCAGCGCTCGAATATCTTGCTCTTGCCGTGGCTGATGGCGTAGCGGAACTCCTCCTCCAGCACCGGCACCAGATTGACCACCTTGCTCCCGGCGTTGCCGGCCGCGATGCGGGCGGTCGCACTGCGCAGCTCGCCGCGGGCAGGACGGGCCCCTGGCTTGGGGGGCGGAGGGATGGCGTCCGTCTTCTCGAGATCGACCGCGTCGATCCCGCTGCGCGCCAGCGCGCCGGTACCGCTCTTGGGCGCCTCCTGCAGGCCGAATTCCAGCTCGGGCTCGTGATGGATCGCCTGGGTGATCGGCGCATCGGTGAGTTCGAGGGCGTCGTTGCTCTCCTCCGGCTTGATCGACACCGGCTCGATGATCGCCGGGGCGATGGTCTCCTCGCCGCTGAGCAGATCGTCGATGTCCTGGATGTCGGCGGAGATGTCGGGCGCGGCGTGGACCGGCAGGACCGCCTGCTTCGGCGGGGTGAAGTCGAAGCCTGGAACCGGCAGGACCGGAACCGGCTCCGGCTCCGGTGCACGCTGCAGCATCTGGGTCGCGGTGCGCTGCTTCTCGGGGACGTCCTGCGAGAACGAACGTGAGCCCTCGCTGGCCACCACCTTGCCGCCATAGTACTTGTCGATGGCCGTCGCCACCTCGCCACGCGTCGCCACGACCTTCTTGATGTCCAGCCCGGTCTTGGCCTCGAGCTGGCGGATGGCCTCGGCGTCGAGCGGATTGACCATCGCGAGGGTCAGCAGATTGCCCAGCTTGTCGACCGGGAAGACGCCGAAGTGCTGGGCGTCATCGCGGGTGATGGTGTCCAGGGCCTTCTTGCGGATCTCGTACTTGTCGACCTTGAGATGCGGGACCCAGGTCTCCTGCGACAGCGAGTTGACCAGTTGATCCTCGGTGATGACACCGAGACGCACGGCAGCCTCATCCAGGGCGATGCCCTCGGATTCGGCCTTGGCGCTGGCTGCTGAGGCCTGCTCCGGCGTCAGCAGGGCGCCCTTGCCGGTGAGGAACTCGAGCAGCACCTGGTCGCCGGTACGCGACGGACCGGAGCCACGCGCAGAGCCCAGCGAGCCGGAGAAATCCGGGGCGGCGCTGGCCAGGATGGGCTGGCTGCCGGCGCCGCGGAGCGAGGCCGCCTCGGGGACGGCCGCGTGCGGACCGGAACCGAGATCGAGGGCATCGGGTTCGGCGATGGCCGGCGGCATCTGGACCACGTCCTCGACATCGCCGGCGGATGACGCGCTGCGCGTCTGGCTGGCCGGTGCCCGCTGGGGCGGCGCCGGCGCCTTGGCCCCGGGGCCCTTGGCCGCAGGCACGACGCGACGGACACTCTTGCGCGTCGATTGCGGCGCCTCGGTGACCGGCTTCCGCGCCGATCCGGCGGCCGCTTTGCCGGCGTCGTTCTTCTTGCTGCCGAAAAGTCCCATGCGTGCTCCTGCCTGCTGCTGGATGATGCCCCCGCTGGCAGCCCGCGCCCAACGATGCGAAGCACGCAAACGCAGTCCGTATCACACTCAGCATAGGCTCGGCGGACGGGTGGTTGCCGATGCCCGTCTGCCCTGACATGCTCCGGACGCCCAGCAATCCGGAAGGAAACCATGGCGGTCCTGAACTTCGACATCAAGAGCGTGAGCCTGCCTAACAACGAGGAGGGCAAGGCGGTCTTCCTCACCGGCTCGATCGACGCCAGCACCAACCAGACTTTCGAGAAGCGGCTGAGCGACATCCTCTCGTCCGGCACGACCAGCGTCATGCTGGTGCTGACCAACGTCAAATACATCAACAGCACAGGTCTCGGCACGATCGTGAAGTGCGTCGACACCTTCCGTGAGAAGGGCGGCGACATCAAACTGGTCGGCGTGCCGACCAAGGTCATCGCGCTGTTCGAGATGCTCGGCCTGCTCGCCCTGTTCGAGACCCATGACACGATCGACAGCGCCGTGGCATCCTTCGGCAAGAAGAAGGACGCCAAGGCCGCCGCCGCGCCGACCGTCAAGTTCCCGCTGCAGTTCAAGCACCCGGTCACCGGCATGGGCCTGAACATCAGCCAGCCTGGCCGCTTCAAGGATCCGCGCACCGGCGACTACTTCTCGGTCGACTCGGCCGGCACCATCGAGTTCTACGAGATGAGCAAGGTCAAGATGGCCGAGCTCAAGCTGCCCGCCCATACCGACTTCGCCGACGCCGTGGCTCCGCTGGCCGCCAGCCTGTGCGCCAGCTGCAAGCTGCCGGATGCCGTGGCCGATGCCGTGACTCGCGCGCTCAGCCGGGCTGGCAGCCTGCTCAACAGCAAGGCCGGCGATGCCAATGAGACCTGCAACATCCTGCTGGTCGCGGACCAGGACAAGCTCCAGGTCGGCATCGTCAGCTACGGTTCCGCCCTGAGCGTCCGTGGGGATGATCCCGCCCTGCGCGAGCTGGCCAGCCTAGTCGATGAGGTGAAGCATCAGGTACTGCCCACCCGCGGCAATCTGCTCACCTTGGTGAAGAAGGCCAAGTAGGCGCAGCGCGTTGGGCCTCCCGGGGGGATCTCACCCCCTGCGGGATGGCAGCCGGCATCCCCGCTCGCGCCGCACGCGAATGTGCCTTGCCTGGCGCCAGCCGCAGAGACTCACGTACGGTCGTCATGGACACGCAACCGCCACACACCCCGGACGATGACGAGCGTTTCATGCGCCTCGCGTTGGGGGAGGCCGAGTCGGCGGCAGCGGAAGGCGAAGTGCCGGTCGGGTGCGTCGTCGTACGCGGGGGGCGGATCATCGGGCGTGGTCGCAATGCACGGGAGAGGCTGGGAGATCCGACGGCGCACGCCGAAATGGTGGCCATCACCGCAGCGGCCGGTTCCCTCGGCGATTGGCGACTGGAGGAGTGCACCCTCTACGTGACCCTGGAGCCGTGCCCGATGTGCATGGGGGCCTGCCTCAATGCGCGCGTGCCGCGGGTGGTATACGGGGCGCGCGAACCCAAGGCCGGAGCCTGCGGCAGCATCGTCGACCTGCGGGCGCCAGCCGGCTTCAACCATCGCATCGAGGTCACCGGAGCGGTGCTGGCCGACGCCTGTGCGGAAGTGCTGGTGCGCTTCTTCCGTGCCCGCCGCGGCGCATAGCCTCTGCCCGTGCGCTGGCTGGTCCCCTCCCTCGCCTGCCTGGCCCTCGTGGCCGGCGAACCCCTCACGGCGACTCCGTGGAACGTGCGCAAGGAGGCCGGCGAGCTGCTCGATGAGATCTCCCGCGCCTCGGCCGATCCCGCCGACCTGCTGGCCCGCGCCCAGGCCCTGATGCTGGAGCACGGCGAGGAACTGATCACCACCGCTCCGAACGAAGCGGCTCCCATCACCCACGCGTTGACCGCACGCCTCGCCGCCGCTGGCTTGGCCGAGCGCTTCTCCGCCGGGTTGGCCCCCGCTGCCGAACGCCGGGCCAGCGAATTGTCCGCGCGCGGCAGCGATGCCTCGGCTTGGGCCAGCTTCGCCCGCAGCGTGCCAGGCACCGCTGCAGCAGCACGGGCATGGCGACGCGCCGCCGACCTGGCCTGGGACCACGGCCTGCTACGTCTCTACCATGACGTGGCCGGAAGCGCCGGCGACCGCGAGGCACCCGGCCGCAAGGAGCGCTTCGCCGCGGCCGCCACCCTGCTCGCGACTCCAGCGCAATCGTTGCCGACGACCCTGGATGGCCTCGACACCATGTGGTCGATCACGGTCGGACCTGCGGCTTCCGCACCGGCCGCGCCGACCCCAGCCATGCCCGGTCGGCGTCGCGGCCGGATCGTCACGAACCTGGGGCGGCCGGGGGCGACCGCCTTCGGTGACGGGGCCGTGGCCCTGGCCGATGGCCAGACGATGCAGGTGATCGACCATCTCGTCGGCACCAGCCTCGGCACCGGCATACCCCTGGGCAACCGGCCGCTGCCCGCGCACATCGCCAAGCCCGAGCCGATCCCCGGCGGTGTGGTCGCGGTCGGACTAGCCGATGGCCGTCTGGTTCTGGCCTGCGCCGATGCCGCCGGCAGCGAACGCTGGCGGCATGCCGGCGGTGCGGAAGGGATCGATGCGATCGGCGCTCCGCTGGCCATCGACGGCCTGGTCGCCGTGCCCTACCGGGTAATCGGCGAGGACCGCCTGGAACTGCATGTCCTGGCCATCGATGCCAGGGATGGACGGCTGAAGTGGGACTGCCCGGTCGGCCAGCTGGCGACACCCGGATGGGGCGGGGACAACGTCGCGGCTCCGTCGCTCGCCCGTCACGCCCGCGGCATGGTCGTGTGTTCGAACGCCGGCCTCTTCGCCCTCATCGGCAGCGATGGCGGCGTACGTCGCCTGTGGACCTACCCCGTCCGCCCGGACATCGAAATGGACGGTGTTCGCCGCGGCCGGCGCGGACTCGCCGCCAGCGACGGCGCGACCGCGGTCGCCACACCGGCCGACCATGCCGGTCTCGTCCTGGTGCTCGGTCCTGAGGATGCGACCCCCCGTGCGTATCGCGGCGACGGAGCCGACGGCGACGTCCTGGCCGTGCATGCTGGAGACGCCCTCCTTGCTGGTCGCCAGGTGGTCCTGGTCGATACCGTCCGGCTGCGTCTGCGCTGGAGCGCCCCCCTCCGGCTGCTGGCCGAACCGCAAGGGATGCTGACGGCAGGAGCGGCCCTGGTCGCCGGCAACGACCAACTCGCCCTGCTGTCCCGCCACGACGGCACCATGCGCTCCGGCCGCGCCCTCGGAGAGCCGGCAGCGGTGGCAGCCGGCGATGGGGTGCTGGTGCTGGCTGAACGGGAGACCATCCGCGGCTTCGGCGATGCAGGCGCCTTCCTCGCCCGCCTGCGCGACGCCGCGGCCGCGGCCGGGAGCGATCCGCGACCGCACACCGCCCTGGGCGCCGTGCTCGCCGGACGCGGCGACACCATCGGCGCGCTCGCCGCCTGGCGGACCGCACTCGGCCTCGGCGCCGGTCCGGCGATCGCCGAACGCGTGGCTCGCCTGCTGCGCATCCGCCTGGCCCGGGTCGGCGATCCGGCCGAGTCAGCGGCAGCGCTCGAACAACTCGAAGCGCTGGTACCGCACCTGCCGGGCATCGTCGAGGAGCTGCGCCTGTGGCGAGGCCTGATGGCGGAGAATTCCGGCGACCAGAGCGCGGCCAGAGTGCATTTCCAAGCCATCCTGTCGTCTTCCGACCGGCTGCTGCCGCTGCCGGACGGGATCTCGGTCAGCCTCCGCCTGCTCGCCGAGGCGGGATATGCCCGCACCGGTGGCCAGCCCTGGGTGCCTTTGGCGATGCCACCCACCACGCCGGCTCCCATGGCCGGGATCTGGTCCCAGGCGGTCCACCTGCGGGGTCGGACGGTCGTCAGCGGCGATAAGGTCTGCGCCTTCGCCGACGGCCTGCTGCGGGCCTGGAGTCTGGCAGACGGGACCGAGATCTGGCACCGCAAGCCGCAGCGCTCGCTGCTGGGCGTGCAGCCATGGAGCGAACCGGCCGCGGACGGCGTGGCCATCCGCGTCATGCCAGGCAGCGCCGGCGATGCTGCCGGATTGCGCGACGGCGATGTCCTGCTGGCGCTCAACGGCGAGGCTCTGCACGACTTCGAGGCCGATCTGCGACCGCGCGTGCTCGCCCTCGGTGGCGGCACGGCGTTCACCTTCCGCGTCCGGGGCGCTGACAACTCCGTGCGCGAGGTGCGGGGGCGCTTCGGCGGGGAACCCCTCGAGCCGCTGGCCGGTGACGGGGACATCATCATCGCCCGCACCACCATGAATCTCGATCCGCGTCGCGGCGACCTGCGCTTCTTCGCCATCGATGCAGCGACTGGCAAGGACCTGTGGGAGCATGCCCTGTCGCACGACGAGGAACGCCTCGCCCGCACCCTCCCGGTGCTGACCGGCGGCATCACGGTCGCCGCCGACGGGTCCGACCTGGTCGGCATCGGCAGGGATGGCGCCGTGCGCTGGCGTCTGGCCAACCGCGCCGAACTGCTGGCCCAGGCGAAGCCCATCGGCCGTTGCCTGTGGCTGCCAGGCAACGGAGAGGCGGTCCTGCTCGATTCCTCCGATGGGCGAGAACTGGCCCGCCTGCCTGCCGCCGGCGAGGAGCCACCGGTGATCGCCGCCTCCACGGTGGCGGCGCGCGGCCCTGATGGCCGGGTATCGCTCTGGGACGTCACCAGGGGGCGGCTGCTCGGCCGCAGCGCCGAGCCGGCCCGCGTCCTCGCCCTCCGCGACGAGGGCCTGCTGGCGCTCGACGGACGCGGCCGACCGGTGGTGCTGGATGTGCGCAACGGCACGGTCCGGCGCGTCCTCGCCGATGCGCCGGTGGAGATGTCCGCAGTCGGCGCCAGCCTCGCCTACCTCACCCTGGCTGGAGCTGAACGGCGCGCCTTGAGCGCCATCGCCCTCGACGGGTTGGTCCCAAGCTGGTCGCTCGAGCTGCCGCCCGGGCTTGAGGTCGAGGCCCTGCGTCCGTCGCGCGATGGCCTGCTCGCCGTCCTGCGCGAGGGCACGCGCACCTGGGGGTTGAGCCTCGACTCCCGCGGCACGCCCGTCGCCATCGCAGGCTGGGCGAGCGATCCCGGTGGCGATGCGACCCCCCTGGCCGGTGCGACCCTGGTGGTCGAGGCGAGGACGCTGCGCGTCGTGGGCGCAGGACTGGCGATTCCACCGCCACCGCTGCGCTGCAGCGCACTCGACCAGGGCAGACCGCTGCGCCAGGCCGCTGCCGCGGGCGACCTGCGGTGGAGTCAGCCATCGGGCGCCGCCCTCGCCGTCGCCCGCCACGGCATCCATCTGATCATCGCCGTGCGCACCGCCGGCGCCGAGCACGTCCTGCGCCTGGGCGATGCCGGTGGCTCCATCAGTCTGGATGCGGTGCGGGCGATGATCGCGCCCGGTGGTCTGCGCCTCGCCATCCCTGGGTCCTGGACCCTGGCCGAGCAGTGGACCACGCCGGATCCGGGCGGGCCGATCGTCTGGTCGGCCTGGGCCCCGCTGCCATCCCGCGCGCCGGGATCTCCGGTCGCCGTGCTGCTCGACGAGCACGCCGGACAGCCGTGGTGGCTGGCGGGCGGCTGGCGGAACATCCTGGATCCGCCGTGATCGTCGGACTCGGCATCGACGTCGTCGGCGTGGAACGCATGGCGCGGCTCCTCGCCCGGCACCAGGACCGCTTCCTCTCCCGCTGGTTCGACCCGCGTGAACGGTCTGCCGCGACCAGCGCCGAACGCGTCGCGGCGCGCTGGGCAGCCAAGGAGGCGGCGGCCAAGGCCCTCGGCACCGGCTTCGCCGACGGCATCGTGCCGTCGCATATCGCCATCCTCGTCCTGCCCTCGGGCGCCCCCAGCCTGCACCTCGCCGGACCGGCCCTGGCGCGTGCGCAGACGCTTGGCGCGACCCGCTTCCACGTCAGCCTGTCGCATGCCGACGGCGTCGCCGTCGCCACCGTCATCCTCGAAGCCCCCTAGACCGACCTCGGACCCAAGCCCATGTGCGGAATCGCCGGATACATCGGACCCAAGGACGCAGCCCGCGTGCTGATCGTCGCACTGGAGCGGCTCAAGTACCGTGGCTACGATTCGGCCGGCCTGGTGACCAGCGACGGGGGGCGACTGCACCTGCGGCGCGCGGCGGGCAAGCTCAAGGAACTCGACGCCTGCATCACCGCGTCGCCGCCCCCAGGCCACTGCGGCATCGCCCACACCCGCTGGGCCACCCACGGCCCGCCGGTCGAGATCAACAGCCATCCGCACCTCTCGGCCGACGGCCGCATCGCCGTGGTCCACAACGGCATCATCGAGAACCACGTCGCCCTGCGCCGCGAACTCGAGGGCGAAGGCGTGGTCTTCGCCTCGCAGACCGACACCGAGGTCATCCCCCACCTGCTGGCCAGGGCCTACGACGGCAAGGATCCGCTGCCGGCGCTGCGCAGCGTGCTCGCCCGGCTGGAGGGCTCGTTCGCCATCGCTGTGCTCTTCGCCGACCGCGCCGACCGCATCCTGGTGGCGCGCCTGGGCAGCCCGCTGCTCATCGGCCGCGGCCGCGAGCCCACAGCCGCACGCGGCGACGACCGCCGCACCACCGAGGGCGGCACACCCTGGATCGAGCGCGAGCTGCTGGTCGCCAGCGACATCCCGGCCCTGCTGCCGCACGCCCGCGAGTTCCTGACCCTGGAGGACGGGCAGATCGCGGACCTCGGTCCCCACGGGGTGCGCCTGAGCACCTTCACGGGCGAGCGTGTCGAGCCCCGTTTCCGCCCGATCGAGGTCACCGCCGAGGCTGTCAGCAAGGGCAGCTACGACTCGTTCATGGCCAAGGAGATCGCTGAGCAGCCCGCCGTGCTCACCCGCCTGATCGACTCGCGCCTGCGCGGCGGCGAACTGGTCAGCCCCGATCTGGGACTCGACCTCGCCTCGCTCAAGCACGTGGTGTTCCTCGCCTGCGGCACCAGCTGGCACGCCGCCCTGCTCGGCAAACGCTTCCTCGAGAACCTCGCCCGGGTCCATGTCGAGGTCGACATCTCCAGCGAATACCGCTACCGCAACCCGGTGGCCAGCGGCGACACGCTGGTCGTCGCGATCTCGCAGTCGGGCGAGACCGCCGACACCCTGGCCGGCCTGCGCCTGGCCAAGAGCAAGTTCCTGCCCGTGGTCGGCCTGGTCAACGTCGTCACCTCGACCATCGCCCGCGAAGCCAACGGCGTGATGCCGCTGCTCGCCGGCCCCGAGATCGGCGTCGCCTCGACCAAGGCCTACACCGCCCAGGTCATGGCGCTGTACCTCTTCGCCGCCCAGGTGGCCAAGGCCAAGGGCCTGCTGCCCCGGGACGCCGAGGACGCCTGCGTCGCCGCCGCCCGCGCCCTGCCCGAACTGGCCGAGCGCACGCTGAAACTGTGCGAAACCGCGGTCGAGGAATGTGCCGACCTGTACAGCGCGGCCCAGGCCTCGGTCTTCCTCGGCCGCGGCGGCGAGCACGCCACCGCGCTGGAAGGGGCGCTGAAGCTCAAGGAGATCAGCTACGTCCACGCCGTGGGCTACCCGGCCGGCGAGTTCAAGCACGGCCCCATCGCCCTGGTCACCAAGCACCTGCCGGTGATCTGCCTGTGCCCACGCGACGCGATGTACGAGAAGATGCTGTCGAACGTGCAGGAGGTGAAGGCCCGCGCCGGCCGCATCATCGCCGTGGGCGACGCCGCCGACCGCGACCTGCGCGACCTCGCCGACCATCTCCTGCCGGTGGCCCGCGCCGGCGACGAACTGCTGCAGCCGATCCTCTCGATCCTGCCGCTGCAGCGCTACGCCTACCGCGTCGCCCGCCGCCGCGACTGCGACGTGGACCAGCCGCGGAACCTGGCGAAGAGCGTCACGGTCGAGTGACCTTCGTCATCACAGTCCGGACGGCCCGTCGCAGATGACTCGGATCAGCCGATCCCGCCGATCACCACGGTCAGATCGTCGCTGACCGGAAGGCCGCGCCGGAAGGCGGTGATGGCCCCCTCGAGCGCGGTCGCCATCTCGGCCGGGGGTCGCCCGGCCACCGCCGACAGGGTGCGGCAGACGCCTTCCTCGCCGAGCATGCCGTCATCCGGATCCATCGCCTCGGTCGCTCCGTCGGTGATCAGGGCCAGGCGGTCGCCGCGCTGCAGCAATCCGGTCGCCTCCGCCAGCCTGTCCGCCTGGAGGTCGAGGATGCGCAGCCCGAGCATGCCTGGGACGGCGGGGAAGCGCTCGACGGCCCCGCTGCGTCGGACCACCAGCACCGACGGATGCCCGACGCCGCAGGCGCTGAATGTCCCGTCAGCGGCCAGACGCACGGCGCAGGCGGTGAAGAACATGGTCGGCGGCATGGTCGTGGCCAGATCCTGATGCAGGCCAAGCAGGAGCTCCCGTGGACCGGCACCCTCGCGCAGCCGTCGGCTGCTCGACGATTTCAGCATGGCGGCTACCAGCGCGGCCGGCAGCCCCTTGCCGCTGACATCGGCGACCAGCCAGGTCGCTGATCCGGCATCGCCATGTACCGCATGCACGTCGCCGGCGAGGTCGAGAGCCGGACGGTAGATGACGCTCCAGCTTCCGCAGATGTCCCCGCTGACCGTTCCGGCGGCGAGGAATTCCTGGATCTGCCGGGCAGCCGCCACCTCGGCCTCGCTGCGCACGCGTTCGGCGATGAGCCGGCGGAGCTCGTCGCGCTGGACCACGTGCTCCAACGACCGGGCGATGGCGTCGAGCACGCGCAGGTGCGTGGCATCGAGCTGGCCGGGCTGGGCGCGGTTGTCGCACAGAAGCACGCCTCGCACCTGCTTGTCATGGCGGACCGGCACGCCGAGGATGCTGCGCACCGACTGCTCGCGCATGGTCGCGGTCCAGTCCGGGGTGTCGCCTGCGGTCTCGTCGAGCATCACGCCGCCGCCACATTCGAGCACGCGCTTGGCGAAGGCGACGCTCATGAGCGGATCGCCCCCGTCCCGCACGGCCGTCGGACCCTGCGACAGGACTCCGTCTGCACCGAGATCGAACAGCGCCAGCCGCGTCGCAGGCAGGGCGTTGAGCAGGATGCTGAGGGCATGCTCGATGACCAGATCCTCGTCGGTGGAGAGCAGCCGCTGCACCTCGATCAGGGAGGAGAGCAACGAGGCGTCGCCATCGAGCCTGGCGCCTGTCGACGCCTGGGCTCCGGAACCGATGCGTTCGACGCGCAGGACATGCTGGCCTATGACCACCAGATCCCACAGACGCAGGCTGGCGTGTTCGACCCTCGAGCCGTTCACCCACAGCGGATTGCCCTGGCTGAGCAGTTCGACATGCAGTCCGTCGGCGTCGAGCACGACTTTCGCATGCTGCCGACTGACCGTCGCGCCTTCGATCCGGAGTCCGCTCGCGGGATCGCGGCCGATCGTCAGCGGACCGTTACGCGATATCTCGACCTCGCGGCCGGAGCCGGGGCCGGCGACATGGCGCATCAGGGCGGTGTCGTTGCTGTTCACGGCTGCTCCTCGGCTGTTGTCCGCCATGCCGCCAGTGCCTCCAAGGCGACATCCGGGGTGAAATCACGCGTGATTCGACGATGCCAGGGAAGATCCAGATAGCCCTGCCAGGCACGCTTGATCGTCGCCGCGTCGCCGGCGAGCTCCGCCTGCAAGGCGAGGCCGACGGCATGCCACAGGTCGGACTCCCCGGCGCACGGGGCGGCGGTGAAGGCTTCGGCCTGGACATGACCGAGGACGAATCCCGCCAGGACCTGCGGTCTGCCTCCAGCGACCCGCTCCTGCATGGACCAGGCGAGTTCGAGGCGCTGGCGGAGCAGATGACGATCCACGCGTACGATCGGGGCGATCAGGATATGGGAGATCCAGTCCTGCCAGGCCGGCCACAGGACCTCGCTCCTGGCGAGCAGGGCGTCGCGCATGGCGGTCTCGCGCAGGGCGGTGAGCCGGATCAGGCGCCACGCCCGCTGGGCGGCGAAGGGATTGTCGCCACCCACGCGCGGGTCAGCCCGATTGCTCAGATAGGGCAGATTCCAGGTCGTGGCGTTGTACGGCACAGCCAGGGCCTCGTCCCATCGACCCAGGGCTGCCAGCGCCGCGGCACGGAGCGATGGATCGCCGTGTTCCAGCAGCTGGTCGGGACGTCCCAGCCAGAGCAGCGGCATGCCCGCGTTCGGCGCCAGAAGCATCGCTTCCTGGGCGCGCCCCATCTGGCACAGCGCCTTGGTCCTACGCCATTCGTCGGCCCGTGGATCGGTGAGTTCATCGGCGAAGCGTCCAAGCGCCATGCGCACCTCATAGACGGTGTTGGGCGCATCGGCGAAGCGATTCAGGCTCTCCTCGGCCCTGCCGAGGCAGCGCAAGGCGTGGCTGCACGGCGTGACCTCGTTGGGGAAGCGGGTGGCCACTTCCTCGTAGCGACCCAGGGAATTCAGCAGGTTGGCGCATTCCAGGTCGCTGCCGGCATGTTCCGGGAACAGGCGCAGCTTGATCTGGGCCAGCGCGAGGCAGGCGTCCGGATCCTTCGTCTGCAGCGCTTTCACATATGCACGCAGAGCCCAGGTCTGCCATTGGGCGCGCAACTGGCGACGCACGGCCGGGCTGCGCAGGTAGAGGTCGGACAACGCCGAGCAGGCTTCGATGATGCGGCCCTCGTCCGCCTGCTGGTCGAGGAGGTGGCCAGCCACGCGGTCGGCCTGCTCGCCCGGCGGAAGCAGCCCCCACGCCTGCAGCGCCGCAGGGAGGTCGCCGGCCTCGCGCAAGCTCTGGCCCTGGCGATACCGCGCCTCCACCGCCAGGTCGGTACCGGGGTGAGATTCGGCGACCTCGCGGAAAGCCAATGCCGCTTGCTTGGGCTGGCGCTGCAACTGGAACGCCTCGCCGATGGCAAGCACCGAGGTGACTTGCGGCAGCCGTTTCTGGTAGACGCGAACGTTGTCGAACGCCTTCCCCGGATACCAGGCGTAGAAGCACAGCCGCCCGCTGGTGATCGGAAGATCGTCCGCGGCATCGAGCACGCGTGCGCCATCGATCCACATGCCGATGCGCCGACCATCGAGTTCGACGCGAAAATGATGACGAACTCCAGACGCGACGCGATACGGCCGCTGGTCCAGACGGGCGCCATCGGGCCAGCGGTAGACGGCGCAGAAGTAGTTGTCGAAAGCCCCGGCCTGGACCATGAAGCCGCGCGATCCCTCCTTCATCCGCTTGCCGGGAACGAGATCCTGGTCTTCGCTCCAGATGATGGAGAGGTCGCCAGGGTTTGCCCCTGGCATCATCTCGCCGTCATACTCGACCGCCACGGCTCCGCCCAGGACCCGGTCGAGCACGAGCAGGTTCCGGGCAGGCCCGTCGGCGACCAGCCTCCCTTCGCGGGTCTGCCAGAGGCCGGGTTGCTCCTCGAACCAGCGCTGACGCCAGCTCTCGTCCGAGAAGTCCTCGACCAGGATGGGGGGGCCCCAGTCGGCGAGTTGCCGGAGATGCTCACGCCACAGCAGCCCTCCGGCGACCACGCAGACGGCGGCCATGGCCGCAGCCACCAGGATGGCGCGGCGATGCCGGTGCAGCCAGCGCAGCGTGCGTTCCGCCGACGATTCGCGGTAGGCCTCGACCGCCAGACCGGCCTGGAATCGCTCCAGATCCCTGGCTAGATCGGAGACGGAGACGTAGCGGCCGGCCGGGTCAGCGACCAGGGCGCGCCTCAAGATCGCCAGCAGCGGCCGTGGCACCTGGGCGGCGGCGGCAGGCGGCAGCGGATCCACCACGCCGGCACGCTTCTTCTGCCAGAAACGCTCGGGGTCCTCATCCCAGGTCGGATGGCTCCTGGTGATGAGATGATAGAGGGTGGCGCCGAGAGCGTAGACATCGCTGCTTGCCCCGACGCTCTCACCACGGGCCTGCTCGGGGCTCATGTACGCCGGCGTTCCCACCGTACTGCCGGCGGGTGCAGCGTCCGCTTCGTCGAGCAGCCGGCACTCGCCCCAATCGACCAGCGCCACCTCGCCATGCGCTCCGAGCATGATGTTGTCGGGCTTGACGTCGCGGTGGATGACACCAAGGAAATGCGCTCGCGACAAGGCATCGCAGATGCGCAGTCCGAGGCTGACCATGGCGTTGACCGTGGCGATGGCCGGTTCACTCCCGCCAGCGGAGCGTCGGCGCATGGCCTCGCCCAAGGACTGGCCGTCCAGCTTGCGCATGGTGAAGATCAGCCCGCCATCAGGGAGGAACTCCAGGGTGTGCACGGGAGGGACGCTGGGGTGGTCGAGCTTGGCGGTGATGCGCGCCTCGCGCATGAAGCGGGCGATGGCGGGACCGCCCGCCCCGCGCAGCACCTTCATCGCCACCTCGCGGTCGAGCGACAGGTCCTGGACCGCCAGCACCTCGCCTGATGAGCCGCGTCCGAGGGCGCCGTTGACCACGAACCGGTCCGCGACCTGCGTGCCGGCCGGCCAGCCGGCTGGCGCGCCGATGGCCGGCACGCTGCTGTCCTCGGGCACGGTGGCAACGAGATCAGGCGATGTCGCATACCGCGGATCGGCCATGCGACGCATCATGCAGCGGTCCTTCTCCCCGTCGAGGGCCGGTCGATGGGCTTGCTGGCCGGATGCGGCCGCCAGCATGCCGTCATGGACGCCTGCCCATGCGGTTCAGGGACGGGATATCACGCCTGCTGCGGCCCCTTCCACGCCGGAGCCGAGCCGCCAACCGCGCTGCAGCTGATGCGCGCCCGCTACTGCGCCTTCGTCCGCCGGGACGCCGCCTTCATCCTCCGCACCTCGCATCCGCTGGAACGCTCCAAGGTCGATATGCGCAGCCTGCGCGCGTCGTTCGCCTTGACCTGGCTCGGCCTGGAGATCGTCGCCTGCGAGCACGGCCAGACCGCTGATGGCGATGGCGTGGTCCACTTCCGCGCCCGCTTCCGCGGAGCCGACGGCCGCGAGCAGGTGCACGACGAACGCTCACGCTTCAGCCGGGCTGGCGGCGCCTGGGTCTATCGGGATGGTCGTGGCTGAGCACTGGCGCGCCTACCTCGTCCGCTGCGCGGACGGCAGCCTGTACTGCGGTGCGAGCAACGACGTCGTTGCGCGTCTCGCCAAGCACCGCGACGGCCGCGGGGCGCGCTACACGCGGGGGCACAAGGCCATCTCCCTGGCGTGGCGTTCCGCCCCCTTGCCGAAACGGCTGGCGCTCAGCCTGGAGGCGCGGATCAAGCGGCTGGACCGCTCCGACAAGCTCTTGATCGCCGACCGCCGCGGCACCGCGATCATCCGACGCCTGCTCCTGGGAGCACGGGCTTCAGCCTGCCGGGGCAGTGCGCCCAAGACCGCAGGCTGAAAGCCTGCTGTCCCAGGAGGGTCACCCCTTGGCCTTGGCTTCGAGTTCCGCCCAGCGGGCGTAGAGCCGTTCCGACTCGGCCTGCGCCGCGGCCAGGGCGTTGCAGGCCTTCTCCAGCAGCACGGCGTCGGCTCCGGCGGCGGCGACCTCGGCCTCGGCGGCGGTGATGGCGGCGTCGGCCTCGGCGATCTTGTCCTCGATGCGCTCCAGCTCGCGGCGCTCGGGCTTGCTCAGGTTGGCTGAGACGACGGTGCGCGTGGCTGGCTTCTGCACCGGCGGCGGCTCGGCCGGAGCGCGGCTGGCGGCGATGCGCGCCGCGAGGTCCTCCCACTGCGCCGTGTCGGAGACGCGGAACGCGCCACCCTGGCCGTCGAGCGCCAGCAGCACGTTCGAGACGCGCTCCAGCAGCCAGCGGTCGTGGGTCACCAGGATCACCGCGCCGGGGAACTCGGTCAGGCTCTGCTCGAGCACTTCGAGCGACGGGATGTCGAGGTCGTTGGTCGGCTCGTCGAGGATGAGCAGGTCGGCGTCCTTGCGCATCAGGTCGGCGATCAGCACGCGGGCCTGCTCACCACCCGACAGCTTGCCGACCTCGAGGTCGAGCTGGGCCGGGGTGAAGAGGAAACGCTTGGCCCAGGCGTTGATGTGCAGGCTGCGCCCGCGGTACACCACCGTGTCGCCGCTGTGGCACAGCGCCTTGCGCAGCAGCATGCGCGGATCCAGCGCCTCGCGCCGCTGGTCGAAATAGACCACCTTGAGATCGACCGCCAGCTTGACCCGGCCCTTGTCGGGCGCGAGCTGGCCGCAGAGGACCTTGAGGAAGGTGGTCTTGCCGCTGCCGTTGAGGCCCATCACGCCCAGGCGGGTGCCGGGCGACAGGGTCAGCTCGACGTCGGCGAACAGGGCCTTGCCGCCCAGCTTCTTGGTCACGCCGTCGATCACCACCAGGTCGTTGGTGCGCCGGCCGGTGGCGGTGAAATCGATGTCGACCGTGCGGGTCTGGCCGTTGCGCCACTTGAGCTGGCTGAGCTTGTCGCCGAGGTCGCCGGCGCGGTCGATGCGTGCCTTCGACTTGACCATCTGGGCGGCCGGATTGCTGCGCAGCCAGGCGACCTCGCGGCGCATGACGTTGTCGAGCACATCCTGCTGCTTCTTCTGGTTGGCGACCAGCTCGGCGCGCTTCTCCAGGAAGGTGCCGTAGCCGCCGTTGGAGGCGAACATGCCGCCGGGATAGAGCTTGTTGATCTCGATCACGCGGCTGCACACGCGTTCGAGGAAGAAGCGGTCGTGGCTGACCACGCAGACGGTGAAGCGCGCCGCCGCCAGCAGGCGCTCGAGCCACCAGATGCCCTCGAGGTCGAGGTGGTTGGTCGGCTCGTCGGCGAGCAGCAGGTCGGGCGAACGCGAGATCGCACGCAGGATGGCCAGGCGCTTGCGCCAGCCGCCGGACAGCTCGGCGACCGGCTGGTCGAGCCGCGGGTTGCCCGGCAGGCCGAAGCCGGCCTCGCTGAGGATGCGGGTGGCGCGGTGCTCGCGCTCGTGGTCCTCGCCATCCGTGATGATGGTCAGCAGTTCCCCTAGCGGCGTGGCCCCGGCGTTGAACTCGTCGCGCTGCGGCAGATAGACCAGGTGCGTGCCGCTGGCCAGGCAGACCTCGCCCGAGTCGGGGATCTCCAACCCGGCGAGGATGCGCACCAGGGTCGACTTGCCCGAGCCGTTCGGCCCGATGATGCCGGTCCGCGCCCCGGCATCGATGCCGAAGGCGAGGTCCTCGAAGAGCGGATGCGCGTCGTAGGCCTTGCTCAGGCCGCGGCAGGAGAGCAGGATCGGCATGTCAGTTGGCGGATCGCGATCCGAGATTCACCAGGGGTTGCTGCGCGGGGGCGGACGGTTGCCGCGGCCGCCGCCACCGCCGCCGCTGTTGCGCCGGCTGGCGTTGGCATGGCCGGTACGATGCGGGTCATGCGGGCGGTTCGGCGCATGGCCACCGCCGCCGAAGCGGCGGCCGCCACCGCCGCCGAAGCGGCGGTTCTCGAACTCGCGCGGCGGCTCGGGCGGCAATTGCGGCAGGTCGGTGGGCAGGGCGAGGACGGGGACCGGACGGCGGATGATGCGCTCGATGTCGCGCAGGAAGCCGCGCTCCTCGCCATCGCAGAGGCTGACCGCGGTGCCGCTGGCGCCGGCCCGGCCGGTGCGGCCGATGCGGTGCACGTAGGTCTCCGGCTCGTTGGGGATCTCGAAGTTGATCACATGGGTGATGCCATCGACGTCGAGGCCGCGGGCGGCGATGTCGCTGGCCACCAGGACGCGGATCTGGCCCTTCTTGAAGCCTTCCAGGGCGCGGATGCGCTGGTTCTGGCTCTTGTTGCCGTGGATCGCCTCGGAGCGGATGCCGGCCGCCTCCAGCTTCTTGACCACCTTGTCGGCGCCGTGCTTGGTGCGGGTGAAGACCAGGGCGCGCTCGACCCCGGGCCCCTGCAGGATCTGGGTCAGCAGGGCCTGCTTCAGACCCTTGGGCACGTGGTAGACGCTCTGGCTGACGGTGTCGGCGGCGACGCTGACCGGGGTCACCGCGACCTCGACCGGATCGTGCAGCATCGACGAGGCGAGCTCGCGGATCTCGCGCGGCATGGTGGCCGAGAACAGCAGGGTCTGGCGCTGCTGCGGCACGCGCGCGACGATGCGCCGGATGTCGGGCATGAAGCCCATGTCGAGCATGCGGTCGGCCTCATCGAGGATGAGGATCTCGACCTGGTCGAGCTTGCACAGGCCCTGCTGGATGAGGTCGAGCAGGCGGCCGGGGCAGGCGATGCAGATATCGACGCCGGTGCGCAGGGCCTGGGCCTGGGGGTTCTGCCCGACGCCGCCGAAGATCACGGTCGAGCGCAGATGCTGGCCGTGGCCGTAGGTCTTGAAGCTCTCGGCGACCTGGGCGGCGAGTTCGCGGGTCGGGGCCAGCACCAGGCAGCGCACCTGGCGGTTGTGCCGCGGCGGGGTCTGCGACAGGCGGTGCAGCACGGGCAGGGCGAAGGCGGCGGTCTTGCCGGTGCCGGTCTGGGCGATGCCGACCAGATCGCGGCCTTCCATGACCGGCGGGATGGCCTTCACCTGGATCGGCGTCGGGGTGGTGTAGCCCTCGGCGCCGACGGCGCGGAGGATGGGCTCGGCGAGCCCGAAGTCGGTGAACTGCATGTGCGTCCAGAGGCCTGGTGCTGACGGACCTCGGATGAGCCGCCTGCTGGTCCAGTTATGAGGGCGGGGTTGTCGGGGACTATCGGCCGCAGACAAGCAGCGAAGATCAGCCCCGCGACGCCAGCTCGCGCGACTCCAGGGTCGCGTACTCGCCGATGAGCTGACCGTACACGCCGGCCAGATCCCGCCGCGGCTCGACCGCCTGCCCCAGCTGCGGCTCGACCGCCTGCTGCACCAGCCGGTCCCAGCCGGCGCCACGGTCGATGGCGTGGGCGGCGCGCACCGCCGCGCCCAGCGCCGCGGTGTTGGTGACGTTCGAGCGCCGCACCGGGCATTGGAAGACATCCGCCGCGATCTGCAGGATGGCGGGATTCTGCGCCGCGCCGCCGGTGGCGCGCAGCGCCGACGGGGTGATGCCGGCGGCCTGGGCGCGCAGGCGCATGGAGATGAACTGGCCTTCGACCACGGCGCGGCAGTCGGCGTCGGCGTCGCCCGGCTTGAGGTTGGCGCGGACCACGCCCGGCTTCAGCACCTTGGGCACGATCTCGGGGCGGAACCACGGCAGCATCAGGCGACCGCCGTTGCCGGGCGCGGTGCGAGCGAGGGCCTCGGAGAAGCCGGCCCAGTCGAGCTTGTGCTCGTCCTTCACCGCCTCGCGCGCCAGCGAGCCGTTGGCGAAGCAGAACAGCGCCATGTGGTCGCCGGTGGGCGAGAAGAAGATGTGGCCGGCCGGCGGCATGGCCGGGCGGGCGGCGGAGATGGCGAACAGCACATCGCTGGTGCCCAGCGACAGCGCGCAATTGCCATCCCGCACCAGGCCGAGGCCGATGGCGCTGGCCGGGTTGTCGCCGGTCCACGGCACGATGCGGCAGGTGGCGGCGAAGCCGTAGCGCTTCGCCAGCGCCGGGCTGATCGTCCCCAGCACGTTCCACGGCTCGACCGGATCGCCGAGTCGGCGGGCGAGATCCGGAGAGACCGCATCGAGCGCCGGCTGGTGCCAGCGCTTCGAGGCCAGGTCGAGCAGGTTCATGCCGCTGCCGTCGCCCCAGTCGGTGCCGACCGGACGGCCGGCGAGCAACGAAGCGAGGAACGAGGAGACCAGCCGGACGTGGCCGGTGGCCTGCCAGGCGGAGGGCTCGGTGCGGGCGAAGCGGCGGATCTGCGGGCCGGTGAAGCGCTCGTAGGCGGCCGAGCCGGTGACGCGCTGCGTGCCGAGCGGCCCGCCGAGGGCGGCGTCGATGGCGCGGCAGTCCTCGGCCGTGCTGCTGTCCATCCAGATCGGCGCGGTGGCGCGGGTGAACACGCCGGCCAGCTGGTCGACCAGCGGGGCGTCGGCGCGCAGCCCAGCCAGCACCTCGGGGAAGGAGCCGCGGAGATAGACGGAGCCGTGCTGCTGGGCGCTGCCGGCGATCGCCGCGACCTGCGACAGGTCGACGATGTCCTTCAGCTCATCGAGCATGCGGTCGAGCGCAGCCACCCACATCAGGGGCGGCGCGTGCACGATCGCGGCATCGCCGTTGGGCAGCACGCCGTTCCGGGTGCGGTACTGCGGGAAGTCCCGGTCGAAGTTCAGCGCCCGCTGATGCACCACCCGCCCGGTGGCGGCGTCGAGCACGACGGCGGTGAGGGATTGGGTGGAGGAGTCGAGGCCGAGGACGAGCATGGGGTTGCCGCTCCATTGCCACAGGGGTTAGGGGTTAGGGCCATTGCCCCGCCAATGCATCAGGGGTTAGGGAAGAGGAAGAAGCCGTAGCACACGACCCTAACCCCTAACCCCTAACCCCTAGTGGCAATGAGGGGCTTGGGATGCTCAGCGCAGTCCGCGGTCGTAGAGGTATTGGTTGACCACGTTCTCGAACTGCTCCTCACGGCCGCTGATGCGCTTCGGCTCGCCGTTCTTGGCGGCGTAGGCTTCGCCGGATTCGAGCGTCGCCTTGCCCTTCATCACCTCGGCGCCGAAGCCCTTCTTCCAGCCGGCGTAGCGGGTAGCGAGCAGCTTCGAACGGAAGCCGTCCTGGCGCATCTTGTCGGCGATGATCAGGCCGCGGGCGAAGGCGTCCATGCCACCGATGTGGGCGAAGAACAGATCTTCGAGGTCGAAGGATCCGCGACGCACCTTGGCGTCGAAGTTCAGGCCGCCGTACTTGAGGCCGCCCTGGTCGAGGATGATGTGCATCGCCCACACCGCGTCTTCTACCACGGTGGGGAACTGGTCGGTGTCCCAGCCGAGCATCGGGTTGCCGCGGTTGACGTCGAGGCTGCCCAGGCGCCCGGCCTGGCTGGCGACCATCAGGTCGTGGGCGAAGGTGTGCCCGGCCAGGGTGGCGTGGTTGTTCTCGATGTTCAGATCGACGAAGTCGATGTCGTGGCTCTTGAGGAAGCCGAGGACCGTGGCGGCGTCCACATCGTACTGGTGGGTGCTCGGCTCCTTCGGCTTCGGCTCGATGAAGAAGCGGCCTTTGAAGCCGATCTTCTTGGCGTAGTCGTGCGCCATGTGCAGGAAGCGGGCGAACTGGTCGGTCTCCTGCTTCATGTCGGTGTTGCCGAGCATGCTGTAGCCTTCGCGGCCGCCCCAGAAGACGTAGCCGGTGCCGCCCAGCTCGACGGTGGCGTCGAGGGCATGGCGGACCTGGGCGCAGCCGTGGGCGAAGACCAGCGG
>JAIFKN010000237.1 GCA_020049615.1 bacterium | reverse complement strand
AGGGGTCAAGGGGGCCGGGCGACCAACGCGGTGACGCTCGCTCTCCTATGTCTTCAGCCACCCGAGTCCGGGATCCGCTTGACCAGCACATTTTTCGCTACGAATGCACCTGGGTCACGGCCAACGATGGCCGCTGGTTCTGCATCTGGGCCATGCGCGTCTACAACTGGGAGCAGCTTGGTGAGACATGGCAGACCCAGCGCCGTGGCTGCACCGGGTGTTACATGCCACCGGAGGGCAGGCCCCGCGATGCAGCAGTGGGCACGGCGCTCGACTTCCCCGTGCCCACAACGGAACCACTGGACCCCTTTGCCGCCTGATTCACCACGAAGGTAATCTCCGGCCCGTCGTAGGGAAATAGCGTTGAAGCAACGATCCTTGTCGAGTCCACGAGTCCACGCCTCGCGGGAACTCGCCGGAACTCGCATCGTAAACCCTTGTGCTTTCGAGTGCGTTCGACTTCCGGCGAGTTCCCACCAGTTCTCCATAAGGCACGATTAGCACGGTTTTTACCGTGTTAAAAGTCGCGTTCTTAATCCCTGGGTCCTAGGTTCGAGTCCTAGATCGCGCACCACTTCGAATGGCCCCGGCGCACCACGCCGGGGCTTTTTCGTGGGCTGACGACCGCCTGGCAGAGAGCGGACGGTCGCCCGGATGAAACCGTGTCATTCCCGCTAGGCATGCCGAAACGGCTGGGCGTCGGAAATCCTGGCGGGGATTCCATGGGGCATCAGCCCTTCATGAACACGTCGTCGACCCACTTGGTGGTGACTTCGTTGTTCACGAATCGCGGGTCGCGGATGAGGCGCTGGTGGAACCCGATGGTCGTCTTCACGCCGTCGAGGTAGTACTCGGCGAGCGCCTGCTCGAGCAGGCGCAGGGCGTCGGCGCGGTCGGTGCCGTGGACGATCAGCTTGGCGATCATCGAGTCGTAGTTCGGCGGGATGACGTAGCCGGCGTAGCAGTGGCTGTCGACGCGGATGCCCTTGCCGGAGGGCGGGACATACATGGTCAGGCGGCCGGGCGCCGGGCTGAAGTTGTTCTGCCAGTCCTCGGCGTTGATGCGCACCTCGATGGCGTGGCCCTTGGGCTTGATGTCCTCCTGCTTGAACGGCAGGGGCTCGCCGGCGGCGACCTTGATCATCAGCGCGATCAGGTCGATGTCGTTGACCATCTCGGTCACCGGATGCTCGACCTGGATGCGGGTGTTCATCTCGAGGAAGTAGTAGGCCTTGCGGTCGAGGTCGAAGATGAACTCGACCGTGCCGGCGTTATAGTAGCCGGCGGCCTTGGCCAGTTTGACCGCGTCGAGGCCCATGGTCTTGCGGATCTCGGGCGTGATCACCGGGCTGGGCGACTCCTCGACCAGCTTCTGGTGGCGGCGCTGCGTGCTGCAGTCGCGCTCGCCGAGCGAGATGACGTTGCCGTGCTTGTCGCCGATGATCTGGATCTCGATGTGGCGGGCGCGCTGGATGAAGGCCTCGATGATGCACTCGCCGTTGCCGAAGGCGGCCTCGGCCTCGCGCTGGGCCTGGATCAGGCCGGAGACCAGGCTGGCGTCGTTGTGGGCGATGCGCATGCCGCGCCCGCCGCCGCCGGCCACCGCCTTGATCAGCACCGGGTAGCCGATCTGGCGCGCCAGCTTGATCGCCTCGTCCTGGTCCTTCACCGGGCCGGTCGAGCCGGGCACGCAGGGGACGCCGGCCTTGGTCGCCAGGGTCTTGGCCTTGGCCTTGTTGCCCAGGGCCTCCATCGACTCCGAGAGCGGGCCGATGAACTCGATCTGGCAGTCGCGCACCACCTGGGCGAAGTGGCTGTTCTCCGAGAGGAAGCCGAAGCCGGGGTGGATCGCATCGACGTCGGCCAGCTCTGCCGCCGCGATGATGTTGTTGATGTTGAGGTAGCTGCCCTTGGCCGGGCCGGGTCCGATGCAGATCGCCACGTCGGCGAGCTTCACCGCCAGCGACTCGCGATCGGCGGTCGAGAAGACCTGGCAGGTCTCGATGCCGAGCCGCTTGCAGCTCTTGATGATGCGGACGGCGATCTCGCCACGGTTGGCGATCAGGATGCGCTTGAACATGGGAGGGCTCTCGACGGGAGACGGAGGATGTGGAGGAGGCTGGACACCGGCTGCCGGGACCCGGTTCGCACCAGGCCTCCAGCGTGCGGCATCCAGCCTCCAGCCGGTCGGATCAACCGACCAGGAACAGGACGGTGCCGTACTCGACCGGCTGGCCGTCCTTGACGCAGATGCGCTTGATCTGGCCGGTGATGCCGGCGTCGGGCTTGATCTCGTTGAACACCTTCATCGCCTCGATCAGGCAGACAACCTTGGCCGCGTCGACGGCGGTGCCTTCGGCGACGAAGTTGGCGGCGTCGGGATTCGGCTTCAAATAGACGGTGCCGGGGATCGGCGAGGTGATCGGCTTCCAGCCAGCCTCCTCCGCGCTCTTGGCCGGGGCGGCCGGCGCAGCAGCTGCGACCGGCGCTGCTGGGGCAGGGGCGGGAGCGGCGGCGGGGACGGCATGCACCACGGTCTGGGCCATGGCGCCGGCCTTGCGCAGCTTGATCTTCAAGCCCTTGGCCTCGACTTCGACCTCGATGAGGTCGTTGTCGTTCATGAGCTTGGTGATTTCCTTGAGAACCTTGGTGTCCATCGGTGGACGTCTCCCGTAGGGCTTCGACGGTCAGGGCGCTGGGGCGTGGCCGCAGCGGTGCGGGAAGCTAGGTCGGACGACGCATGAGTCAACCCTACCCGGCTCGTGATGTATGACTGAAACGCATGGGAGACCCCCAGAGGCTGCCGCTGGCCCCCAGGCCGATCTGGGCGTACCGTCGGTCATGACGCTGCCCGCCCCGATCATCCCCCTCGACGAGGTCGAACTGATCGACGCCGCCGCGGTGGCCCTGGGCCAGGATCTGACGGAACTGATGGAGGCGGCCGGCAGGGCCCTGGCCAGCGAGGCGGCGCGGATGGCTCCTTCCGGCCATATCCTCGTGGCCTGCGGTCCGGGCAACAATGGAGGCGATGGCTACGTCGCAGCCCGCCTGCTGGCCAAGGCCGGTCGCGAGGTGTCCGTTTGGCCCGTAGTGCCGCCAGCCAGCGACCTGGGCCGACTCAACCGCGACCGCCTGCCAACAAGGGCGCGCCTGGTCGCGGCTCCGCCCGCCCGCCCGCCCGCCCTGGTCATCGACGCCGTGCTCGGCGCCGGCGTCCACGGCGATCCGCGCCCACCGATCCCGGCCGCTCTCGATGCGCTGCGCCGGCTCGGCGCGCCGGTGCTCGCTGCCGACATCCCCAGCGGCCTCGGCACCGCGCATGTCCTGCCCGCCCGCTTCACCGTCTGCTTCCAGGCTGCTAAGCACGAGCTGCTCGGATCTTCCGCCACCGCCGAATTCGCCACCGTCGACATCGGCCTCGACCCGCGCGCCTGGCTGGAGGTGCAGCCGAGCGTGCTGCGCCGCTTCCCCTGCCTGCCACGCGAAGCCCACAAGGGCGTCAACGGCGAGCTCCTGGTGGTCGGCGGAGGCCCCTTCCCCGGCGCCCTCGAGCTCGCCTGCCGCGCCGCCGTCTGCACCGGCTGCGACCTGGTGCGGGCGTGGACCTGCGACGGGCCGCCGCTGCCGCCCTACATCGTCCAGCAGCGCCAGCCAGGCAGCATCCTCACCCCGGTAACCACGGGCGAGCTGACTCCGCATGCGGTGCGCGCAGGCGCCGTGCTGATCGGCAACGGCCTCGGCCGCGAGGGGCGGGCCGTCGAGGCCGCCCGCCAGGTCGCTTCGCTGTGCCTGGAGATGGGCGTGCCGGTGATCCTCGACGCCGACGGTATCACCGCCTGCGGCGACCAACTGGTCGCCGGCGGCACGCCCGCGCTACTCACCCCGCACCGCGGCGAGGCGCGCAACCTGCTCGGCCTGTCGGCCCTGGCCGAGGAGGAGCAACTGCACGCCTACGCCGCCCGCCACCGCACCCTGCTGGCCAAGGCCCCGGTCGATTTCATCAGCGACGGCTGGCGCTGGCAGCGCAACCGGCGCGGCAACCCGCGCATGGCCGTCGGCGGCACCGGCGATGTCCTCGCCGGACTTGCCGCCGGACTCATGGCACGCGGCTGCACGCCGTTCGATGCAGCGCGCATCTCCATCCTCTGGATCACCGAGGCAGGTGACGAGCTGTGGGCCGAGCAGGGCCCGTGCTGGCACGCCCTCGACCTGATCGGACGTCTGCCCGCGACGCTGCGGCGGCTGTTCGGCATCGCCGGGCTGGCGTGGCCGCCGCTGGGCTGATCACCTTCCGCCCGCAAGCGTCCCCTGGACAAGTTCTCGCCGCTTGGCCATGATGGGTCCAATGGCCGAGTCCCCTGACGCCTACCATCCGACGCCAGCTTCCGGCAACGAGTGCCTGCCTGCCGGCCGCCGGTTGCGTGCTGCTCGTCGATGACGAGCGCATCGTCCGCCGGGTCCTCGCCGCCCAGCTCGCGGCCAAGGGGCTGACCGTGATCGAGGCCGGCAACGGGCGCGATGCCCTGGCCGCGCTGTCGGTACGACGCTTCGACCTGCTGATCACCGATCTGCAGATGCCGGAGATGGACGGCCATGAGCTGCTCGCCCGGGTGCAGGAGGACTACCCCCTGCTGCGCCGCATCGTCATCACCGGCTACACCACGATGGAGAACGCGCTGGAGGCGATGAAGCTCGGCGCCATCGGCTTCGTTCCCAAGCCCGTCGATCCGCAGATCCTGTCCGAGCTGATCGACCTCGCCCTGCGCGAAATCGCGCTGTGGCGCTCGCAGCTCGTCGCCCTGCGCCGGCTGCGCACCGGAGGCGCCTGAATGGCTGACGACCAGGACCCCGAACTGCTGGCTGGCTTCCTCGACGAGGCCGAGGAGAGCCTGGCCACCGTCGGCCGGCTGTTCGTCGAGCTCGAACGCGATCCGGGCGCCCTGCAGGTGGTCGAGGCGATCTTCCGCCCGGTGCATTCGCTGAAGGGCAACGCCGCCTTCTTCGGCCTGCTGACCATCAAGCGCGTCGCGCACGAGATGGAGACCGTCCTCGACCACGTGCGCAAGGGCCGGCTGACCGCCGACCGCGCGGTGATCGATGTGCTGCTGGCCGGGCTCGACCTGCTGGTCGGCCTGATCGGCCGGATCCGCGGCGGCGGCACGGATGACGATCCGGCTGCGGTCGAACCGCTGTCGGTCCTGCTCACTGCGCAGGCGGCGCGGGCCGGCGTCCCGGCCTCTGCCGATCCGGCTGCCGACCTGCTGCTGATCGAACAGGCCCTGCCGCCCGCCAACCAGGCAGCGCTCGCCGCACTCGGCCGGCTGCGCAAGGTCCTGGGGGTCGCACCCGCGAAGGATGTCCTCCCGGCCTCGCTGCCGACCGGCCTGACCAGCCTCATCCTGCGGGCGCGCAGCGTGACCCTGGCCGAGGACGAGTCCAAGGCGGTGCTGGCCGGCCTGGAGCGCCTGCGCGACGCCGCACCCGACGCCACCGCCAGGGCCCTGGCCCAGGAGACCCTCGATGGGGCCAGGGTCTTCATCGACGCCATGGGCTTCGAGGCAGCCGGCGCCGAATTCGTGTCTGAACGCCTGGCGAGAATGGCCTGGAACCACGCCGCTCCCGCACCGAGCGCCCTCGAGCCGCAGCGCCAGGGTAGCGAACGCATCGAGAAAGGCAGCGAACGCATCGAGAAAGGCAGCGAGCAGATCCGCAAGGACGGAGGCGACAAGTCGATGCGCGTCGCCGAAAGCGCGATCGACACCTTCCTGCACTACGTCGGTGAACTGGTCGTGGTCGGCGACATGTTCCGCCATCTGCAGACCCGGGTCGTCGCCACCCCTGGCATGCAGACCATGGCCCGCGAGTTCCGTCGCGCCAACGAGACCTTCGCCGGCCTCTCGAACCAGTTGCAGCGCTCGATCATGGGCATCCGCAAGGTGCCGGTGAAGCCGCTGGCCCACAAGGTCCCACGCCTGGTCCGCGATGTCTCGCAGGCGATCGGCAAGGAGATCGACGTGGTCATCGAGGGCGAGGGCGCCCAGGTCGACAAGAGCCTGCTCGAGCTGCTCGACTCGCCGCTGACCCACATGGTCAGGAACGCGGTCGATCATGGCATCGAGACGCCGGAACGCCGCGAGGCGACGGGCAAGCCGCGGCGCGGCACCATCACCGTCGCCTTCGCCGAGCAGGGCCGCTCGATGACCCTCAGCGTGTCCGACGACGGCGCCGGGCTGAACCTCGAGGCGATCCGCAAGAAGGGCGAGGCGATCGGCTTGATCGCCCCCGGCGCCCCCCTGCAGGAGCAGGACATCGTCAATCTGATCTTCGCCAGCGGCCTGTCGACCGCGGCCCAGGTCACCGAGATCAGCGGTCGCGGCGTCGGCATGGACGTGGTCAAGCGCGCCATCGAGGCGGCTGGCGGCGCGATCAGCATCACCACGACGGCGGGCAAGGGCAGCCGCTTCGCCATCAAGCTGCCGATCGGCGTGACCACGCAGATCGTCGGCGGCTATCTGGTGAAGGCCGGCGCCGCCACCTATGTGCTGCCGCTGGAGCGCGTGCGCGAGACCTTCCGCGCCAGGCCCGAGGACCGAAAGTCGCTCGCCAGCCGCGGCGTCTGCCTCCTGCGCCGCGACCTGGCCCTACCCATGTTCGAGCTGGGCGGACTGCTGGGCGGACGGACCGAGGAGTGGCCGAAGCGCGGCCTGCCAGTGGTGGTGGTCGAAGCCAACCGCCGCCCCCTGGCCCTTGCCGTCACCGCGGTGATCGGCGTGCAGAAGGTCGTGGTACGCCGCCTCGCCGGACTTCCGCCCGGGGCGCCGATGCTGTCGGGCGCAGCACTGCTCGGCGACGGCCACCTCGCGCTCATCCTCGATCTCGACCAGCTGCACATCTCGACCGAACCCGCGGTCCAGGCATGAACAGCCCCAGCTCCGGCGACCTCCAGGCCCTCGGCGGAGCCGACCGCATCTTCCTGCTGCCCGGCGAGATGGCCTTCGTCCGCGAACCCTGCGCGATCGAAACCCTGCTCGGCTCCTGCGTCGCGGTGGCCCTGCACGACCCTGCGCGCCGCTTCGGCGGCATGAACCACTACATGGTCCCGACCAGCACCGGCGCCCTCGAGGCCGGCAAGATCGGCGAACTGGCCGTGCCGAAGCTGATCCAGCTGGCCGGCCTCTCCGGCTGCCTGCCGAGTGCGCTCCGCGCCACCGTGATCGGCGGTGGCGCGGTCGTCGGTCACCTCGCCGCCGCCGCCGAGGTCGCAGGTCTGGATGTCGGCCGGCGCAACGCCGCCTGCGCCGTGCAGCTGCTGCGCCAGGCCGGCGTCGCCATCGCCCGCCAGGAGGTCGGCGGCATCCATGGCCGGCGGGTCAGCTTCGACAGCGCGACCGGCGCGGTGAGCATCCGCCAGATCGCCCAGACCGCCGAACGCGAACAGCGCAGCGCCCGCCTCGCCGCGCTGCGCACGCGCAAGGGCCGCATCCTGCTGGTCGATGACAGCGCGACCGTGCGCCGCCTGCTGCGTGCCGTGATCGAACGCAGCGACGACCTCGAGGTCTGCGGCGAGGCCGAGGATCCGTTCCAGGCCCGCGACGCCCTGCTCGCCCTCGAACCCGACGCGCTGTGCCTGGA
>JAIFKN010000310.1 GCA_020049615.1 bacterium | reverse complement strand
TGCTGATCGACACCGCCGGCCGCCTGCACAACAAGGAGCACCTGATGCGCGAGCTGGAGAAGATCCGCCGCGTCATCCAGAAGCGCCTGCCCGACGCGCCGCACGATGTGCTGCTGGTGCTCGACGCCACCGCCGGGCAGAACGCGGTGCAGCAGGCCAAGGTGTTCAAGGACGCGATGGGCGTCACCGGCCTGGTCATCACCAAGCTCGACGGCACCGCCAAGGGCGGTATCGCCATCACCATCAAGCGCGAGTTGGGGCTCACCGTCCGCTACATCGGCGTCGGTGAGGGAATGGACGATCTCCAGCCGTTCGATCCTGACGCATTCATTGAAGCGATATTCGCTTAGCCTAGCTGGCGACCGACCCAGCCGCTCCGCGACTACAGGCGGCAGCCGATCAGACCGCCGGCATAGGCGACCAGACCGGTCGAGTCCAGCTCCTCGGAGCCGATGAAGCGACCGCTGGCCGCCGACCACGCGGCGTCGCCGGACAGCGATCGCCACGACAGGCCGCCGACCAGGCCGAAGACCCAGCGGCCGCTGCTCCAGGTCGTCTCCGCCTCGAGAGCGAGGCTCCAGCCCGACAGGTCGGCGCTGTCATCGAGTTCGGCCAGCGTGGAACCGGAACCGTCGAGCAGCACCAGTTCCCGGTCGAGGGTTCCGGACTCGTAGCCGAGCAGTCCCTGAATGGCATGCCGACGACGGCCGTCGCCCCAGCTCCAGCCAGCCACGGCGGCGACCTGGAGCAGCGTCGAGGTGGCGTCGTCACCAGAAGCGTAGTCGAACCCGGACTGCAATCCCAGGCGCAGACCTGATCCGCCCGGTGACGCGTCGTGGGTAAGGCGGAGGACGGTCCCCGCCGGCAGTTGGGAGCCTCCGAGATCGTAGTCCCCGGACAAGGCGAAGGTGTTTGCAGCGGGCACGTCAGTGACCGTGCCACTGGACTTGGTCGAATCATCGGCCCAGCCGACCGTCACAACCAGGGAGATGGTCCACGGGGACAGTGGCGCAGCTGCTACGGGCGAATCAGCGCGTCGAGGTCCATCCTTGGGCCGCTCAAGGACCGGTTCCAGTTCCAGCGGCCGCGGCACCTCGCCCCGACCATGCCCCCTCAGCACCTCGCTGACCTGGACCCGGTCGAGCGTCACCAGCCGGCCGCGTTCGATGCGCAGCACGACATGACGAGCGTCTTCCGACTGCACCTCGCCAACCAGCCGGATGCCGTCGCGCAGAACGACGAGATCCTCGGCTCCGGCGCAGCAGCATGCGAGGGCAAGTCCAGCTATCGTACGCGCGATCATGCCGCCAGTCTTAGCTGACAGGTGGGACGGCAAGAATCAGGAGCCGATCCTACCTGATCGCACATGCCACACCGCTGACACGCGCTGTTCAACGCCGGCCTCCGCCCGTCCGCTGACGCAAGCACAGCCCAGCCAGGGCCATCAAGAGGAGGCCCATCAGCCCGGATCCGCAGCTGCCCCCCTTGGCACCCTCGGCCGCGACGACGATCGACTGCGGAGCGTCATTGTCGCGCTCGGTCGCCTCGATCAGCACGGTGGCAAGCCCGGCGGACGACAGGCTGATCCTGGCGCCGCTGTTGACCAGGTCCGCATCCTCGACCGCCATCAGGGTGACGGTCTGGGGCACGTTCCAGTCAGCCACGGTGAAGGTCAGAACCGCCCCGCCGGACACGACGATGTCGGCATCGCCAGCAGCATGCGCGGCCTGTACCGTGACAGAACCGGCCGGCTGCGCGCAGAGCCAGATGCCCAGGGTAGCCTGGCCGGCCTCGGGAACGCTCACCGCCAGGGCCGCGCAGTTGATCGCCACGGCATTGGGAGCGCAGCGTTGTAGCGCACCGGGAACAGCTGCAGGGTGACGTAGCTGCGGCCGCGCATGTTGTGCGTGCCGGTGATGACCGCCGGCGCGACCGGGGCGCTGGCATCGAGGGCGTAGGCCTGGGGATCGGGAGCCACCTCCACGATCGGCTGCCCGGGCGGGGTCTGCGGCTGGCAGGGCCGCACCATGATGTCCTGGCCGATGAGTTGCTCGTCCAGGGTCACGCGGACGCCGAGGCCGCGGGCGCCGCGTGGGATGGCGACGTTGATGGTGCGGGCCGGCAGGTTGGGCAACCCCGGCGCGACCGCATCGAGCACGCCATCGGCCAGGGTCACCGTGTGCTGTCCGCCGACCGGTACGACCATCACATCCTGCGGCCGGAACTCCTGCACGATGACCACGTCCTCACCACGAAGCGGGACGCAGCAGACGACACATGCGAGGCAGAGGGCCAGGCATTGGCTGGGCAGATGACCGGTGCGCATTATCGAAATATATGATCGACACCACGCACGAAAACAGAAGGACGTCCATGTCGTTTCAGTGCGTGATGCGCGGATATTCAGCAGTGATCGGACTTATCGGACCATGAGCGTATGGGTGTCATGTCTTCGCGTTCATGGAACCTCTGCTAGCGAAGTGATATCCGTCATCTCGCATTACCATGCGAAATACCGAGCGATGCCGGACTACCCTGACGGCCTTCACCGGCTGGACCCGACCGTAGATTGCGGCCATGCGCCCCAGCCCGCCCCTGTCCTGCCTCGCCTGGTTCATCTGCGCGGCCTGCCTGACCGCCCTCGACCAACCCGGTCGCGACCAGGCCCGTGCCGAGCTGCGCCAGCTGGCAGCTGAGAGCACCCGGCTATCGCGCTGCTTCAACCTGGTGCACGAACTGGTCGGGCCGAGCGTGGTCTCGATCCGCACCAAGGAGCGCCTGGTCGTGCTGACCTGGGGCGGCCGGGCGGTGCGCGAGGTCGATGCCGGCGAGGGCTCCGGCTTCGTCGTCGCCAGCGATGCCGAGCAGTCGTGGATCCTGACCAATGCCCACGTGGTGCTGCAGAGCGACGGGCAGAACGGCTTCCAGAAGCGCCGCGACGGCAACTATGCCGGTTACGACCGGCTGCGCGTCGTGCTGCACGACAACCGCGAGGCGGATGCGACCTACGTCGGGGTGGATGTGCAGACCGATCTGGCCCTGATCCGGGTGCCGATCGGCGGACTGCCGGCGGTGGAGTGGGCCGACTCCGAGCAGGTCCACGTCGGCGACTGGGTGGTGGCTCTGGGCTATCCGCTTGGTGTCGGCTACAGCGCCTCGGCCGGCATCGTCAGCGCCACCGACCGCTCGACCGGCATCTACGAGGCGGTCGGCGGCTTCGAGTCGTTCATCCAGACCGACACCGCGATCAACCCGGGCAACAGCGGCGGGCCCTTGGTCGATCTCTACGGCCGCATCACCGGGGTCAACGCCAACATCGTCTCGCGCACCGGCGCCAACATCGGCCTGGGTTTCGCCATCCCCTCGGCCATCGCCCGGCGCGTCGCCGAGGACCTGCGCGCCCACGGCACGGTCAGACGCGGCGCGCTCGGCGTCCGGCTCGAAGAGATCGACGCCAATCTCGCGCGCGGCCTCGGCCTGCCTCCGGCCCAGGCGGTGCGCGTCACCGGCATCGACCCGCTGACTCCGGCCGAGCAAGCGGGTGTCCGCACCGGCGACGTCCTCCTGGAGGTCGCCGGCACCCCGGTGGCCAGCATCCAGCAGTTCCGCAGCCGTATCGCCGCCCGCCGTCCGGGCGAGCAGGTGCAGCTGACGCTCTGGCGCAACGGGACCCGGAATCAGCTGGCGGTGCGCATAGCGGACCGGGAGGAGATCGAGCGGGCCCTGGCCAAGGCGGCAGAGGCGCTGATCGCCAAGGCCGCACCCCTGGCGCATCTCGGCTGCCGCGTGCTGCCCGACAGCCAGGGTCTGATCATCGTCCAGGTCGAGGACGGTGGATTGGCGTCCGAGGGAGGACTGTCGCCGGGCGACCGCATCCTCGCCGAACGCGGCCTGGGCAAGCTGACCACCGCCGACGATGCAGCGAGGCTCGCGGCCCTGCGCGAAGGCGTCATCCAGGTGCAGAGCGGCCGCCGGGTGGCGTGGCTGCGCTTCCGGGGCTGAACATTGCCCCTTCATTGCCACAGGGGTTGGGTGCATTGCCACCCCATTGCCACAGGGGTTAGGGTCGTGGCCACGGACTACTCTAGCACTACGACCCTAACCCCTGACCCCTAACCCCTGGGGCAATGAAGGGGCAATGAAGGGGCAATCCCCTCACACCGCGACGGTCGCCAGCATGCGCGCGGCCTGCGGGCCGTGGTAGCCGCCGACCGTGGTCAGTTCGCGGCTGAAACGCACGTCGGCCATCGCCTCGCGCAGCACGCCGGAGACGCTGCCGCCGCGCACGGCGCGGCGCGAACCATCGGGCGCATGCCACCAGCCGAAGCGGATCTCGCCGGAGAAGGCACCGGTGTCGTGGCGCGGACGGAACTCGCTGAAGCGCACCACCTCGAGCGCACCACGCCGCAGCTCGGCAAGGGCGGCGGTGCCGGCAGGCACGGACAGGGTGGCGCACTGGCCGCGCGGCGACCGGCCGAGTTGCTGCATCCAGCGGCCGCTGCCGTGCAGCGCGGTCAGCACGCCGCCCTGGACCAGTTCCTGGCGGCAGGCGGCGTAGCCGTGCTCGTCGAATCGATAGGCCGAGAGGCTCGGCACGGTCGCGTCGCTGGCCAGCTGCAGCGCATCGCCGCCGCTGCGCACGACCACCGGCTGGTCCAAGGCGAGGGCCGCGATCTTGCGCACATGCAGGGCGGCATCGGCGTGGGCCGCATACCAGCCGAGCATGCCGGCAAGGTAGCTGTCGCTGATCACTACCGGCATCCGGCCAGAGGGCGGCGCGCCAGCCCCGGCGCCATCGCGCAGGCAGGCGGCGGCCTCGGCCACGCGCAGATCCAGGTGCAGGTCGACGAGGCTCTGGGCCTCGACCTGGTCGTAGAACTCCTGCTCGTCGGCCGCGCCGTCCGGACGGTGCAGCAGGACGAACTCGGCATAGCAGCGCGTACGGCGCTCGGACAGGTCGAGGCCGCGGTGGTTGACCAGACGGCGGTCCTCGATGCGGGCGAACAGCTCGATCGCGCTCGGGCGCGTCCACGGCGCGGCGCGCACCGCGTCGGCGAAGGACGCGGCCGCGCCATCGAGCGCCCGGCCCGGATCGCGCGTCACCACCTGGTCGGCGAGGAAGTCGCTGGCGGTCGCCATCTGCGCACCGGTGGCGGCGCCGCCGCTGACTTCGCAGGCAACCACGCCGCCGCGCCAGGCCGGCGCCACACCCGGTTCGCCTGGGGCGGGCAGGCGCCAGGCCGGATTCAGCGCCGATCCAGCCGCGGCCTCCGCCTCCTTGAGCAGCTGCCGCAGGTCGGGCCCGCCATGCGCCGGCGTCACGGTGAACGACGCCTCGCCTTGCCGGCCCTCGACCGCCGGCAGGGCCAGCCACACCTGCCAGCGCACCGCCGTCGCCTCGCGCTCGGACTCGGGCTTGAGGAAGGTGAGGTAGCGCTCGTGACGACGCGAACGCAGTTCGGTGACCTGCCATTGCGCCAGGCTGTTGCGCGACGACAGCACGTTCTGGATGAGCTTCAGGTCCATGTCAGGCGATCACCGCACGCAGACGCAGAGCCGGCCCGCCATCGGTGACCTTGACCCATTCCTTGTAGCCCTTGCCGCAGCTGCCGATGCTCGCCTCGACCACCTCGCTGCCGACGCCGTCGACCGACTGCAGCAGGCGCGGCACCGAGCCGGTGACGACCACCGGGCTGAACACCCGGCCGGTCAGGCGGCCGTCGACGATCTCCTCGGCCATGGCGCCTTCGAGCTGGATGCCCCAGCCCTTGGGATCCTCCATGCCGTTGCTCGGATGGGTCAGGTGGTAGCCCTTGGCCACGCCGCGGATCAGCTCCTCGGTGGTCGCAGTGCCGGGACCGAAGAAGGTGTTGGTCATGCGCGTGTACGGCTTGTGGTCGTAGGCCTCGCGCCGGCCGTTGGCGGTCTTGGCCACCGCCAAGCCGCGTTGCGCCAGCTCGGTCTGGCTGTGGCGGTCGTTGAGGCCCGCAACCAGGATGCCCTTGCTGACGATGCAGGTCGGCACCGCCAGCACACCCTCGTCGTCGAAGAAGTAGGAGGCCGCCCAGCCATTGCTCGGATCGTCGTACATGTCGACCAGGTCGGATGCGACGCGCTTGCCGAGATACTCGGCGCCGCGCGAGCGGTCCTTCAAGAACAGATCCTGCTCGGTGCCGTGGCCGAAGGCCTCGTGGGCGAAGATGCCGGCGAAGTGGCCGTCGAAGACGCAGACGTGCTCGCCCGGATCCGACAGGCGCGGTGCGCCGAGGATGCGCGGGCCGTCGCGCACCACGTCGGCGGCGATGACGGCGGGGTCGTCGAGGCGCTCCCAGCCGCCGACCGCCTCGCGCCCGGCATGCAGCTGCGCCTGGTGCGCGTCCTTGGCGAAGACACCGAAGCAGATCTGGCGCACACGGTGCAACTGCTGGCAGAGGCGCCGGGTGCGGTCGACGTAGACGACCTCGGCGTGGATGTCGCCGACCATGCCGACCGCCTCGCGGGCGTGCGGGGCGACGAGCACGGCGGCACGCAGGGCGCGGGCGGCCTCGATCTTGGTCCCGGCGGCGACGGCGCGCGGATCCTCGGTCTGCGGCTGGGCGAAGGTGCGCTCGAGGCGATCCTGCACCGGGATGCGCCGGTCCCAGTCGACCTGCGCCTTGCGCACGCGATCGGCCAGGCGGTGGGTCTGCTCGCGAACCGCCTCGGCGCAGGGGTTGTCGCAACTCGCCTCGAGGAAGCGGTCGCCGGTCCAGGCCGAGAGGGTGAAGCCGGCGTCAGGGGTGACCGGGGTGCACGACACCGAGGCGGCGTCGACCCGCACCTGGGTGCCGGAGTTGCGCCGGGCGTAGGCGCTGGCGTTGGGCGCCAGGCGCTCCAGCGTCTCGACCGCCTGGGCCAGGGCCGGGATGAG
>JAIFKN010000078.1 GCA_020049615.1 bacterium | reverse complement strand
GCGGGTGGTGCCAGCCGTAGTTCCGTGCCCAGGCAGTCCCCGGCCATCAGGCTGGAGCAGATGAGCAGTGCGGCGAGCAGGGATCGGAGCATCACTTCTTCTCCTCAACCGTGGGCTGCGGGGGACGCGGCGGGGCATGCGCCCGCTGGCGCTCGGCCTGGGCGGCCTCGATGCGAGCCTTGAGCTTCACGGCGGTGTCGGCGTCGATCGCCGCTGGCAGCCGCAGCGACCCCGGGCCACTGCCCATCATCGAACGCTCCAGATACACGCTGACCTGGCCATCGCCGTGCACGGCGGCAACAACATGGAAGCCAAGTGCTGCGAGTTCGGCCCACTGCGCCAGGGCAGCGGAGTCACCCGCCTTGACCGTCAGCACCTCGACCTCGAAGGCCATGGCCGGCCGCGGCATCATCATCGGCTGCTGAGGTTGCATCGGACGCTGCTGCGTCGATGGTCCCGTCTTGGGCTCGAAACCGGGGGCCGGAGTAATGCTGGCGCCCCCTTCAGCGGCGCCAAGACAGAGGCTGAAGGCAAGGGCAAGACACATGCGCATGTTCGCGATCCAGAGTGGGGCGCGGACGCTAGATTGGCCACCACGGCGATCAATGGCAGAAGTGTCTGGAAAACTGAACACTGAACACCGCCGCTCGCACGACCATGCGACCCGAGCTGACGGCCCGGAATCAGACTGCTTTTTCAATTTGTAATAGGTCCACCGTCCTACGACGCTTGACCCAACGACGAACCCCAGGCCACAACGACCTGGGGTTCACGCTATCCGCCCCGCTCACCACCCCGACCAGATCCACTGCGCCGATAGGAGGGAGCAGAGGGATGGGCTACTTGGGGGATGGGGGAGGTGGATCAGTTGATGATGCCACGCTCGCCTCAACAATAATCGGGGCTTCAGTCCGTGTATTAGTGGCACTCCCATGAACATAGCTAAATGAGTAACTAAACTTCTTGCCTACTGCCGTCCGTCCAAGGGCAAAGTTGCACTCGTAAACCCTCCGGTCACCAAATACCCCTAAATCAGTCATCGGAACGCTAATCGCAACCTCGTTGTCAATCCTGTAAACACAGACCACTTTTGAGTAAGAGCCACTTGAAGGAGTCAACTCTAGTCGGAGCGCATTGTCGCCATCAGTTAGAACCAGCGGCGGAATATGGTACGAGCCTCCGCCACCACCGGCAATGCAACCAGATGTGGCCCAGCCGAACAACAACCCAAATGCCAACAGTATATTCGCAGATCGCATTGTCTATTTTCCTGGATCTGTTGGCGAAGTGCGCTGTGTCACCTTATTCCCGTCCTTATCAATCACGCACTTGCAGCAGTCGCACGCCTGCTTTTGGCCTTCGGTATGGGGTCCGTCGCCGAAAGTGGACACTGCCTTATAGTATATTTTTGCGACCACCAGACATGCGGCCAAACCGGCCCTCAGTCGTTCTGCCGTAACTCGATCTGGGGGAAAAGGAGAAGACCACGAATACTTAATGTAACATACAACCTCAAGGTCATTAAGGAACCCGTCATCACAAGACTTCTGAGTGCTGCCGCAGGTTCCGTAGCAATGGTCGTGCGTAGTACACGGACCGTTAAACCCCCACCCGAAGGGGCTATCGGGCACGAGCCGTTCCTTCCAACCCTCTGGGCCGCAACCATTCGCACCAGGTTTATAGCCGATCTTCGTACAAAGAGAATAGTCCGAAGGACAAGTAAGCAGATGCATGCCAGATGGATCCGTAGCATTGGGAACAAAATACCCGGAGTATAACCCGTATCCGTCTTGATAGCCATCCCTTGATCGAGGCATTTGTGATGAGATATAATCAACCCGCCCTGTCCAGTTAATCTCAGTATATTGCTGGGCCACAGACTTTTCAGACCTATTGTCAATGAAGGACGCCATCCACGGGTCCCTGCTCACAAACCTTCCCAACGTCGGACTATACTGCCTCGCCCGCGCATGGAGCAGTCCGGTCTCATTATCCGTAATGTAGCCGGTAAATCCGCGATCCCACCCCACGCTGCTCTTCGCTGGCATCGGTGATCTTCTGTTTGCCGTAGGCATCGTAGGTGAAGCGCTCTACGACAGCGCCAGTCGTCCCATCCGTGAGGGCTGCAACGGAGTACAAGTGGTTATAGTGCGGGTAGTACCGCTTGGTCACCCCAGCCACGGTCTGGGTGTACGCGACCACTTCATCCACATAGGACCCATATACAAACTCCCGAACCGCACCGATCGCCTGCGGCGTTCCAGCCGTCGCAGTGGTCGCCAGCCGAACATAGGCCGCGAGGGACTCGGTTACACTGGTCGGCACAGGCCCAGATGCTGCGACAATCTCGACAAAGCACAACTTCGCATTCGATCCGGTTGCGGCCATAGAGATCGTCAATACACCGTTGGTTACCGTGGTGGCAACGGCGTAGCCGTCGAAATCACCCGCTTCGTAACCTGGGCCGGCAGATCGATCTGCGTCTGCCACGGCGATGCCGCCAATCACCAGATCATTCGACTGATCGCGGTAGCTCGGATCTCCAGCCACGACCACGACATGGTAGTCGCCGTTTGGCACCGATATCGACCACGACTTCGCCGGGCTGGCCTTGGCCATATGCACCAGCGTGTCCAGTTCGATAGCGGGCACGGCGCCGCGGCGAACGCGCGAGTCGCCAGTCACTACTGAACTCCAGCCATAGCTCAGGCCGTTCGTCCGCACGGCATATGCCTTGCCCGTATCGGCATAGTACCCCGCAGGGATCGCTTCCGTCGCTGGCTGGAAGTTCACACGGGTGATCTGACCACCAGTGAGGAATCCTCCCGAAGCCGGAGTCAATCCCGCATTGACGGACGTGCCGTCGGCCTCGCTGCCATTCGCCTGCCCAGTACTCGGCGTGGCCGTACGTTCGATCTCCACCACCGTCTGGGCACCAGCCGGGAGGTAGAGAGTCGTTACCGCATTGACCGTCTTTGACACCCGACGACCCAGCGCGTCGTAGCGCATCGCAGCGACAGCGCCGAATCCGCTCGAACTGCTGGCCCCCGGGATGGTCGCCCGCTGCAGACGGTTCTCAGGATCCCATGCCAAAGACCGGGATCCCTCGTCACGAGTGAGATTGCCCTGGATGTCATAGGACAGGGGCGTGGTTGCGCCGTCGATTTCCAAGCCGACCGCTTCATGGACCGCGTTGTTTGTCCGCGTCTCAGTGACGCCGCTGCTCGTCATCGAAGTCCAGTCTCCGACCTTGCTCAAGGTCCATTGCCGGGTGGACTCGAGGCCCGTCCAGGATGTCAGTCGCCCGGCGGCGTCGTAGCCGAACGACTGCCCAGGCTGAAATGCCGCGGGATCGGCCATTTCGGCCGTCTTCCGTCCCGCAGCATCGAGCGAGTAGGTGAATCCGACGATTCCTGGAACGGTGATGGTCCGAACCGCATAGTCCGCCGGCAGATAGGCGCGACTCTCGGTCAAGGCGGCCAAGCCACCCCACTGCTGGGTCGTCAATCGGCCAGCAGGGTCGTAGGTGCGGGCGTTGAGCAGTGCGCCGTTGCGGCGGACGGCAAGCAGTTCATGCCGAGCGCTGTAGGATCGATCCACGATGCTACCTGTCTGCGGGTAGGTCATCTGACGGAGCGTCCCATCGGCATGGTACGCGTAGCCGACCGCATAGGTCGCCCCGTCGATCGACAGACGTTCACTGGTCAAGCGATCGGCCACGTCATAGATGCGGGTGACCGTAGTGGCGTAACGTGCGCTGGTCGCGCTGGTCAGGCGCCCAGCATCATCGTAGCCGAAGGTGTCGTTGGCACCGTCGGGGTACCCGCGTGTGATGAGGCGGCTAGCCGCGTCGTAGGCATAGTCGGTCGTGATGACCGACCCAGAAGGGGTCGCGCTGGCATTGAAGTCGCCAGCCAGTGCGCCGACCCACCGCTTGGCCAGACGACGGACTCCGTCGTAGGCGTACACGCGCAGGGTACGTCCTTGCTGACCCTGCGGATACGATTCGGCGCTGAGTAGGTTGCGCGCGTCGTAGGCATACTGGGTAGTGCCGGCCACGTTGCCCAGGCCGCCCTTCGACTCATTGTCGGCATCCGAGATCTGCACCAAGTTGCCGACCAGATCATAGGCGAAGCGGGTGACGCCACCGATACGGTCGACCAGGACGACACGGCGGTTCCGACTGTCGTAGGCAGCCTGCTCGACCTGACCGAGCGCATCGGTCTCGGCAAGGCGATTGCCATCCAGGTCGTAGCCCCAGGTGGTGATAGCGCCGACGTCCCCGCGCGTGGTCGCACGCTGGGTCACACGATTCAAGGCGTCGTACTGCGCATCCCAGCCGATGCCGTTGGGATCGGCTGCCGTGGCCGCACTGCGGCTCGACACCTGGTTGCCTTGGGCGTCGAATGCCGACGAGAAGACCCCTCCTGCGGCGTCGATCTGGCGGCGCACGCGGCCTGCAGCATCGATTTCTGCTGTAGCGGTATGGCCGAGCGGGTCAGCGATGGCCGTGGCGACGAGGTCGCCCGCAACAGTGTCATAGCTGCTGGTGGTGGCTTGGCCGAGCGCATCGATGCGGCGCACGGTACGACCGGCACCATCGCGGATCTCGGTGACCGTGTGCCCCAAGGCATCGCTGATCTGCACGGCAGATCCGTCAGCTCCAGCACCCAGGGCGAGTCCAGCCGCACCGACCAGGGTCGTGGCGTCTTCGATGTAGACATAGGTCGAGGTCTCGTGGTCCGGATTGGTGACGGTCCGGATGCGGTTGCGCGCATCGAAGGTCGTGGTTGTCGTCAGCAGCAGGGTCGGAACGATGCTGACTTGCTGGGTGACGCTGGTCCGGTTGCCGACCGGGTCGTAATCGAAGGTGGTGGCGAATCCGGCCGGATCGGTGATGAGGCGCAGGCGATCGCAGCAGCCGCCATAGGTGTACACGGTGGTCTGGCCGCGGGCGTCGGTGACCGACGCAGGCTTGGCGTTCAGGGTGTAGCTGAAGACGGTGGTGCCAGTTTCAGCGCCAGCCCCCTCGCTCTCCGATGCCTTGAGGTTCCGCCCTGTCCAGCTCCAGGACGTGACGCGACCTTCAGGACTGGTCTGCTGGAGCCGATTGCCCGCTGCATCGTAGGTCCAGGTCGTGGTCGCAGCCGTTGCTGTCCCGCTGGCCACCGTCTGGGAGACTCGGCGACGCCGGGCGTCATAGGTCATGGTGGTCAGGATGCCGCGTGCGTCGGTGCTGGAGACGACGAGGCCGGAACGGTCATACGTCCGGTCCTCGATCGTGTACGGAGGGTTGGGGGTGGGGATGCGCGAGAGACCGGCCAGCTCAGCGCCGACCGGCACGCCGCCGATGACCAGTTCGCGCACGGTGCGGACCGCCCGACCAACGGCGTCGTACAACTGGTAGGTCCTCCGGCCGTAGGCATCCGTGCTGATTGTCGGCTGGCCAGCAAGGTCGTAGGCCGTCCCGGTGCGCAACTCGGCTCCGACGCGAGGGGTAACGATACGGGCGATGACCCGGTTGCGCGCGTCGAAGATGGCTCTGGTGGTGTCCCCATCGCGCGTGCAGGTGGACTCCAGGTCGGTACCCGGCAGATAGCTGCAGCTCTCGACGCCGATCGGTGCCGTGGCGGCGGACGCGTAGCGGGACGTCGCGATACGGCGGCCAGCGGCGTCGTAGGCGTGGACCGTCCGGTTGCCGTTCCGGTCACGGGTCTCCACGGGCAGGTTGGCGTCGACGCCCGCGCCCCAGATGACGCGCTCCTGCGAGCCGTCGGCGTAGGTCGTGCACGTCAGACGGCCGCGCTGGTCCCAGGCATACACCGTTTCGATGTTGCGCGGGTCGCGCATGCGGATCAGGCGGCCCGTCATCTCGTCATAGGTGTACACGGTGACTGCACGCAACCCTCCAGCGACATCCGGCGGGGCCGTGACTGCGGCGAGGTAACCAGCCGAGGAATACGCATAATCGGTGGTCCGGCCCAACGGATCGGTCTCACTGAGCACCTGCCCGCGCGCATTGGAGACGCGACGCCAGGTGGCCGCGACAGCTGTGCCGACAGCTTCGGTGCGCTCGGTCCAGTTGCCCTGCGCATCGTAGATGGTCTCGGTCCGCTGGCCTTCCGCATCGATGTGCACGGTCGGCTGCTTGAACTGGTTGCGCGTCCAGGTTTCGATGCCGCCATCGGCGGCGGTGCGCTGGAGCATGGCACCGGTATTTACAGCGATGCCCCAGGTGGTCCGCCGACCGAGTCCGTCGAACCTGGTCGTCACCCGCTTCTGGGTATTGTGACCATACGACTCGATGCAGCGCCAGTGACCGACAACCGGTTGGCCGCTGACGTCGAAGCTCACGTTCTCAGCTGCCGCTGCGGCAACCGGGAAGCCGCCACGGCTGATCCACGCCGCCAGCCGGTTGCCGCCCGCATAGACGTAGGTGACCTGATCGCCAGCCAGGCTGAATCCGGATAGGTCGCTACCCGCCGGAACCGTACCGGTCCAGTTGGCGTAGATGACCTCGCCGGCGCCATTCCGGACCGCGCGCACGAGCCGACCCGAACGGCTGAGTACGGCCCCTTCCGGAGTGACCCAGCTGCCAGTCGTCAGGTAGACCTGCTTCCGACGGTGTGTCCCCTCGGCGCCTGGATCGTCGTAGGCGACAACGACGTTCTGGGTTTCGCTATCCAGGGTGGTGGCGAAGGTGGCCACCTCGCCGTTCGACCAGCGCACCGCCGACAGCCCGACGATGTCCCATTGGCCCAAGCCGAGCCCGGGATTGGCGTACTCGTAGGTGATCACGCTGCCATCGGGCGCCACGATCGAGGATACCACGTAATTCCCCGATATCGGTGCGGGGGCGTAGGAGAAGTGCGCACGGCGGCCATAGGCGTCGCTCACCTGGCTGAGGCGGAGCAGCTTGGCCCGGTCGCTGCCCAGATCAGCGTCGCTTGCGCCGGGAGGGAATTCATAGGCCATCGTGATGGCGTTGCCGTTGCGATCGGCGATCCCGGTGACGCGCCCGCGCCGGTCGGTGCTGGCGGGGTCATTGGCCGTCCGCACGAGGTCGAAGTTCGTACGGACGCCATTGGTCGCGGTCAGCACGGCGCGCACGGCTGACGGGATGGCGACGCAGCGACTTCCGTCGGCGTTCTGCAATTCGATGGTGCCGGCGAGCCGCAGGCGGGTATCCTCGTACAGCCCGTTCGAGTCGTTGTCGTACAGGATGAACTCGACGCGCGCCCGCGGATCGAAGAGGCGGATCATGCCCGAGCCCGTGGCCGGGTTGCTGACAGTCAGCATGAGGTTTGCATCGACGAAGCTGAATACCCCTGGGCCGAAACTGCCGTTCCGGTGGATGTCGCGGTAACGGTGGACGCGTCCGAGCACCAATGACGGAAGGGGTTGTTCGGTGGCCGCCGATACCCCTCCCCCACCACCACCACATGGCGCACACGACCCCGCCGCCGCCATCGGACGCCAGTCCACCGCGCTGTGCAGATGCGCGAGACGTGTATTGTCGATCATCGAGTAGGAGCAGTCGAGCTCCAGATAGGTGCAGTTGTCGTTGCCGCTGTCTCCATCGATGCAGTACCAGGCCTTCGTTCCGTTCGCCAGGCAGGTGACGATGCATCCGCACCAGTTGGCGTCAGGGTTGAAGCAACTGGGGTCGTACCCGTTCGCGATGAGGATCGGCTTGACCTGCTGCCAACTCATCGTCGCCTGTCCATCCTCGCCAGCGGCAGCGGGGGCGCCGGCAAGCAGGCTGAGAGCCAGGCAAGCGATGACGATGGTGCGGTGGATCATGGCTGGCTCCCAGTCGTCGGTTCGGTGATGGTTAGCAGGATCTCCAGGCGGTCGCTGGCATCGGGACTGCTCACCACGAGATGGACATCTGCCGTGACGCCAGCGATCGCCTCGAAGGTCGCACATGCCACGCCATCGGCGTCTGCACGGACCTGAGCGATCGTCTGACCGCTTTCGACGAAACGACCGCTGTCGAAGCTGCGGAACTGTACTCGGGCCCCGGCTGGGGCTGCTGCACGCAGGACAATCTGCCCACCTGGCGGCAGGGTTCGGTAGCCGGGATCAAGCGACCGCAGCACGGGGACGCCGGGACCTGCCGCCCTGCTTGCCCAGGCCACACGGTGGTCGATATCGTGTGACGCGCCGTCGACGGGTTTCGTCGACGGTGGTGGGGCGGCATGGTGGCCAGCGAACGCGGTCGCCCCGGGGGAACCGGTCGCCGCAGCGCCCCCGGCTGCGGCGCTGCCAGCAGGAGAAGCAGGTGTCGGTTGGGCGGCTGGACCGGTAGCCGGGCGCGATCCGGAGGCGCAGGCGCTGAGCGTCAGCACCAGCGCGGCCAGGACCCATGGGCCAGCGGGATAGGGAACGATTGCAGATCGCACGGTGCGGCACTCAGGACTGAGGGATACAAGCCGCAAGTTCCATTGTTTTCGAATCGACGCTCGCACATATCAATCCGACGCTGTTGCCGTCATCGGCCGACCAGCCAGCCTTTCCGCGTGTCATCATGGCTGCTCATGCTGCTCACCGGTGCTGCCCTCCTGGCTGCAGCTGACCCCCCGCGCCTGAGTCCGCCACTGCAGCGCCACGACCTGGCGCCGAGCGACATCCGCACCATCACCCTGACCCTGAGCGGAGCCCCCGGCACCCGTGTGACGATGATTTCCGTCGATTGCGCGTGCCTCAAGAGTCAGACGCCGCTGCCGGCCAGCGTGCCGGCCCTCGGGCAGCTGGTCCTCCCATTCCGCGTCACGGGCATGCGGCCTGGCGTCGAGGAGATCCTCGTCGCCACCGACGCCGGCGTCAGCCGGGCCCAGGTGCAGATCATCGGAGCGGGGGGTGGGCGTGGGCTCGATCAGGTGCGTGCCGCGCTGCAACAGTCCACCACGGAGCGATTGGCGCTGCTGGCCATCGCGCATGACCTCAGCGGGAACACGCGGCATTGCGGATGTTCAC
>JAIFKN010000062.1 GCA_020049615.1 bacterium | reverse complement strand
CAACCGCGCCTGGCTCGAGGCGCTGGCCGCCAGCGGCACCGCCCTGTTCGTCTCGGCCCATCCCGATGCAGTCGGACCGGAGCAGGATGCCTCACTGCGCGCGGCCTTCGCGCTGGCCGCGTCGGCGCCGGCGCCGAGCGCGGCACTCGACTGGCGTGCGGGCACCACCCCGCGCCGCTGGCGGACGGCACAGGGCGAGCGCACCTGGCAGTGGGATGATGATGGGGCACCGGCGGTGTGCCCGCCCTGAGGGTCGCTGGTCGCTGGCCGTCACTTCGGCGGCGGCGCCGCCGTCTCGTCCTCTTCTCCCAACTCACCAGCCAGTTGCATGACTTTGCGCTGATTGTCGGCGGCCGCCTTGTTGACCGTGGCGGCGGCTTCGGCGGCGTCGCCGCCCTTGCCAGCGACGCCGGTCACCTTGATGCCGTTGAACATCGCCTCGCGGCCACGCGCCTGCTTGACCACCGCCTCGGCGGCGGCACCGATCTCGGCGTCGGCGTCGCCGGCGAGCTTGAGGATGCGCTGCATCGCCGCGCCATGGGTCATCGGATTGCCGCCAGCCAGCGCCTGGAGCACGGCGATGCGCTGCGCCTTCGGCCGCGAGGCGTCCGCAGCCAGCGCGCTGAGCGGGTCGATCGCGCCGGGCGGATCGAGCTTCAGGGCGGTGGCAGCGAGGGGTACGACCTCGCTCGCCGGCGTGGCGCCAACCAGGGCCAGGAGCCGGGCGGCGATGGCCTGGTCCTCGCCGATCCCGGCCAGCAGGTCGAGAGCCTGGTTGCGGCGCCCGGACGCGGTCTTGCCGTCCTCGACCACACCAGCGAGGAGGCCGGCGATCTCGGGATCCTTGAGCGCCACCAGGGCCTTGCCGGCAGCCGCCTCATGTGCCGCATCGCCATCGGCGGCAGCGCGGCGCAGCAGGACGAGCGCGCGCTGACGGTGCGCGAGCGGCACCTGGCCGTCGGCGAGCTGGCCGGCGAGCAGCACGATGGTGGCGTGGGCGCGTTCACCGCCGTTGGCATAGGCCTTTTCGGCGCGGTCCATCGCGTCATCGCCGAGCACCAGGACCAGGGTGATCACCACCACCGCCAGTGCCGCTACCGCGCCGATGCCGAGGCCGGCGAGCAGGGTCGGGCGCTGGCGCAGGCGGCGCCAGGCGTGCAACGCCGGGTTGCGCCCCTTGGCCGCAACCGCCGCGCCGTCGAGCCAGCGGCCGAGGTCGTCGGCCAACGCCTGTGCGTCGGTGTAGCGTTTGGCCTTGTCCTTCTCCAGGCAGCGCAGGATCACCGCCTCGAGCGCAGCGTCGCACTCGACCGAGAGCTTGGCCGGCGGATCGGGCTCGTCGGAGACGACGGCGCGGATGGTGTCGAACATGCTGTTGCCGCCGAACGGCCGTCGGCCGGTGGCCAGCTCGTAGAGCATCACGCCGCAGGCATAGACGTCAGTACGGTGATCGATCTCGTCGGTCAGGCCCTGGGCCTGCTCCGGGCTCATGTAGGCCGGGGTGCCGGCGACCATGCCCGACAGCGAGCGGAACGAGGCGTTGCCGCTGACGTCCTTGGCCAGGCCGAAGTCCATGATCAGCGGGCGGCCGTCCTTCTCGACCATGATGTTGGCCGGCTTGAGGTCGCGATGCACCACGCCGTGGCGGTGGGCATGGTGCAGGGCCTGGCAGATGGTGCGCATCAGCGCGACCAGCTCGCGCAGGCTGACGCCCTCGTCGGGCAGCCTGCCCAGCTCGCGCCCCTCGACCAGATCCATGGTGAAGAAGTGCTTGCCGTCGATCTCGCCGGCCTCGTGCACGGCGATGATGTTGGGATGGCGCAGCTGGCCGGCCGAGCGCGCCTCTCGCACGAAGCGGCGGATGGCGCCCTCGTCGGCGTTCTCGCCGGCGATCAATACTTTGAGCGCCAGGCGGCGCTTCAGCGTCGGATCGCGCACCACGTAGACGATGCCCATGCCGCCGCGCGCCAGTTCGCGCTCGATCTCGTAGCGTCCGAAGCGGTCGCCGGGCAGCAGCCCACCGGCGTTCAGGCGCGGCAGGGCGGGATCGGAGGTGGCGAGGGTGCCGTCGTCGATCTGCGGCGCGGGCGGCGATGCGGACGGCATCTGGACCGTCGCCGCCACATCGGCGCCGAGCGCGAGGCCCAGCGGCCTGCCGCACTTCGGGCAGGGCTTGGCGACGGCGGGATCGGCGCTGGTCGGCTTGCTCCGCACCTTGCAGGGCAGGCAGGTGTAGAGCACCGGCTGCGCCAGCCGCAGGGTGCCGCCGCAGGCGCTGCAAGACGGGATCGCGCCGCTGACCGCGCGGTCGACGGCTTGACGGGCGGAGCAGGCTTCGCAGGCGAAGGCGATCGCAGTCACGGCACACCCCCGCGGTCAGGCTATGGCCCCGTCGGCCAGCAGCCAGCCCCAGGGACCAGCGTCCAGCCTACCCCAGCTCCCACCTGCCGGCCGCGATGCGCTGCTCGCGCACTGTCCTGCCGTCATCGATCTCCAGGGTGAAGGCGCGGTCGGTCGCCACCGCGAAGCGTCCGCCATCGAGCATGCGCAGATCGATGGTGGCATCGCCGAGCGGGATGCGCTCCAGGCCCCAGCCGGCCTCGGGCAGATGCCAGCGGAGGCGCCCGTGCAGGGCGTCGGGCTGTACGCCGATCACCGCCTCGTAGAGCAGGGCGATGGGGCCCAGCGCGGTCCATGAGTAGTCCGGCTGCGACCACGAGCCGCGTGCGGTGGCGTCGGGGGCGAAGTTCTCCCACAGCGCATCGGTGGCGTCGCGCAGTTCGGCCAGCACGTCGAGGTGCCGCCGCGCCAGCTTGCGCGCCAGGTCGTGCCGCCCGGCGCGGGCGAAGCCCCACACCGTGGCGGCATTGGTCGGGGCCCAGGTGCTGCCCAGCCAGTATTTCCCCGCGGCCACGTAGTGCGGGCTGTCGGCGGCCAGGCTGGGGATGGGATGATGGCGCCAGAAGCTGGCGGGATCCAGCAGGTGCCGCGCCAGATCGTCGACCCGCGACGCCGGCACCAGGCCGGTCCACAGCGGCCAGAAGCCGGTGGCGACCTTGTTGGGGTTATGCCCCCCCTCCGGCAGCGAGGTGCTGTAGAAGCGCAGCGCCTCGCTCCACAGCCGGGCGTTCATCGCCGCGCCGATCTCCTGGCGCTCGGCCTCCCATGACTTCGCCTCGTCGCCGCGGCCGAGGATGCCGGCCATCAGCCCGAGCAGCTCAGCGGCGTGCGCCTGCTGCGCGGTCAGGTCGGGATAGCCGTCGCCCAGCGAGGGCGAGTTGTCGAGGCCGTTGGCCAGGCCGGTGGTCCAGTAGGTGCCATCGGCGAGGCGGCGGTTGCGCCGCAGCCAGCCGTGGTTGGCGGCCAGCACCGGCTGCACCGCGGCGAGACGGGCGGTATCGCCGGTCAGGGCTGCGATCTTCCATTCCGCCACCGTGCTGATCGGCGGGTTGGGCGAGAAGTCCGGTTCGTAGCCGACCGGGATGCCTTCGCGGGTGTCGTGTTCGCGGTGGATGTAGCCGCCGTCCATCTGCCGGCTGTACAGGCAGTCGAGGGTGGCGGTGTAGGGGAAGGCCCGCCAGGCCCAGGCCGTGCACATGGCGGTGAACGAGCTGTCCCAGACGAACATCTCGTTGGCGAAACCGCCCATGCTGGTGCCGACGTAGTCGTTGGGCAGGCCGCTGCGCGGCGCGGTGGTGCGACGGAGCCGGCGCAGCATGCGCCAGGCGTGGTCGTGGGCGCGGAGGATGCGTTCCTGCCCGGCCGGCACGAGCGGACGCGGGGCTGCGGCGAGCAGCGCCGCCTCGTCCGGCCAGCGCAGCTCGCGGTGCTCGCGCACCGGGGCGCGGCGGCCGCGCGTCTCGTGCACCGGCAGGACGGCGCGCACCGCCGCCGGCACCACGGCCGGAGCCGGAGCGGCATGGTCGGGCAGGCGGTCCCAGGCGAGGTCGAGCTCGAGGCCGAGGCTGCGCACCACCACGCATTCGGGCTCGAGGCGGGTCTCGGCCGAGGCCTCGTCGCGGGCAGCGGGCAGCGGCTCGCCTGCATTGGCCACCGGCACGAGGAAGCGGGTGTAGCCAACCTGCCGGTCGGCGTCATCGCTTGCTTCCCGGGCGAGGAACGGGGCGACCGCGCTGCGCAGCGCCAGGGCCGGCCGCGCCAGCCAGCCCGGCCGGTCGGACTCGGTCGACGGCATGCCGTCGCGCGGAGCGTCGAACCGGCGGGCCAGCACCTGCTGGTAGGTGACGCCGTCGATGACGCAGTGGCCGGCGAGGATGCGCAGGCTGGCGGCGACCGCCGCCGCGCCGGACTGCACCTCGCCGGCCAGGCCGAAGCGGTCGGGGCGGCGCTGGCGCAGGCCGCTCCGCACCGTCTCGCGGTTGCGCGACGGGCAGTCGTGGTCGAGGTGCGCAGGCCACTGCGGCCGCGGCCCGTAGGTCGCGACCAGCCGGTGCATCCCGGCCGCCACCGGCACGACGACGATGGCGCGCAGCAGACGCTCGTAGCGCCGCCACCACAAACCCTCGTCGAGGACCAGGCGGTCGCCGAGGTGGAGACGCAAGGGACGCGGGCTCTCGATGGCGAGGACGAGGGTGCCGGCGAGCGGCGCGCTCAGCTCGCCGACCAGTTGGCCGTCGTCGCCGAACGGGTCGCCGATGCGGATGGGGCAGGTGGGCATGGCTCCGGTTATAGCCGCTCCCGCCGCCAGGCGATGGCGCTATCGTGCAGGTGAGGCGATCGCCCGTGCCCCCGTCCCCGCATCTGCCGTCCTTCCTGCCCCCCGAGCGCGGCGAACGCACCTCGTTCGAGGGCTTCCTCGCGGCCATGCCGATGCTGCGCCGCGGCGCCCTGCACCGCCTCGATACCGCGCTGTGGCTGCCCAGCCACCGCCACGCGACGGCCGAGCTGCACTACGTCCACCGCGGCCGGCTTGAGGTCGAGCTGCCCGGCCGGCGCCTGGTCGCCAACGGTGGCTGCTTCATGCTCACCGGCCCGCGGCGCGCGCATCGCGCCCGCGACGGGATCATGCCGCCGGTGCAGATGCTGTGGCTGCAGCTGGAGCCGGGCCGACGCGACGCCGGCCGCGGCACGCCCTTCGATGCCGCCGGACTGGCTCGGCTGCGCCGCGTCCTGCGTGCGCGCCGCGACAGCGCCTGGCCGGCGCCGCCGGAGGTCGCAGCGGTGTTCCGTCGCGTGGTCGCCCTGCTGCCGGGTTCGGGCGATCCGCTGCTCGCCGCCGCGCTGCGTGCCACCCTGGCCGAGCTGCTGGTGCTGGCGGCGCAGCCGGCCGCGACGCGCGCCGTGCCCGCCGGGCTGCAGCGCGCCCTCGCCGCCCTCGCCGCCGAACCGCCCTGCACGGTGGCCGCCGCGGCGCGTGCCGCCGGCATGTCGGCGGGCAGCCTGCATGCCCTGTGCGCCGAGCACCTCGGCACCACGCCGGCCGCCTGGCAGCTGGCGCGGCGCCTCGACCTCGCCCGTGAACGCCTCGCCACCGGCGCCGAGGTCGCGGGCGTGGCGCGGTCGCTGGGCTTCTCCAGTCCGCGCTACTTCGCCCACGCCTTCCGCCGCGAGGTCGGCATCGCCCCGTCGCAGTACGCCGGCCTGCGTGAGCGGGTGGCGCAGGTGGGGGTGCTGGAGTGGTGAGCGGCTGAAGGCGGCTGCCAGCTACCCCAGCTTCCAGCTCGCCAGCGCCTCGTAGCGCGTCGCGCCGGTGCCCGAACTGCGCCACAGGACGATGTCGCTACTGCGCCTGGCCGTTGGCCTCCAGCAGATGCGGCCAGTCGCGGAACAGCGGCAGCCTGGCCGGCGCCGGCTGCGGCCGGCACAGGGTGACATGCGGACGGAAGTCGCGCCCCGGCGCCTCCTCGAGCACCTCGCAGAGGTCTCGGCGCATGCCGTCGCAGCCCTGCTCGGGGTCATCGACCGCGGCGAAGACGTACTTCGGGCCGTCGCCATGGCTGCCGCTGGCGCCCAGGCCGCTGAAGGTCAGGCGCGGGGCACGCTGGCTGCCGGCGACCTCGGCGATGGCGTCGGGCAGGTAGCGCGCCACGTCGTCGTCGAGTTCGCCGAGGAAGACCAGCGTCAGGTGGTAGTCGTCGGGGTGGGTCCAGCGCGCCGGCAGCTCCCACTGCTGCAGCCGGCCGGCGATCGCGCGCAGGCGCTCGGCGGTCTCGTGGCTGAGGCGCAGGCCGAGGAAGTGGTTGTGCGGCATCCCCGCACCGTGCGCCGGCGCGGACGGCAGTCCAGCGCACGGGGCGCGGCGCTTGAGCCGGACCGCCCCTCCGCCTACCCTCGTGCATGGCCTGCCTGAAGATCACCGTCGGCTGCTTCGCGCTCATCGGCATCGTCGTCGTCATCCTGGTGCTGGCTGCAGTCGGCCTGTTCGCGCTCGGCGTGCATCACATGTTCGACCTGCCGGAGCGCGCCTCGGTGGCGGCGATCGACCGCGCGCACGGCCCGCTGCTGGACGCGGTGCGCAAGCGCCTGGCCGATCCGGCGAGTCTGCGCGGCTGGTCGGACCCGCCCAAGGGGCTGGTCGCGGTACGCCATGTGGTCAACGCCAGCGGCGAGGCGGCCGACCCCGACCTGCTCAGCGGCGCGCCGTTGGGCTGGGCCTCGCACACCCTGCTCAACCGCGCCGGGGTGGCGACCATAGACCAGGCCGGCGGCCCGCGGCCGTGCCTGCTCTACGAGATCGAGCAGGGCGGAAAGACCTACTGGCTCTACCTCGCCGATCCTGGTCCGCCGGCCTCGCAAGGTCCGGAATGAACCGACGCACCACCTGGCAGGGCGACGGCCTGACCGTCGAGACCGGCTTCCCCGGCGGCAACCTGCTGGTCGACGACCTCGCCGACGGCGTGTTGCGCGTGCGGCACGACCAGCGCGACTCGATGGACCCCTGGTTCCACTGGTCCTTCCGCCTGCGGGGGGCGGCCGGACGGCGGATCGCTGTACGCTTCGGCGATGGCGCCCTGATCGGCGTGCGCGGCCCTGCGCTCAGCCTGGATGAGGGCCGCTCGTGGCGCTGGCTCGACGACGACGCCGGCGAGCGCCGCGAGGCCTTCAGCTACGAGGTGCCGGCCGCTGCCGCCAGCGTGCGCTTCGCCTTCGGCATCCCGCACCAGCTCGCAGATTGGGAGGCCTTCACCGCCGGCCAGCCGGGGCTGCGCCACGAGACGCTGTGCACGTCGCGCGGCGGACGCGCGGTGCCGTTGGTGCGCTGTGGCGACGGGCCCCTGCTGCTGATGGTCACCGCCCGGCACCACTGCTGCGAAGCGATGGCCGGCTACGCCGTCGAGGGCCTGGTCCGGTCCGTGCTGGCGGATCCTGCCTGGCGCGGCCTGGCCGAGCTGCTGGTGGTGCCGTTCGTCGACCTCGACGGCTCCGAGGAGGGCGACCAGGGCAAGGGACGGCTTCCGCGCGACCACGGCCGCGACTACCTGGGCGACAGCGTCTACCCGGAGACGGCGGCGATCCGCCGCGGCTGGGACGGCTGGGCCGGCGGCCGCCGCGTGGTGCAGCTCGATCTGCACTGCCCGTGGATCGCCGGGGAGTACAACCAGCACATCTACCAGGTCGGCGCCGAAGACGCGCCGACCTGGGCCGGCCAGCAGCGCCTCGCCGCCGCGCTCGAACGCGTGCGCCGCGGTCCGCTGCCCTATCGCGCCGACGGCGACCTGCCCTTCGGGCGGGCGTGGAACACCGGCGCCAACTACGGCAGCGGGTGCGGCATCCGGCGCTGGGCCAGCGAGCTGCCCGGCACCGCCCTCGCGACCACCTTCGAGATCCCGTATGCCGACGCCGCCGGCGTCGCGGTGCTGCCCGAGGGCGCCCGCGCCTTCGGCGCCGACCTGGCGCGGGCGCTGCGCGAGGTGCTGGCGGTCTAGCCGGTCAGGCCGCGCGCCACCGTGCCGCGCAGGCGCTGCAGTTCGGCCACCGGATCCGGCGCCAGCATCAGCGTCTCGCCGACCAGCACGGCGTCGACGCCGGACTGCTCGAGCAGGCGGCAGTCGTCGCGGTTGCGGATGCCGCTCTCGCTGACCACCACGCGGCCGTCGCCGAGCAGGCCCGGCAGCAGCTCGATGGTGCGCGTCAGGCTGACGCTGAAGTCGTGCAGGTTGCGGTTGTTGACCCCGACCAGCGCGGCGCCGATGGACAGCGCGCGCATCGCCTCGTCGGCGTCGTGCACCTCGACCAGCACGTCGAGGCCGAGGTCGCGGGCGAAGCCGTGCAGGTCGCGCATCAGCCCGGTCTCCAGGCAGGCGGCGATCAGCAGGATGGCGTCGGCGCCGGCCAGGCGGGCCTGGGCGATCTGCCGCTGGTCGACGGTGAAGTCCTTGCGGATGAGCGGCAGCTGCACCGCGGCGCGCACGGTGCCCTGGAAGAAGCGCCCGTCGGTCAGCACCGACAGGCAGCTGGCGCCGCCGTGGACGTAGTGGAAGGCGGTGCGGACGGGATCGTAGTCGGGCGCGAACACGCCCTTGCTCGGGCTCGCCTTCTTGCACTCGGCGATGACGCGGATCGGGCCCTTGCCGTCGCGCGCCAGGGCGGCGCGGAAGCCGCGGCACGGCGGCAGGTCGCGCAGCGCGGCGCGGTCGACCGGCGGCAGCAGCGGCACTTCGGCGGTGCGCTTATGACTGATGATCTGGTCGAGGATGGTGGCCACGCGCCGATGCTCGCGGGGGGGATGCGACAGGCAACCTGGACGGCGTTGCGGATCGACGGCAGGATGCCATGATCCCCAGGCAACGTGCGCTGCGTCCGGTTGCTCTCCGCCATCGCCGACGGCTGGCGGTTCTGACGGACGTCCGGCGCATCGTTGCGATCCGTCGCACCCTATGCAGGATCCCGACGCAGATGCGCTGCGTCCCGCTCGTCCTTGCCATCGCCGCATGCCTGCCAGCCGGCGAGGCGCCGGTCACCGCGCTCGGGGCCGGCGACGTCGAACTGCTCGACGAGCGCGCCTGGGTCGAAAGCGTCTCGCGCCGCCGCCAGGACGTGGCCAGCGCCCCGGCCCCGGTCGAGGTCGTGCTGGTCGAAGATCTGCTGCTGTCGCCGGCCTCCTCGGTGCCGGACCGGCTGCGCTATGTCGCCGGAGTCGATGTCTACCAGTTGCGCCATGGCCAGTACGAGGTCGGCTTGCGCGGCTACAACGGCCCCTTCAACACCCGCGTGATGGTCCTGCAGGATGGCTGGGAGTTCCGCCTGCCCGAACTTGGCGCCTCGATCTGGTCGGGGACGATCGACTACAGCGACCTTGAACGCATCGAGGTGGCGAAGGGCCCGGGGTCGGTGACCTACGGCGCCAACGCCTTCGGCGGCGTCATCTCGATGACCAGCAAGCCGGTGCCGCAGACGGCGCGCTTCACCGTCATCGGGCGGGTCGGCGATCCCGGCGCCTACGAGGGCGACGCGACCCTCGCCGGACCGCTGGGCGGCGGCTTCTATGGCAAGCTCGGCACCGGCTACACCCTGCTCGACGACCTGCCCGGGGTGGAGAGCGGACTGCATTACCAGCCCAGCACACGCAACGACGATGACACCGCGCGCGATACCAAGGCCTGGCGGGCCCGCGCCCTCATCGGCACCGAACTGGGCGGCGACTGGCGCATCGAAGCGGCGGCACGCACCGTGCGTCGCAAGCCCTGGGAGGTGGTCGATGGCGCCGCCCAGGGGCCGCCGACGATCAACATTGACGACGACCTGCTGACCCTCGAACTCCGCTCGTCATGGCTGCGCGTGTCGCTGTCCGAGCGGCACGTCGACTCCGATTACCGCAACCTGCAGTCCTACTACGATCCGCCAACCGACTTCAGCTATCTGCAATTCCGCTTCGAGGACGTCGAGCGTCTGGCGCGCCTCCAGATCGACCTCCAGCTGGGGACCCACCAGCTGGGCTTCGGCGGCGAGGTGATGGAATGGGAGTCGTCTTCGAACCTATGGCGCTATGGCGCGAGCGACGAGGACGAATCGAGCTGGGAGACGGTGCGGCGCACAGGCGTCGGACTGTTCGCCGAGGACCAGTGGCGGCTGAGCGACGACCTGCAGCTGACCGCCGGGGTGCGTGGCGACAACGACAACCGCACCGGCAACCAGACCAGTCCCCGCCTGGCGCTCAACTGGACGCCGGCGGCTCGGCAGTACGCGCTGCTCTCCTACTCGCGTGGCTACCGGCTGCCCAACCCACTCGAGAGCTACGAGGAAGACTACTTCATCAAGCCGAGCGAGGATCTGCAGTCGGAGCAGATCCAGGCCGTCGAGGCGCAGTGGCGCCTACGCGACGGCCGCGCCTTCGAGGTCAGCCTCGGTGGCTTCTGGAACCGCGCCGACGATCTGGTGTGGAAGCTGCCGCTGCCCTTCGACGAGCAGCAGGCCAACTTCATCAAGTGGGCCATGGCCGGCGCCCCGAGCACGATCGGCCCTGGCCCGTTCTTCCAGTTCGACAACCTCGACAACCCGTACACCGTGTTCGGCGCCGAGGCCAGTCTGCGCGCGGCCCTGGGTGACAGCGGTCTGACCGCCTGGTGCAACGGCACCTTCCAGCATGGGCGCTACCGGGACGAAGTGAGCTTCACCAGCCCCGGTTTCCCGACCGGCTCGCCGCTCGGCACCATCTACCAGTACGACTACACCGTGCCGCGCGACGCCAACGCGCCGCCCGACTGGAAGATCAACCTCGGCATCGACTGGACCGAGGACGGCTGGTTCGCCACCGCTGCCGGGCGCTATGTCGACGGGCGCACGGTCTACGACATCGGCCACACCCGCCTGTTCCGCAACACCCTGATCGCGCTGCAGGAGCTCGACCCCTACGCCGCGCTCGACCTGTCGATCGGCTACCGCTTCGCCATGACCGGTTCGCGCTTCGTCCGTTTCTCGGTCATGGACGTGTTCGACACCTCGCACGTCGAATTCTACCAGCCGACGGCGGAAAGCCTGGTCGTGGCCAACGAGACGCAGTACACCTCGGATGTGGGGCGGCAGATCACCCTGGCGCTGGGCTGGGACTGGTAACGCCCTGCCGGCAACGGCCAGCGGCCAGTAGACCGCACCCCACTGCCTCTTGGCACCCTCATCCCCATTCTACGCTTCCGGCAGATGCCTGACGAACGCGATGATGGTCCCGAAGACCGGGCGATGCAGGAGGCGGAGGAGCTGATGCGCCAGCGGCGCTTCCGCGACGCCGCACGCCGCTACCAGGACCTGCACCGCAAGCAGCCGACCGACCTGTGGACCTCGCTCGGCTTCGCCAGCGCGCTGGAGTGCGCCGGTGAGGTCGAGACCGCGGAACGCGTGCTCGAGGATGCCGCCACCCAGCACGGCCTGTCAGCCTCGCTGCACCGCTTCCGCCACCTCTTCTTCGTCCGCCGCGAGGACCTGCAGCGGGCTGGCGCCAGCCAACGCGCCCTGCGCCGGGACACGCTGGACGCCGGCGAGAGCGACCAGCTCGCCGACCTCTACTTCAACCAGGGACGCTACCACGAGGCCCTGGCCGAGCTCGAACGCCGTCTGGCCGAGGTCGACAACGCCAGCCCCGAGCGCGGCGGCCTGCTGGCGCGCAGCGGTGCCTGCCTGCGCCAGACCGGCGACGCCGAGACGGCGCGCGACCGCCTGCTGATGGCGTTGGCGCTGGATCCCGACGCGGCGTGGACGCTGGCCGAGCTGGCCGAGGCCGAACGCGCCCTGGGCCTGGCCGAGCAGGCGCGCACCCACTACCAGCAGGCCTTGCAGCTGTCGCCGGGCGACCACTGGACGCGCGGACATCTCGCCCAGCTCGAAAGCGAACAGGGCGACCGCAACGCGGCGGTGGAGCTGTACGAGGAGATCCTGCGCAACGAGCCGGCCGCCACCTGGGCCAAGGTCGAACTGGCCCAGATCATCGCCGAGAGCGATCCGGCGCGTGCTGGCGAGCTGTGCCGCTCGGCCATCGCCGACGATCCCGACTATCCCTGGGCCCATGCCCAGCTCGGCCAGCTGGCGCGCAAGGCCGGCCGCTTCGACGAGGCCCTGGCCGCCTACCAGCGCGGCCACAAGTCGGCACCCGAGGCGAACTGGATCCTGCACGAGGCCACCGAGGTGGCGCGGCAGATCAACAAGGACGACATCGCCGAGCGGCTGCTCGAACGCGCCCGCACCAGCGACCCCTACGACGCCACCACCCACGGCTACATAGCCGACCTGCGCCGGCACCAGAACCGGCTGCGCGACGCCGCGGCCCATCTCGAGCAGGCAGTGAGCATCGACCCCGACTACACCTGGGCCTGGCGCGAGCTGGCCGAGGTGCGCTCGCTGCTGAACGAGCACGATGCCGCCGACGAGGCGTGCAAGCGCGCGAGGGAACTGGCGCCCGATGACTCGGTCAGCGACGGGCTGGTCGCCTTCCTGCTCAAGCATCGCGGGGTGCGCGAACGCGGACTCCCCTGGCTCGAACGCGCGGTCGAGCGCCAGCCCGACTACCTGTGGGCCTGGCGCGAGCTGATCGAGCTGCATCTCGCCGTCGGCCACGCCGCCGAGGCCGAGACGGCGGTGCGCGCCGCCCTGGCCAAGATCCCTGATAGCGCGCCGCTGTTCGGCCTGCAGGCGGAGGCGCTGCGCCGGCTCGGCCGCCTGGCCGAGGCCGACGAGGCGGTGGGCAAGGCCCTCGCCATCGCCGGCGACGTGCCGCAGCTGTGGGCCCTGCGTGCCGAGATCGCGCTGATGCGCGAGCTGCCCGCCGAGGCGGTGGCCTGCGCGGGCAAGGCGGCCCGCCTCGACCGCGCGCCGGAGTACGCCACCCTGCACGCCCAGGCTCTGCTCGCCGCCGGCGACGACCGCCTCGCCGCGACGGAGCTGGCCCGCGCCATGGCCGGACGCCAGATCCCGGCCGCCGCCCATGAGCTGGCCGCCGCGGTGGCCGAGCGCCGCGGCGACCGCGCCGAGGCCCTCGCCCAGCTCGACCGCGCCCTCGCCCGCGGCGACGACGTGCGCCTGCGCATCCGCCGCGTGCGCATCGCCGTCCAGGCGGGCGACCGCGCCGCCGCCGAGGCGCTGCTGCCGCTGGTCGAGCAGGATGCCCCCCAGCCCTGGGCCGAGTTGGCCCTGACCCTGGCGATCGCCGGCCAGGCCACCGCGGCACGTCGGGCCGCCATGCGCCACGCCGCCGCCGCCCCGGCCGCCGCCGCCTTCCTGCATCTCGCCGAGGTCGAATGGCATCTCGGGGCTGCGACAGCGGCCGGCGAGCACATCGCCGCCGCGGTAGCCGCCGCCCCGGCCGATGCTGCCATCCGCACGCTGGCAGCGGTGATCGCCGAGCAGTCCGGCGAGCACGCGGCGGCCAGCAGCCATCTCGAAGCCGCCCTGGCGACCCGCCCGGAGGACCAGGCGCTGATGCGACAGGCCGCGCTCCTGCACGAACGCCTCGGCGGCGGGTCCGCCGCCGAGGCGGCGTGGCGGCGGCTGGCCGAGGGCGCGGCGCCCGGCGAGGCCCGCCACCTCGAGCTGTGCGCGGCGCTCTGGCGTCTCGGCCGGCTTGACGAGGCAGCACGCCTGTCCGAACCGCTCCTCGCCGGTCCCGCCACCGCCGACCTCGCCCGCCTGTGGCGCGATCGCGGCCTGGCCCTGGCCCGCCGCGACGGTCCGGCTGCCGGTCTTGCCGCGCTGGCGGCGCGCGGCGAGCTGCTCGGTGCGCACGGTCGCGTCCTCGCCATCCAGCTCGCCCTCGCTGCCGGCGAAGTGCGCAGCGCACGCGCCCACCTCGATGCCCTGGTGCCCGAGCATCCGCTCGAACGCCGCGCCCGCGATGTGCTCGCCGCACGCACGCTGCTCGCCGAAGGCAAGGCCGAGGCCGCCCTGGTGCAGGCCCGCGAAGCCGCGGTGCAGGCCCCGGGCGAGGAGGATCCGCTGATCGCCGCCGCCGACGCTCTCCTCGCGCTCGGCCGGCCGGCCGCCGCCCTCGACCAGCTCGATGGCGAGCCCGAGGATTGGCCGGCGGAACGCGCCGCCGTCGCCGCCTGCGTCGCTTTGCTGGTGCACGGCCCCGGCGCCGCCGCCGCCCGCCTCGCGCGCTGCCCGCGGCCCGGCGCGCATCCGCTCGGCCGGCTGATGGCCGCAGCCCTGCCCGGCGCCGCCGACGAGGCGGCGGGCGCGGCGCGTCTCGCCGATGTCGCTTCACTTCCGCCGTCCCTGGTCGGACCGCTCGCCGCCGCTCTGGCCCAGGCCCGCCGCCACGACCTAGCTGAACGCGTACAGCTGGCCGCCGCCGACTCCGCCCGCCGCCGTGGTCAGCCCGCCGCCGAGATCGCCGCAAGGCGCGCCGCCCGGCACCACCTGCGCGCCCGCTCCGGCGCCATCGCCGCGCTGCGCGACGCGTGGTCCGCCCGCGATCTGCCCAGCCTGCTGCGGCACCTCCTCCCATGACCGAAACCCTGCCCCTGTGGCCAGCCGGCGTCCCGTCGGCCGGCGTCGACCCCTCCTGCACGGATCGCGCCAGACTCGACGCGGTGCCGACCCTGACCCCGGTGGTCTGCGGCGCCGCTGGCGAGGCGCGCCCCGCCATCGTCGTGCTGCCGGGAGGCGGCTACAACCACCAGGCCGCCCACGAGGCCGAGCCGGTCGCCGAGTGGCTCGGATCGCTAGGCCTCGCCTCGGCCGTCTGCCGCTACCGCGTATGGCCGAACCGCCATCCCGCGCCGCTGCACGATGCCGAGCGCGCCATCCGCACCGTGCGCGCCAATGCCAAGTCCTGGGGCATCGACGCGAAGCGCGTCGGGGTGCTCGGCTTCTCCGCCGGCGGCCACCTCGCCGCCAGCGTCAGCTGCCTTGGCCAGCCGGGGAAGCCCGACCATCCCGATGCGATCGAGCGTCAGAACGGCCGGCCGGACGCCGCCGTGCTCTGCTACCCGGTGATCAGCTTCCAGCCGTGGAGCCACACCGGCAGTCGCGACGCCCTGCTGGGCAAGGGCGCCGATCCCGAGCTGGTGCGCCAGCTGTCCCTGGAAAACGCGGTGCACGACCGCGTCCCGCCGACCTTCCTCTGGTCGACCGCCGACGACCAGGCGGTCAGCGTGTTCAACAGCTTCCACTACGCCGGCGCCCTGCGCCGCTGCAACGTACCGTTCGCCATGTCGATCTATCCGACCGGCCGGCACGGTCTCGGGCTGGCCCAGGACGTGCCGCATGTGCGCGATTGGACGGCGGCGTGTGAGGCCTGGCTGAAGTCGCTCGGCTGGGTGGCGTAGCCGGCGGGTAACAACTCAGGCCGGGGCCCCGTCGCGCAGCGATGGGGCTGCCGCCGAGCGGCGGTGGGCGGATATCACCGCCCGCGGTTTCGGAACGAAACCGAGCTGCGACAGAGGCAGCGGGGACAGGCCCGAAGGGCCGCAGGGGCGGAGCCCCTGAGCAGTTGCGCCGGCGGCTCAGCGCCAACCCTGCGGCAGGCGCACCTCACCGGCCCGGGTCGTGGCGGCGACGGAGATGTGCGACACGCTCGAGGGCCCCTGCACCGCGACATCTCCGCAGCCGACCTGCACGTCGATCGCCGCCAGGTCCGCTGGATCGACGACCAGGCGCAGGCTCGCGCTCTGTTCGCTGAGCACGCCGCTGACAGCCAGTTCGATCCGCACCACGCCATCACCGCAGACCATCCGA
>JAIFKN010000263.1 GCA_020049615.1 bacterium | reverse complement strand
CACGGTTTCGGAGCGTATGCGACGAAACCGAGCTGCGACAAAAGCCGTGGGGGCAGGCCCGCCCGGGCCGCGGGGGCAAAGCCCCCGAGCAAAGAGCAATGTGGAAAACTCGTGGATGCGGGTTGGGCGATCTCCGCTTCCCAGCCGGCGCCGGCCATACCATCAGGCCATGCCAGAACCGCGTCAGCCGACCCGCGAGCCGCCGCACAATCCCGATCTCGAACGCGCGGTCCTCGCCGTCGTCCTCTCCGGGCAGCACCAGGTGGCGATCCAGCGGGTGCGGCCCCATGTGCCGCATCCGCTGATGTTCTGGAACCGCGACCACCGGCTGGTCTGGCTGGCCTGCCTCGAACTCGATGACACCGGCCAGGCGGCCGACGCCCCGTCGGTGGCTGAGCTGCTGTCGCGGCTGCGCTTCGATGCCGCCCTCGACCGCCTGCGCCAGGTCCAGCTGATGGCCGAGTCCGACGAGCTCGATCGCGCCGCCAAGGACAAGCTGCGGCGGCTGTGGGCCTGGGAGGACAAGGATCATACGGTGATCGAAGGCGAGAGCGCGCTGGCCGCCCTCGGCGGCGCGCAGGCGGTCTACGCCCTGGCCGACGCCCCCGGCTCCTTCAGCGCCCTCGAGCGCAACGCCCAGCTGCTGCGCGACTACTACCTCAAGCGCCGCCTGATCGCCCGCCTGTCCGCGATCGCCGACGAGAGCCACATCACCACCGCCAGCTTCACCGACCTGGTGACCCGCTCGGGACAGGTCATCCTCGAGCTCGGCCGCCATGACGCCACCGCCTCGGTGCACGAGATGTCGACCGTCGCCGGCGAGACGTTCGAAGCGATCATGGAGCGGCGCGACCGCCCCGACAGCGGCGTGCGCACCGGCATGGCCGACATCGACGACAAGTTGATGAGCCTGCGTCCGGGCGGCCTCTACGTCCTGGCCGCGCGCCCCGGCGTGGGCAAGACCTCGCTCGCCCTGCGCATCGTCCAGGGCGTGGTTTCGGCACCCGAGCAGGCGCAGCGCGTGCTGTTCTTCTCGCTCGAGGTCGATCGCCGCGACCTGGTCAAGAAGCTCATCGCGGCCTACGGCAAGCTGCCGTTCAAGGATCTCGACATGGGCACCCTGCCGGAGGACATGTTCAACCGGCTGCAGGAGACCATCGAGATCGTCAAGCAGTGGCCGATGGAGATGATGGACGTCTCGGATCTCACCGTCCACCAGCTGCGCGCGGTGGTGAAGCGCCGGCAGCTCGAGACCGGCAACGCGCTCAAGCTGATCGTCATCGACTACCTGCAGCTGCTCCAGGGCAGCACGCGCGAGCAGGAGGAGTACGCCAAGATCACCGAGATCAGCCGCGTGCTGAAGAACCTCTCGCGCGAGTGCGAGGTGCCGGTGCTGGCCCTGTCGCAGATGTCGCGCGACTCGGAGAAGGGCAGCGCGCCGCGCGAGCCGCGCCTGTCCGACCTGCGCGGCTCCGGCTCGATCGAGCAGGACGCCGACGCGGTGATGTTCATCCACCGTGTCGACAACGAGGACCGCGAGGGCGAGGACGCCTACCGCACGATCAAGATCAAGCTGGCCAAGAACCGCTTCGGCCCGACCGGCGACACGCTGATGCACTTCTATCCGGCCAAGCTCTCGTTCGAGCAGGCCGCCCCCGAGGCTGACGAGGATGATGAAGAGGGCGGCGGCACCGGCCACGGCGCCAGCGCCCACGCCAGCCGCGGCGCCCGGCTCAAGCAGGCGCCCGGCGGTGGCGAGGACCTCTTCGACGAGTCGGCGCCGGCCCCGTGATCCGGGCGATCCTCTTCGACCTCGACGGCACGCTGATCGATTCGGCCCCGCGGATCTGCGCCGGCTTGCGCGCTTCGTTGGCCGCTGTCGGGGTGCCGATTCCGCCGGACTCCGAGCTGCGCGCCTGCATCGGCCTGCCGCTGCCGCATGTGTGGCGGCGGCTGGGAGTGCCCGAGGGACGCGACGCCGACGCGGTGACCGGCTACCAGGACTGGGTGGCCGCCACCGACCCGCCGCTGCCCGGGGAGTTCGCCGGCGCCGGCGCCATGCTCGTCGCGCTGCATGCCGCCGGTCATCAACTGGTCCTCGCCTCGGCCAAGGACACGGCCAGCGCGCGGCGGCATCTCGCCCTGCACGGCTGGGCGCACCTGTTCCTCGGCGCCAGCGGCGTCGAACCCGGCGATGGCCCGGACAAGCGGGCCCTGGTCGCCCGTGCCCTCGCCATGCTGCCCGAGGCGCTGCGCCGCGACGCCGTGCTGGTTGGCGACATGCCGGTCGACGGTGACGCGGCGGCGGCCAATGGCATCGGCTTCATCGCGGTGGGCTGGGGCTACGGCGCTCGTGAGGATCTGCTGGCCCATCGTCCACAGGCGATGGTGGCCGACATCGCGGAACTCGGCAGACTGCTCGCATGAGGTTGTGGGTCGATGATCTGGCTGCGGCACCCGACGGTTGGAAGCGGGTCCGCAGCTTGGCCGAGACTGAGGCGGCCCTGCGCAGCGGCAGGGTGAAGGAGCTGTCATTGGGCGGCTCCGGCCTCCTGGTCGAAACGGTGGCCGCGGCGCTGGAGGGGGGCGCCTTCACCGCCCGCATCCGGCCGCTGACGGTGGTCCTGCGCGGCGACCATCCGACGGCGGCGCGCAGTCTCGACAACGCGCGCCGCCACTGGGCGGCGATGCCGCCGCCGGCTCCGCTGCCGAAACCGACGCGGGTCGGCGTGCTGCTGCGCTTCGCGCTCTGGCATGTCCTCGGCTTCGCCGTGGTCTTCGCCGCCTTCGAGGCCTGGAGCCTGTGGCGTCACGGCCGGCATGCCGATCTGGTGCAGCGCTTCCTGCCCGCCTCGCGCTGAGGTCAGGCCAGGTTCGGCGCGAGATCCTCGTAGGTGCGCTTCAGCCACACCCGCACGCGCTGCCGTTCGAGGAGGCCCAGTCCGGCCCCGTCTGCGCGCTGGGTCGCGGCCCAGAAACTGGCGCTGGCCTGGTCGATCTTGCGCATCGACGCCTCGTGCAGGCGCTGCAGGTTGACCACCCGGGCGCCGAGGGCGAGGGCGGCAGCGTATTCAGGCGAGGCCTCGACGTGGGCGAAGGTGCTGCCGCGGCCGTGGTTGAGCACGATGACATAGGACACGGTGGAGCCGAACGCGGCGGTCAACTGGCCGAGGGTGGCCAGCGAATCCAGCGAGTCGTCCATGACATGCCAGAACACCGCCTTGTGGCCCTGCTCAGCCAGCAGTTCGGTCATCGCCGAGGCCTCGATCCAGGCGCGCAGCGGGGCCAGGGTCTGGGCGGCGAGATCGACCAGCGCGATGCGCGCAGGATCGGCGCACAACCGTTCGACGATCGCGTCGACGCTGGCGAAGCTGTCGACCAGCACCGGTGATGCATAGTCGGCGTAGAAACGCGCGAAGGAGCCGTGCGAGCGGTCGGTGTCGTAGCCGGTGAAGGGGATGGCGCGGTCGATGCAGAACTGGGCGAGCAGGCGCGTCAGCACCGATTTGCCGACTCCGCCCTTCTCGCCGCCGATGAAATGGATGGTGGACATGGAGGCTTGTGGGGCCGGGACGCATCCTCGTCAAGCGCCTCGCCCGGTGTCGTGATACGCAGCATTGCACCGCTGTCGGAGATCCCCTCCGGATGGGAGCGATGCCGGGCTCTCCGTCCGCGCAAGGGCTGCCCGACGCAACATTCGGGCTCGCCGCCAGCTGCTGCGGGGTGCAGCATCGCAGGGGGATTGCCGACTGGCGCAGCACGTCGTTAGCATGCCGGACGACATGGATCCGCTCATCGCCCCCCACCTCCCCGCCCTGGCCTGGCTGCTGGTCTCCAGCGGACTGGTCTTCTTCATGCAAGCAGGCTTCTGCGCCGTCGAGAGCGGCATGGTCCGCTACAAGAACTCGATCAACGTCGCGTTGAAGAACGTGGTCGACTTCTGCACCTCGTTCGCCGCCTTCATGATCCTGGGCTATTCGCTGATGTTCTCCCCCAGCGCCGATCCCATCGGACTGATCGGCATGCCGGTGCCCTTCCTGTCCGACCTGACGCTGGTCAACACGGCGGGCACGGACGTGTTCACCATCTTCCCCTTCGCCTTCTTCCTCTTCCAGGCGGTCTTCTGCAACACCGCAGCCACCATCGTCTCGGGCGGGGTGGCCGAGCGCTGTCGATTCATGGCCTACGTCCTGGTGTCGATCGGCATCGGCATCGTCATCTACCCGGTGTTCGGCCACTGGGTCTGGGGTGGCGGCTGGCTGATGGATCTCGGGTTCCACGATTTCGCCGGCTCCAGCGTGGTCCATCTGCTCGGCGCGGGCATCACCCTGGCCGGCGTCGTGGTGCTCGGTGCACGGGCCGGACGGTTCTCCGCCGACGGCACGCCACGCAGCATCCCGGCCTCCTCCATGCCGCTGGTCGCCATCGGCATCATGTTCCTCGTCTTCGGCTGGATCGGCTTCAACGGCGGATCGGCCCCGCTGGGCGCCCAGACCGCGACGATCATCATCAATACACTCAACGCCGGCGCCTTCGGGGCGATGGGCGTGATGCTGATGGCCTGGGCCGTGCGCGGCGTCCCGCCCGCCGATCTCATCCTCAACGGCGTGCTCGGAGGGCTGGTGGCGATCACCGCCAACGCCAATGTCGTCTCGATACCGGCGTCGTGCGTGATCGGCCTGCTCGGCGGCGCGGCGGTACTGGTCGGCACCCGCCTGCTGGAGCGCTGGCGGCTCGATGACGCGGTGGGCGCCATCCCGGTGCATGGCTTCGCCGGCCTCGTCGGCGTGGTCTGCACTGGCATTTTCGCCGATGCCTCCTGGCTGGCCGAGACCAAGCAGATGACGCGCGGGCACTTCATCCTCATCCAGTGCATCGGCGCCATCGCCTGCGTCGTCTGGAGCTTCGCCGCCGGTTGGCTGCTGTGGAAGCTGGTCGGCAGAGGCACCTCGTTGCGCATCGGGCCGGACGAGGAGGCCGTTGGCATGAACTATTCCGAGCACAAGGTCGAGGAGCCGATCGCCCAGCTGACCGCCGCCGTCGCCGACGTGGCGGCCGGGCGTCGTGAGCCGATGGTGCTCGATCACGTGCGGGATGGCGAACTGGCCCCGCTGGCCCGCAACATCCACAACCTCATCCGCCGCCAATCCGAACACCGCCGAGCCCTGGTCGGTTGGGCCGAGGTGCTCACTGACGTGCGCACGCTGATCACCCAGGAGCAGCACACCGGTGGCGCCGCGGCCCGCGAGGGCCAGGGAGAGCTGAAGGACGCGCGCGAGGCGATCGGTGACGTCGGCAAGCTGCTCGAACGACGACGGCTTGAAGATCCCACTGCGGCGGTGCTGCTCGATCTCGTGCGCATGCTGGAGCGCCGCCTCGACACCGCGCTCGCCGCGCTGCCGCGCATCGAGCGCAGTCTGGAACGCATCTCCGGCGGTGGCGGCCGGCTGGATGATGTCGCAGCTGCGATGCGGGGGCGCTGATGAGCGAACTCGCTCCCGGCCGCATCGTCGGCCCCGCGGTCCTCGAACGCTTCCTCGGCGAAGGCATGGTCGGCACGGTGTGGCAGGCGCGCCACCGCTCGCTCGACATCCCGGTCGCGGTCAAGGTGCTGCGCGATGACAAGCTGCGCAACGACGGCCGCTACCGCGAGCGCTTCCAGCGCGAGGCGCGCCTGGCTGCGACCCTCGACCATCCCGGCATCGTCCGCGTCCTCGATTTCGGCGACGAGGAGGGCTCGCCGTACATCGTGATGGAATACGTCGACGGGGCCTCCCTCGACAAGCACCTGCGGCGGCGCAAGGAACCGGTCGTCGACCACACCGTGCTGCGCATCCTGCTGTCGGCCGCCCAGGCCCTGGCCTGCGCCCACGCCCAGGGCATCATCCACCGCGATCTCAAGCCAGCCAACCTGCTGCTGTCGGGCAAGGGCGTACTGAAGATCGCCGACCTCGGCCTCGCCCGCATCGAAGGCGGGGCATCGCTGACCCAGGAGCGGGTCGCGGTCGGCTCGCCTGCCTACATGGCGCCGGAATGCTTCGAAGAAGGTCACGTTGCGGATGCCGCGAGCGACCTCTACAGCCTCGGTGTGGTCTGCTACTATCTCGCTTTCGGCCGGCTGCCCTATGACGGCTCGTTGCAGGAGGTGATCCACGGCCATGTCGCCGGCAGCGCCGACTTCACCCTGCCGACCCGCTGCGCGCCTCGCACCATCGGTCTCATCCGCCGTCTGATGGCGGTCGACCGCCGCCTGCGCCCGGTGTCGGCCGCCGAGGTGGCGACGGAATGCCGCACCCTCCTGCAGGGTGGCGACACCACGCGGATCGGCCGGTCTTCCGGCAGCGCGAGCAGCGATCTCGCCAATCTCGCGAAGTTCCTCGCCTCGTCATCCAGCGAGGTCGACGGTCGCACCATCGTCCACACCACCAGGCGCGAGCGCCGGCTGGTGTGGGCCATCCTGATTGGCCTCGTCGTGCTGGCGGTTGCCGGCCTGTCCTACTACGGCGCCCAGGCCCCCACCGCGGTCAGCAAGCTGCCGCCTGCGCCAGCCCCTGTCGCGCCAGCAGTACCGGTTGCGCCATCACCAGTCGCTGCATCACCAGTTGTTCCTGCTCCCGCACCTGCTGCACCAGTCGCACCCAATAGTGCCCCTGTCGCCGATCCAGTAGTGGCACCCACGGACCCTATCCCGCCGACGAATTAGCCTGGGGGTCCAGGGCGCAGCCCTGGCCGCAGCGCGAGCGAGGATCGGGCGCCGAGGGGTGGTGGGCGGATACAATGGGCGCAGCCCATCCGCCCACGATGTCGGAGCGTCTGCGACGACATCGAACCCCGACAAAGCCCGTGGGGGCAGGCCCGTCAGGGCCGTGGGGGCGAAGCCCCCAAACTAAAGCGTCTTCATCTTGTTGGCAGTAAACCACATCTGCGACGTTTCCTGCATCTCGCCCGCGGCCGCACTGT
>JAIFKN010000010.1 GCA_020049615.1 bacterium | reverse complement strand
AACGGATCCCGCCCGGCAGAGTTCACCCTGCCATGTTCCGCCACCTCATCGCCCTCCCGTTCCTCGCCGCCATCGCCTCCGCCGCCGAACCACTCGATGCCGAACTGGCGGCGCTCGAACGGGTGGTGCTGGCGCCCGACCGTGCAGCGGCCGTCGCGGCGCTGCCGCCGGGCAGCCGCGAGCGCAACTGGCACCAGGCCCTGCTGCTGCAGCACAGCGGGAAGCTTGCCGAGGCCGAGGCGCTGATCGAGATCATCGCCCGCACCGACCAGGCGCTGGCCGACCGGCTGCGCTGGCGCCAGGCCCTGCTCGGCTGGGATGCGGATCGTGCGGGCTCGCTGGCCCGGCTGCGCCAGCTCGGCGGCGCGCCCGAGGCCGCGCCGGCCGGGGCTCCGGCCGGCGGTGGTCTGCCCACGGCGCTCGATCCGTTGCTCCTCGATGGGCCGCGGCTGCTCACCGAAACGTTGCGCCGCGAGGGGCACGCCGGACTGAGTCCGCTCGGGCTGGAGCATCTGGCCGTCGAGCAGATCGCCGGCGGCGAAGCGATGGCGGTGCTCAACGCCCTCGGCGCGCCGTTCCATCCCCAGCTGGACCGGCTGCTGGCCAAGGCCTTCGCCGACGAATCCCGACCGGACTTCTCCGCCCTGCAGCTGCGCGAGCGGCTCGGCCGGCCGGTGCTCGATGCCCTGGCCGGACAGGTGCCGCGCCTGCGTTCCGACCGCGCCTTCGTCGACTGCTGGCTGGCGGCCCGCCTGGCCGAGGACGGCGCCCGGGCGGACGGACCCGCGGAGCGCCTGCGCCGGGCCGACGATCTGGCCCGCTTCGCCGCCGATCTGCCTGCCGACGCCGGCGAGCTGCGCCGAGCCGCGGCGTGGTGGCGGCTGCGCCTCGCCGACGAGGCCGGCGCCGACACCGGGCCCGCCCTGCGCGCCTGGCTCGCCCTCGGCCGGGCCGCGGCAGCGACAGCACCGGCGGCGAAGGGCAAGTCCGAGCCGGCCTGGCCGGGCGGCGATCGCATCGGCCTGCCCCCTCCCGACGAGCACGAGGCGAAGCTGCTCGCCGACCGCTGCCTGCTCGACCAGCTCGCCGGTCAGGCCGAACCGTCGGCCTGGGCCGCGCTGGTCGAGGCGCGCGAACTGGCCTCGCTGCACCTGCGCGCCCGCCTGGGCGCCGGCATCGCCGGCCAGACCGCCGATGGCGGGCAGGTCGAGCGCTGGCGCAACGAAGTCCGGCTGGCGGCGATCGGCGCCGAGGTCCGCCGCCGGCCAGGTGAGGCGGTGGCGCTGACCGTCACCGCCAGCGGCACGACCAGCCTGCTGGTGCGCATCTTCCCGCTCGACCCGCAGATCGTCGCCGAGCACCCCGGACGCGTGCGCCCGGGCATGGATCTCGATGGCTGCATGCCGGCGCATGAGCGCAGCCTGCCGCTGGCCGACGATCCGCTACGCCGCCACCGCCTCGCCGTCGCCTTGCCCGAGTGCACCGGGGCCGGGGCGTGGATCGTCGAGCTGATCGCCGGCAACCAGCGCGTCCGCGCGCTGGTGCGCTGCGGCTGGCTCGATGCGCTGCCGGTCGCCGGCGGCTACCTGATCATCGACGAGGACGGCCGCCCATGCCCGGGCGCCCAGGCGCGGTTCCGCGGCGAGGACCTGCGCGCCGACGCCAGCGGTATGCTCCGTCCGCCGCGCCTGCCCTTCGGCGCCGAGCGCGAGGCCGCCAGCGCCCTGGCCATCGTGCACCAGGGCCGTTCGCTGAGCCTGAGCCATGCCGCCGAACCGCGCAAAGCCGTCCTGAACGCGCAGTTCATCCTCGATACCGATCAGCTGGCCGGCGGCTCCACCGCCACGGCCCTGCTCGACTGGAGCCTGTGGCTCGACGACCAGCGCGCCAAGCCGGATGCGCTCAAGCAGCCACGGCTGACCATCACCACGACGGATGACGACCAGGCGACGGTCATCAGCAGCCTCGACCTCGCGGGCAGCGAGAAGCCGGACGCCGAGACGGTGGTGCGCTTCCTCGTGCCGCGGCGGCTGGCCGCGATCGCCTGGCGGCTGGACGGCCTGCTCGACACCCCCGACGGCCGGCGCGAGGTGTCGCACAGCGGACGGGTGGAGGCCGGACGGATCCGCACCTCCGCCGCGGTCGATGATCTGCGCCTGATCGGCGACGCCGGCGGCTTCCGCATGCTGGTCCTCGGGCGCGGCGGCCAGCCCCGTCCGGAACGGCACGTCGCCATCATGCTGTATCACCGCTGGCTGAAGCAGCCGCTGACGGTCGATCTGATCAGCGATGCGCATGGCGTGATCGATCTCGGGCGGCTGCCGCAGGTGGGCTGCCTGCGCGTGGATGATCGGGTCAACCGCTGGTTCACCGTGCCGCAGCCGGATCAGGCGGCATCCTCGCCGAGCGGGGCGACCCTGCTGCCCGCGGGGGCCACGCTGCGCCTGTTCCTGCCGGTGGGGAGCAAGCCGCGCCTGCTGCATTTCCATGGCGAGGAACGCACCTCCCGCCTGCATGGCCCGGTGGAGGGCGGCCTGGCCCAGGACGGGACCGCGACCGTGGTCGGGCCGCTGCCGCCCGGCACCTACGAACTCGTGGGCGATGGCGTCTTCCACCGCCTGCAGGTCGCCGAAGGCCGGAACGGCCCCGATCCCGACGGCCTCGGCGCCATCGTCCTCGCCGACGCCCTGCATGCCGGGCGCACCACCCCGGCCGAGCCGCTGGCCCTGCGGCTGTCGCGCGAGCGGGACGACCTCTCCATCGCTCTGCTGAAGTTCCGCCCCGGCGCGCGCCTCCACGTCTTCGCCCGGCGCAGCCTCTCCGAGAGCGAGCCATGGGAGAGCCGCCGTCTCCGGCCGCAGGACTGGCTCCTGCATCCGCTGGGCGGAGACGCCGAGGACGCCTCGACCCTGGGCGAAGAGGAGGCCTACCGCCTCGCCCGGCGCGAGCGTCCGGCCCAGCCCGGCGTGCTGCTCGAGCGGCCGGGGCTGGCCCTGCGTCCGTGGCATGAATGATGTGAGCATGGCGGTCGGGGCCGGCGGCGGCGGATCCGGCATGTTCGGCACACGCACCGGCGGCGGTCGGAAGCGCGCCGTCGGCCGCGGAGGCGGCAGCAAGGGCAGCGAAGTCGGATGGGGTGAGGCCTGGGCCGATCCCGACCTGCTGCCCCAGGCATCTATCGTACTGGCCAACCTGCGCCCGGCCGCCGACGGCACGCTGCGCATCCCGCTCGCCCAGCTCGGACAGGCCGGTTTCGTCTGGGTCGTGGCGCACGACGAGCAGGAGACCGCCTCGGCCGTGCTCGCCCTGCCACCGCCGGCCGCCCTCGCCTGGCGCGACCTGCGCCACACCGCCGTCCTGCCGCCCGGCCAGCCGCACATCCTGGTGCGCGAAGCCCGCGTCCTGGCCGCCGGGGCCGATCCGACGCCACCGGCCGGCACCCTGCGTCAGCGCGTCTTCGCCGGCGCCGACGAGGTCTTCGCCTGGTTCCAGGCCGGCGATCCGGGCCTCGGCCTGCAGGAACTCGCGGCGCTGACCGGCTGGGACCAGCTCGACGCCGGCAGCAAGCGGCAGCTCTACGCCGGGCTGGCCAGCCACGAGGTCGCTCTGTGGCTGGCGCGCCATGATCCTGCCTTCGCCGCGGCCGTGGCCCGGCCGCTGCTGTCCCAGCTGCTGCAGCCGGGACTGGTCGATGCCGTGCTGGCAGGCGCCGATCTCGCACGTTGGAGCGATGCGCATCGCCTGAGAGCGATGAACGCCGCCGAGCTGGCCCTGCTCGCGCGCGCCGCGCCGGCCGCGGCCGAGCGCCCGCGCGCCATGCTCGCCGACCGCTGCGCCAGACTCGACGAGCGCCGTCTCGAGGCCGAGGCCCTGCGCCGCGCGGCGGTCGCGGTCGACGTCAAGCTGAGCAAGCCGCCGCTGGAGAACCCGCCGGAACCAGCCCAGGCTCCCGCCCCGCCGCCCACGCAGCAGCCCGTCGACCAGAAAGCGGAGGAGGCCATCCAGCTGGATGCCGAGGTGGCCGAGCAGCTCGCTGTCGCCAATGAGCAGGCCGAGCTGCGTCCCGCTGCGCAGGATCCGCGCACCATGACCGACCGCGGCTGGTGGCAGGTCGGCCGCAACGAGCGCAGCAGCGGCCTGATCCCCGCCGGACGCTTCTGGCGCGAACTCGCCGCAGCGCCGCCCGGCACGGAGGTGCTCTCCCCGGCCCTGCTCGCCGTCCAGGGCAGCCGCTCCGCCGTGGTCGCGGCCATCGCCTGCAGCGGCCTGCCCCTGCATGCGCCGAAACCGGACGCCCAGGGCCGGCTACCCTCGGCCGCCCTGCTGGTGCGCGAACGGGTGCAGTCCGTCCCGACGGCGGACGCCGACGGACTGGTGGTCGATGGCGCGGTGTTCGCGGAAGGCTCCGACGAGCCGGCGGCGCCGCCGCTGGTCGCCTGGCAGGCCTACCGCCTGCGCTGGCGCATCGTCGAGATGGCCGGCCGGCGACGCACCCTCGACCTGCTCGCCGAGGTCCCGGCCGGATCCGTCGCCCTGGGCGGGGACGGACGTTCGACCGCGACCATCACGGTCGAACCCTACGGCAGCGAGACCATCGACCTGCCCTTCTGCCTCGGCGCCCCCGGCGCCTACCCGTGCTTCGGCCTGCATGCCGCCGACGATGGTCGGCTGGTCGCCGCCGGCACCGCGCCGGCGATCACCGTGGCCGAAGCGGCCGGGGACGACGGCCGCTGGTGGAGCGGCAACCCGGCCGAGATCGCGGCCCACCTGCGCACCCAGCGCGGCGACCGGCTCGATGATGACCTCGCCCGCATCGGCCACCGCCTGGCCGAGCCGGCGGTATGGCGCGCGGCTGTCGATACGCTCGACGCCCGCGGCGCCTACCGCACCGACGTGTGGGCCTGGGCCCTGACCCACGGCGACGCCGAACGCGTCCAGCAGTGGCTGCGCCTCGATCGAACGGTGGCGCAGGCAGTCGGCGGCGCGATCCGCTCACCGCTGCTCACGCTGCTGCCACTGCCCGACGAGACGCTCATCCACCTCGACATCGAGGGCGTGGTCAACGCCCGCTGGCACCAGCCCGCCATGACCATGCCGCAGGATCCGCAGGTCGCCGGTCGCTGGCGCGAGGTTCTGGCCAAGTCAGCCCTGCTGCCGTCGCTCGACGACGGGCTGGAGCTCGAGATCGCCTACCTGCTGCTGCTGCAAGACCGCACCACCGAGGCGGCGACCTGGCTGGCGCGGGTGGCACCGGCGGCGCCGTGGACCACGCAGCTCGCCTACACCGGGGCGTGGCTGGCCCTGGCGCGCGGCGATGCGGCCAACGCGGCCCGCGCCGCCGCGCCGCTGCTGACCGCCGATCTGGTGCAGCCCTGGGCCGGTCGCCGCGACGCCCTGGCCGGCCATCTCGCCGCGCTCGGCGTCATCCCGCCGCCCGTCGACGGCGTGGGCGAGCGTCCCGTCGACCGCGCCCTGGCGCGGGCGGCCAAGGCCCCCGCGCTGGAAGTCGAGCTCGACGGCTCCGCCGTGGTGGTGCGCGCCCGCGACCTCGGCTCAGCCGAGCTGCGGCTCTACACCGTGGACCTCGAGGCGCGGTTCCTCGCCCGGCCCTTCGAGCAGCAGGCCCAGAGCGTCCCGACCGTGGCCCCGACCGCGACGGTGCCGTTCACCCCGGTCGCCGACGGTGCGGCGCAGCGCGTCGCCATCCCCGAGGCCCTGGCGCGGAAGGCCCTGCTGGTGGTGGTCAGCGGCGGCGGCCAGGAGCGCGTCCTGCCCTACAGCGGCGCCGCCCTCGACCTGCGCATCGCCCCCGCCGACGGCGTGCTGCAGGTGCTCGACAGGGCCGGCAAGCCGGTGCCGGCGGCCTACGTCCGCGTGCACGGCGAGGCGGGCTTCGTCCGCGATGGACGCACCGATCTGCTCGGCCGCTTCGACCTGCGCGCCAGGCCCGGCACTCCGCAGCGCCTGGCGGTCTACGTCGAATCCGACAGCCTTGGCGCCGCCACCCGGGTGGTCGAGGGCCGGTAGCGCAACCGCCACGGCGCGGCAGGCTGCGTCCATGGACGCACCGAACCTCGCCATGCTCGACCACGTCCGCGCGCTGGGCGCGCGTGTCGCCGCCGAGCTCCTCGCCATGCAGCGCGAACTCGCCGTCACCGCGGTCAGCAAGGGCGGGGTCGATGTGGTCACCGCCGCCGACACGCGCTCGGAGCAGCTGCTGACCGAGGCGCTGGCCCAGGCCTATCCGCAGCACCGCATCGCCGGCGAGGAGGGCACCCGCCTCGGCCCGGCCGACAGCCCGTGGTGCTGGCACCTCGACCCCCTCGACGGCACCTGCAACTACAGCCGCGGCCTGCCCTACTGGATGGTCTCGATCGGCCTGTCGTACGGCGACCGGCCGGTGCTCGGCTGCCTCGCCGGGCCGGCCTGCGGCATGCACCTGGCCGGTGGCGAGGGGCTCGGCGCCTGGGAGGGCGACCGCCGCCTGGGCCGGGCCGAGCCCGCCGGCGAGGAACGCACCTGGCTGGTCGCCACCGACTGGCCGTGGGACCTGGCGCAGCGCAGCCGGGTGGTCGGCCTGCTCACCGCCCTCGCCCCGCGCATCCGCCAGTTCAAGACCTACGGCTCGGCCGCCGTCGACCTGGCCCACGTCGCCCTCGGACGGGTCGACGCCTACGCCATCCCCAAGATCTTCCCCTGGGACCAGTGCGGCGGGGCGGCGATCTGCGCCGAACTGGGCTACGACCTGCGCCGCTGGGACGGCTCGCCGTGGAACCTCCAGCACAACGACATCATCTGCCAGAAGCCGGGCATGGCGCTGGAGCGGTTCACCGGCTGACGCCTGCTTGATCCCCTGGAACCCCCCTCTACCTTGAGACGTGGGTGAGTGGCTTAAACCAACTCATTGCTAATGAGTCTTAGGCCGAAAGGTCTAACGTCGGTTCGACTCCGACCGTCTCCGCCACACAGAGAACCCCGGTCCGATGGCCGGGGTTTTCTGTTTGGCCGCATCCAGTATCCCGGACTCCCGCATGCATCCGCCAACCGTCCCGCCGTGCGCCGTCCACCATTCCCCGCCTGGGGCCAACGCCAGCCTGACCCTCGGAGCCTTCGGGCGCGGCTTCAGCCTCGATCACGAGCGCAACCAACCGGGGGCGGAAGATGGGGACTGGCTGGTCGCCTGGGGCCACGGGCCGGGCACGGTGCGCTACCTGCCCTTCGCGGCCGGCGTGCATGGCCTCGACCAGGAGACGGCGCAGATGCAGTCGGCCGCAGCGGGCGCTCCCGACACGGTGGCGGCCCGCTGGCGGCCGGTGCCGGCGACGCAGATATCGCGCACCCTGACGCCATCGTGCGACGCCTTCGCCTGCGGACCACTGACCTTCCGCCTCTGGTCGCCGTATCCGCGCATCCCGCGTCCCATCAGCGCCGACGATCTCAGGCCGTGGTGCCTGCCGGCGATCTGGCTCGAGGTCGAACTCGACAACACCGGCTGCGACCGCGATGCGACCGTCTTCCTCGGCCTGCGCTGGCGAGCCGCCGGACGCATGCGACCCCTCGCCTGGGAGGATCCCTCCCTGGAAGGGGTCGCCCTGGGCGAACGCTGGGCCCTGGCCGCGACATCGGCGGATGGCGCCTTCACCATCCGCGACGGATCGGTGGCTGCAGCGGTCGAGGATGGTCGCCCGATCACGCGCATGGCCGGACTCGAGGGTGGCATCGCCCTGCGCGTGCCGGCCGGACAGCGCCGCATCCTGCGCGCCTGCCTGGCCTGGCAGCACCACGGACCCGCGACCCAGGGCGTGGTCACCACCTATGCGCTCCAGCGTTTCTGGCCCGACCTGCCCGCGGTGTGCCGCACCGCCCTCGCCGAGGCCGGGCAACGCCTGGTGGCAGCGGCGAAGGACGACGCGGAACTGCTCGCGCGCTGCGCCGGCCGACCGTGGCTGGCGGCGTTCCTGGCCCAGGCGGCACGCGGCTACGCCGCCAACTCCCAGCTGCTCCTCGATCGCGACGACGGCGTCCACTGGTGCGTGCTCGAAGGCCAGTACTGGTGGCGCAACACCCTCGACCTCGCCGCCGACCACCTGGCCTGGGAGCTCGACCGCCACCCCTGGGTGGTGGGCCGGATCATGGCCGACCATCGCGCCCGCCATGCGTACCGGGATCGCATCCGCCTGCCCGGCGAAGCCGGCTTCGCGCATGCCGGCGGCCTGTCCTTCGCGCACGACCAGGGCAACTCCGGCCAGTATGCGCCACCCGGCACCAGCGGCTACGAACGCTCCGGTGTGCGTGGCTGCTACAGCTTCATGACCCTGGAACAGCTGCTCAACGGCATCTACGCCCTGGCCGCCGCGGAAGCCGCCGGCGACCTGCAGGGGCCGGAGCTGTGGCGCGAGCTGCTGGAGAGCCTGCTCCGGCGCGACCATCCCGACGCGGCGCGGCGCACCGGCATACTGACGGCCGAAAGCGACCGGGTCGGTGCCGACGGCGCCGAGATCACCACCTACGACGCCCTCGACCACAGCCTCATGGCCGCGAGCGGCTCGGTCTACATCGGCCTGAAGGGTCTGTGCGCGGCCCTGCTCATCGCCCGTGCCGCGCAGCGCGCCGGCGACACGGTGACGGCTGCCACCGCGCGCGCCTGGGCGGCGCAGGCCGAGGCCGCCTGGGCCTCGCGCATGGTCAACGGGCGCTACCCCGCCAATGCCCTCGACCCGGCGGTGGACAGCCGCGTGCTCGCAGCCCTCGACCCCTTCGCCATGCCGCTCCACCTCGGCCTCGGCTGCGAACTGGCGGCGATGCCGGGCCTGCGCGAGCACCTGAGCTTGCACGCCCGCACCTGCCTGGCCGAGGGCTGCCGCCACTCGTCCGGCGGCCTGCGCCTGTCGAGCACCGCTGACATGACTTGGCCGTCGAAGGTGGTCCTCTGCCTGCATGTCCTCGCCTGGCTCGGCTGGGACCTGGAACGCGACGAGCCCGCCGCCCTGCGCGAACTGCTGCGCTGGAGCCAGTCCCTGGCCGCGCACGATCAGGTCCGCCTCGACCGGGACGCGGTGATCGGCGGCGCGTACTACCCGCGCATGGTCACGGCCGCGATCCTGCTGGCCCCGGCGGATACGACAATCATCCCCCCTCGGCCTGGATCCATCCCATGACGCTCCGCGCGCGCCTCGCTCTGACCGTCGCCCTCTGCCTGTCCGCGACGCCCGGCGTCGCTGCGGACCTGCAATGGACCCCCGAGCAGACCGCCTGGATCGCCGCCCAGGCTCCGCGCATCGCCGTTGCGGGCGATCTATTCACCCTGCGCACGGATTCGTTCGAGGTCACCACTCAGATCTCCGCTGACTTCACGGTCAAGACCGCCTGCTACATGCATATGGTCCGGGATTCCCTCCAGCGGACCCTGCAGGTGCAGCGCAAGATCCAGGTCCCGGTCCTGCCGAAGGTGCTGATCAGCCGCGACCGCGCGGCCATGAACGCGGCCGTCGGCAGGGACATCTCCGGACGCGGGCTCTTCAAGCCCATCTTCTACAGCAGTCGCCACGAAATCATCGAAATCCCCTGAATAGTCGAGGTTGAATTTCCGTCGGAGGCTAAATGTGGTGCCAGG
>JAIFKN010000148.1 GCA_020049615.1 bacterium | reverse complement strand
ACCACCTGCCCCTGGGCCGCCAGCTCGGCGGCGATCAGCGGCAGGGCCTGGCCAGGCAGGCGCGCGGGGTGCAGGCTCGACGCGACGATGCCGCGGCGCAGCAGGGCCAGGACGATGGCCTCGCAGCGCGCGGGGTCGGCCTCGGCGCCGACTGCGAGGACGGCGCCGCGGTGGCCGAGCAGGCGGGCGCGGGCGGCGGCGGGATCGGCACCGAGGTCGCCGGCGGCCTCAACCGCCTGGATCATGCCGGCGGCGACGGTGGCGTTGCTGCTGCGGTCGACCAGGACGAACGAGCCGGTGGCGCGATTGACCGCGTAGGTGTCGGCGGGGATCGGGCGGGCCAGTTCGATGGTGACGCGGCCGATGGCGTTGAGCGCCAGCTCGCGGGCCGGACGGTGCTCCAGCGAATTGATGTCGACCTGGTGATTGATCGCCACCACCTGGGCCGGGACGTAGCCGACCGCGGCGCGCAGCCAGTAGGTGTGGCCGAGGCGCAGCGGCTCCTCCGACATCCACACCAGCATGGCTTCAGCGCGTGAGACCAGATGCGGCACGTCGCCGGGGTGCACCAGCATGTCGCCGCGCGAGCAGTCGATCTCGTCGCTCAGCTGGATCAGCGCCGCCTGCGGGGCGAAGGCGATCGGCACCGAGGCGCCGGCGACGGTGATCGCCTTGACCGTGCTGGTCCGCCGGCTGGGCAGGTTGAGGATGGCGTCGCCGACCCGCACCACGCCGCTGACCACCGTCCCGGCGAAGCCGCGGAAGTCGAGGTTCGGGCGCAGCGCCAGCTGCACCGGGAAGCGGAAGCGCACGTGGTCGATGTCGCTGGCCAGCGGCACCTGCTCGAGGTGCGCCAGCAGCGTCGGGCCGCGGTACCACGGGCTGTGCGCGCCGACGCGGGCGACGTTGTCGCCGTCGAGGGCCGACACCGGGATCAGCTGCACGTCGGGCAGGTCGAGGCCCTTGGCGAAGGCGGCGAACTCGCCGCTGATGCGGGTGAAGACGTCCTCGCTCCAGCCGACCAGGTCCATCTTGTTGATCGCCACCACGACATGGCGGATGCCGAGCAGCGAGACGATGAAGCTGTGGCGGCGGGTCTGCTCCTGCACGCCGTAGCGCGCATCGACCAGGATGACGGCTAGCTGGCAGCTGCTCGCGCCGGTCGCCATGTTGCGGGTGTACTGCTGGTGCCCGGGGCAGTCGGCGATGATGAACTTGCGCTTATCGGTCGAGAAGTAGCGGTAGGCGACGTCAATGGTGATGCCCTGCTCGCGCTCAGCCTTGAGCCCGTCGGTGAGCAGCGCGAGGTCGATCTGGCCCTTGCCGGTGGTGCCGTGGCGTTCGCTGTCCTTGGCCACCGCGGCGAGCTGGTCCTCGGGCACCAGGTCGGTGTCGTAGAGCAGGCGGCCGATCAGCGTGCTCTTGCCGTCATCGACGCTGCCGCACGTCAGGAAGCGGAGCAGGTCCTTCTGCTGGTGCTGGACGATCCAGGAATCGAGGATGGCGCTCATCAGAAATAGCCCTCGCGCTTCTTCACTTCCATCGAGCCGGCCTCGTCGTGGTCGATGACGCGGCCCTGGCGTTCGCTGGTGCGCGAGACCAGCATCTCCTCGATCACGCGGTCGAGCGTCGCAGCGGTCGACTCGATGGCGCCGGACAGCGGGTAGCAGCCGAGGGTGCGGAAGCGCACGCTCTTCTGCATCGGCACCTCGCCCGGCAGCAGCGGCATGCGCGCGTCGTCGACCATGATCAGGTTCTTGCCGCGCATGACCACCGGGCGCACCGCCGAGAGGTACAGCGGCACGATCGGCAACTCCTCGATCAGGGTGTACAGCCACACGTCGAGCTCGGTCCAGTTCGACAGCGGGAAGACGCGGATGCTTTCGCCCTGGCGCACCTTGGTGTTGTAGTTCTGCCACAGCTCGGGGCGCTGGACCTTGGGGTCCCACTGGTGGAAACGATCGCGGAAGGAGAAGATGCGCTCCTTGGCGCGGCTCTTCTCCTCATCGCGACGGGCCCCGCCGAAGGCGGCGTCGAACTGGTGCTGGTCGAGGGCTGCCTTCAGCGCCTCGGTCTTCATTACCCGGGTGTGCACCTGGCTGCCCGAGGCGAAGGGGTTCACGCCCGCCTTCACGCCCTCCTCGTTGATGTGCACGATCAGCTTGCAGCCATAGGCCTTCGCGGTCGCGTCGCGGAAGGTGTACATGTCGCGGAACTTCCACGTCGTGTCGACATGCATCAGCGGGAACGGGATCGGCGCCGGCGCGAAGGCCTTCTTGGCCAGGTGCAGCATGACGCCGCTGTCCTTGCCGATCGAGTAGAGCATGACCGGGTTCTGGAACTCGGCCGCCACCTCGCGGATGATATGGATGCTCTCAGCTTCGAGCTGCCGGAGGTGGTTCAGGTGTTCAGGCGCGACGCTGGCCGGCATGGTGGGGCGGGACGGTAGGGACGGCGTCCGGCGGAGCAACCGTGCTTGGCCGGACCTCGCGCACGGCTAGCATGTCCCTGCCGCGCTGGACGGCCGCGTGCGTCGCCTCCCCGGGCAACCGGGTCGCGATGACCGAGGAAAGTCCGGGCTCCACAGGGCAGGGTGGTCGCCAAATGCGACCGTCTCCCGTCACAAGGGGATAGGGACAGTACAACAGAGAACAGACCGCCTCCGGCCGCAAGGTCGGCGGTAAGGGTGAAACGGTGGGGTAAGAGCCCACCGCGCGACCCGCGAGGGAAGCGGCACGGCAAACCCCACCTGGAGCAAGTCGAGTCTGGCGAGGTGCTGCCCGCACCGCAGAGCCAGGCGCAAGATGCTGGATGGGCCGGAGCAATCCGGTCCGCGAGACAAATGGCCGTCGTCCACAGAACCCGGCTTATAGGCGCGCTTTGTGACCAGTCAGCCCGGCCGAAAGGTCGGGCTGACTGCTTGAATGGCACTCCGCTCACGAGGCACGTTTGGCATCTAGGGGGTCTCGACCCCCTAGGACCCCCGACGCGGGGCGCCCCCCGCGACCCCCTGAGGGACTGCTGGCCGCGTCCCGGAGCCCCTGCTCGCGCTTCACGCGCTCGCGTATCGCGCGCACCGCGATCGTGGTGGCTCGCTGGGCTTACGCCTGCGCTCGCCATGGCGGACACAACCTCGACTCCCGGTCGGAGACCTGACGCAGGCCACAAACATCCCCTACCGCAGGAAGTCCAAAAGAGACGGCGTGATCGTCCGCGCCGCCGACTGCAGGCCGGCCTCGAGCGCCACCTGGGTGAGCTGGAGGTTGGCGATGGTCTCGGTGAAATCGGCGTCCTCGGCCTGGCTGATCAGCTCCTTCTGGTAGACCTGACCTGCCTCCAGCTGGGTGCGCGACAGTTCCAGGCGCTGGATCCGGCCGCCCATCGCGCCCTGCAGGTTGTTGGAGTGGCGCTGGGCGACGTCGATGGTGTCGATCAGCTTGGCGATCTTGCCCGCGTCGTTGTCGCGCAGGGCGTCACGCAGCTGGACCATGGCGTCGAAGACGTCGACCTCCTCCTTGAACAGGCCATAGCCATCCTGGTTGACCGCGACGGTGGAGTTCGGGCCGACCTCGACCTGGAAGGCGTCGAGGTTGCCGCCGTAGTCGACCCGGGAGCCGTCGGCGGCGACCGCGAACGGCTTCTCGGCGGTGGTGGCGGTGCCGCCGAAGATGAAACGGCCGTCGTGCACGGTGTTGGCGACGTCGACCAGGCGGATGAGGTAGCTGTCGACCGCCTGGCTGAGGGCGTAGCGCGAGGCCCCGTCCTGGCTGCCGTTGGCGCCCTGGACGGCGATCGACTTGGCCTGGTCGAACAGCTCGGTGATCTCGGTCAGGGCGGTGTCGGTGGCGCCCATGAAGGCGAGCGACTTGTCGATGTTGTCGAGGTACTTGCCGCTGGCGTTCTCGTCGGCGCGGTAGCGCAGGCTCTGGCGGGCGGCGACCACGTCATCGCTGATGCGGTTGAGCTTCTTGCCGGTCGACAGCTGCTCCTGGTAGGTGGCCAGGCGGGCCAGGGTCTTCTGGTTGTTGTTGATGACCGAGGTGTTGAGGCCGACGAGCGTGATGCGATCCATGGCGTGCCCTTTGGTTACCTGGCGAGATCGAGCAGGGTCTGGATGTTCTCGCGCGCGAAGGTGATGACCCGCGCCGCGGCGGTGTAGGCCTGCTGCTGCAGGATCATCAGGCCGACCTCCTCGTCGATATTGACGCCCGAGACCTGCTGGCGCTGGTTCTCGAGCGCGGCGCGGATGCTGCCCTGGTTCTCGTTCAGCCGGTCGGCCTGGCGGATGCGCACGCCGACGTCGGACAAGACCGCGTTGTAGGTGTCGTCGAGGGCGAACACCCCGCCGTTGAACAGCTTCTCGCTGCGTGCATCGAGCAGACGCAGGACGTTGCTGTTGTCGCCCTCGGAGCGGGTCAGGCCGGTGCTGAACTGGGTCGGGTCGTCGACCAGGCGCTGGTCGACGCGCAGGTTGCCCGCGGTCGAACCGGTGAACAGGCCGCCGATGCCGAGGGCGGGCAGCAGACCGGCCTGGTCGGGCGCGGCATCGACGGTGAAGGTCGCGTCCTCGCCAGGGTCGGTCAGGGTCAGGTTGCCGGCGTCGAACACCGCGTAGACGCCGTCGGCGATCTGCACCGGCGTGCCGGCGGGCAGCTTGTCATCGAGGGTGCGGCGCACGGTCTGCTGGGTCGGCGAGGCGGCGGTGCCGCCCCAGTAGCTGAACTCGACCACCGGCGGTTGCGCCGCCAGCGGATCGCCGCTGGGCTTGGCGCCGATCGTGCCGGCGGTGACCACGCGCATCGACCAGGCGGTGTAGGGCGGGGTGCCGGTCGGGTTGGCCGCCAGCGAGAGGGAGCCGGAATAGCGTCCGCGCACGGCGAAGCCGGCGTCGGTGGCGACGCGCTCGTTGTCCTGGACGTAGGGGCCAGCCACGGCCGTGCCCTTCTGCAGCACCGCGCCGGCGGCGTTGAGCTCGACGACGAAGCGGTCGCCCTCGCGGTAGGTGCCGGCGGCGGCGGCGATGCTCAGCGTGCCGCTGCCGCCGATCGAGAGGTTCACCGCCGCGGTGGGCAGGGCGACGGTGCCGAGGCTGACCACCGAGCCGTCCACCGCATTGCGCGTCGACAGGCGCAGTTGCAGCGCGGCGCCGCTGGGCGTGACCTTCTCGACCTCGAACTGGATGCGGTCGCCGACCGCGCTGGGGACGGCCGCGATGGTGCTGACCGTGACCTGGGGACCCGACCACTGGCGGCTGCCTGGGCGCAGGTCGAGGGCCGGGCTGAAGTCGATCGCCTTGCCGGTCCCGGCGGTGAGCTGGAACTGCCAGCCGTCCTCGACCGCGACGGCCTTGGCGCGCACGCCGGGGACGCCGAGGCCGTCGGCGGGGATGACGGTGAATCCACCGCCTTCGCCGGTATTGATCGCGCTGACCAGATCCTCCAGCGAGCGCGTGCCGGTGCCGCTGAGCGGATCGTAGCGGATGGTGTACTTGCGCGCCTCGCCGGTCTCGGTGTCGCGCACGTTGATGGTCAGGTTGCGCGCCACCGCGTTGCCGGCCGCGTCGGTGAACGACGGGGCGAACAGCGGCGGGATGCCCGGTCCGTCGCTCTCGGCCTGGGCGAGCAGCGCATCGTCGAGGTTGGTCTGCAGATGGTCGCCGGGGACGGTGAACGAGGCCTGGAAGCCGGTCGCCTCCATCGCCTGGCTGGTGGCGGTGGCATGCAGGGCGTTGAGCCGCTTGGCCATGGTCGCGGCCAGGGTGTCGAGCGCGCCGACCACATCGGGGATGATGCTGCCCTCGAGTTCGTCCAGGGCGGCGATCGAGCCGCCCTTGGGCCGGAGGATGCCGCCATTGGGGGTGAGGATCTGGATGCCGCCGTCCGGCTTGATCTCGGCCCGCAGCTCGTTCGCGCTGTCGATCCCGACCAACTGGATGCCGCCGGCGTCGATCAGCATGCTGCCGTCGTCGACGTTGCGCCGCACGCGCAGCTCGAGGTAGCCGGACAGCTCGGTGACCAGCTGGTCGCGGGCGTCCATCAGGTCGTTGGGGCTGTTGCCCGACAGGGTCTGGCGGCGGATCTGTTGATTGAGGTTGGCGATCTGCTCGGCGACCTGGTTGACCCCGCGCAGTTGGTCGTCGATCGTGTCCCGCACGTCCTGGGCCAGGCGGTCGAGCCGGGTCGAGAGGTCGTTGAGCGTGCTGGTCCAGGTCTGCAGCTCCTGCACCGCGGCCGAGCGCAGGGCCGAGGACTCGGGATTGTTCGAGAGGTCGCCGAGCACGTTGAACAGGCGGTCGGTGCCGCCGGCGAGGCCGTTCTCGCCCGGTTCGTTGAACACCAGCTCGATGGTCTTGAGATTGTCGCGCAGGGTCTGCAGCCGGCCGCTCTCGGAGGCCGAGGCGCGCAGGCGCTCATCGGTCAGGGTGTCGACGATGCGGCGGATGGCGTCGACATCGACGCCGGTGCCGATCTGCCCGGGATTGTAGTTCTCGGCCGGCGGGGCGACCAGCTCGGCGCGCTGGCGCGAGAAGCCGGGCGTGGTGGCGTTGGCCAGGTTGTGGCTGGTCACCTCCATGGCCCGCTTGTGGGTCTGGAGCGCGGTCAGGCCGATGAGGAGGGATTCGGGCACGGTAGAGCGAACGCACTGGTCGTGCCAGTGGGGAGGGCCATGGGGCGGGGCCGGAGTGCATAGCGCAACCTGCGTCCGCTGCATGGCTTATGCAGATGCGCCGCTCGGCACTTCCGCCCCCCGGGTCAATCCCTACAACGCCGCTCGCACCTACCGAGGTATCCCATGCCCAAAGTCAAAGTCGCCATCCTCACCGCCGGCGGTCTCGCCCCGTGCCTCTCGTCCGCGGTTGGCGGGCTGATCGAGCGCTACAACGACCTCGATCCCGAGATCGAGATCATCGGCTACCTCGGCGGCTACAAGGGCCTGCTCAAGGGCGAGTCGATCGTCGCCGGCGCCGAGGTGCGCTCGAAGG
>JAIFKN010000017.1 GCA_020049615.1 bacterium | reverse complement strand
TCCTCGCTGGCGGCGGCGGACTCCTCGGCTGCGGCGGCATTGGCCTGGGTGACCTTGTCGATGTCGGCGACGGCGGCGTTGACCTGACCGAGGCCCTTGGCCTGCTCGTCGCTGGCGGTGGCGACCTCGGCCATCAGCTGGGTGACGCGGCCGGTCGAGGCGACGACCTCGTGGAAGGCGTTGACCACCCCCTCGCCTACCGCCTTGGCCAGGTAGGCATCAATCGCGGTGCTGCTCTGCTGCACCCGCTCGGTGGCGGCCTTGGCCTCGGCCATCAGCGCGTTGCTGCTCTTGATGTACCAGGCCAGCGCCGTGATGATCAGCGATCCGGCGAGAAACAGCCACGCCGACCACGGGTGCGCCAACACTTGGCGGCAGCGGTCCACGACCCGCCTCGCAGCCGTAGTCGTTGCTGACAGGGTTGGCTTGCTCGGCGGCATAGGAGCACGTGAGCATCAGGGCCGATGCCCGAAACACAATCCGGAGGCGAACCTATGCGGAGGCTGCCCACCTCCAGGACGGCTGCGACGGTCGTTCGCGGGCGACCGCCGCAGCCCGTCGTCGCAGACCTCGATCGGCCAGCCGGCGGCACGAGCCTGGGGGCGCAGCATCCCCCCATCGACCATTACAGCGATATCTCGCGCCGTTGGCCAGACTGGCGCTGATTCTCGTCAGGCAGCACCTGCAGGTTTCCCTCCAGTCAGCCGCTGTAGCCGGGTGGCGATAACAGACAGTTCCCGCATCGCCTGTTCGACCTCGGCGCTGGTGGTGCTGGCCGAGTCCATGGTCTGGCTGATGGCGCCCAGCGTCCCGGCGACCTCGCGCGAGGCGGTGGCCGACTGGGCCGTGTTGCGCGAGATATCGTCGATGCCGGTCTTGACCTCGGCGATGGCCTGGGCGATGCCCTTGGCAGCGATGCTGGTCTCACTGAGGTTGCGGCCGATCTCGGTGACCGTGGCGGTCTGCTCCTGGACCGCGGCGGCGGTCTGGCCAGACGACTGGTTGAGTTGTTCGATGATGGCAGCGATGGCAGCCAGGGCCTGGGTCGCCTCGGCCGTCTTGCCCTGGATGGTGGCGATGCGCTGGGCGATGTCGCCAGCCGCGGTGCCGGCCTGCTGCGCCAGTTGCTTGACCTCGCTGGCGACGACTGCAAAGCCACGGCCGGCCTCGCCGGCGCGGGCGGCCTCGATGGTGGCGTTCAGCGCCAGCAGGTTGGTCTGGGCGGCGATGGCGGCGATGCTCTCGGTGACCTTGCTGATCGCACCCGCCGCTTCGCCCAGGGTCCGCATCACCGCCGTTGCGCTCACGGCCAGTTCCTTGGCCTTTGTCGCCACAGTGGCGGCCGCAGTGGCTCCCTGGCTGATCTCCTGGATCGAGGCCGTCATCTCTTCGACCGCCGTGGCCACGCTGTTGGCCGAGCCTGACAACTGCTCGGCCGAGGCAGCCACCGAGGTGCTGCCGGCGGTCATCTCCTCGGCCGAGGCAGCCATCGACGCGGCGCTGGTGGACAGTTCCTCGGCGCTGGCAGCCACCCCGGTCAGGCGGGTGGAGGATTCCCTGGCCTCGCGCGCCAGGCTGGTGGCACGGCCACCCAGGGCGGCGGTGGTGCGGTTCAAGCTCGCTGCGGCATGCCGGATGGGACGTGCAATGCCGATGGCCAGGACCAGACCGAGGCTGAGCGCCAGGCCCATACCCGCAGCGGCCACCCACTGCATGCGCCGCTGCGATAGGTTGGTCGCCGCTGACACGCACGAAACCGCGGCCTGCATCGTCGCATCTGCGGCCTGGGCCGCCTCAGTGGTGCGGTTTACCGAGGCGCTCATCACCGCATGACCGGCCGTGACGAGCAAATCCAGTTTGATCTCCAGGTTGCGCATGGTGTTCTTGTGCGCGTCCAGCAGGGCGTTGGCCCGCTGCGGTGTCATATTCGTGCCGATGACCTGCGGCAGGACCTCGCTGAGCGCCTTCACGAAAGCCTGATGTGCCTGGGGCAGGCCTTCCGCCACGGGGCGGCCTTGCGCATCGCGGAAACCGGGGTGTCCTGCGATCGTCTGTTCAATGTCAGCCAAGCGGCGCGCCTGTTCCTTCTCTGCCTTGTCAAGCCGCTCCAGATTGCGCCGTTGGGTCTTGTCATCCCCGCCGTTGAGCAGGATGTCCTTCTCGAAGCGACGCATGCTCAGCAGGCCGATATGCGCTTCCAAGATCGCAACCTGCAGCGCCGCGTCCTGCCTGGCGATCCGCTCCAGCCCAGCCCTGGTATCAGCCAGTCCACGGGTACCAGCATCGGACACCTGCCCCAGCCCGATCCTGGCATCCTCCAGCCCGCGAATACCGACAAAGGCCACCGCCGTGCCGATCCCGGCGATGAGGGCAAAGGCGGCAAGCAGGCGGAACACAAGGGGAAAACGCATATGGTAGTGTATTACTGGACATCATCGTAAGCAAGACCACCCGCAACTTTGTTGCAGGTTGCAGATTGCAGGCGAGGCCGGAGGCCGGTCGCGGAGCGAGGCCGGGCGGCTCCCGGTCAACGCTGATGCAGGTCGAGACTAGCGCATCGTTGGCGGGCAGGAATGACATCGACGCGCTGACGGCTGAATTCACCAACCGGCGTTCGTCATCGGTCGGTCAGGCGCAGCGTCGCCGTACCCGCCGGCAGGCTGATCGCTACGATCGGGGTGTCAGGCAGATCGAGACGCGTGCCGACCGCGGCGCCGGGCTGCCGTCGGGGTGAAGCGGCTGTTTCGCGCTGGGCTGTGTGAAGGTGGCGCGTTGCGCCCCGATTGTGCGGCCTTTGGAGCCTACCCATGCCATTTCGCGTATTCTCCGTCCCCGCCGCCGATGACGGCACCAACGCCGAGGCGTTGAACGCATTTCTGCGCACGGTGCGAACGGTGTCGGTGGAGCGGCAACTGGTGACCCAAGGCCTGCAGACGCTGTGGAGCTTCTGCGTCGAATGGGTGTGGCTTTGGGGTGGTCAGAATCGTACTTCAGCGAGCGGCTGAAAGGTGCGAAAGTCCGCTTACCTGGGTTCTATGTTCTATTCGCCAGGTCCGACCTTGAATTCACGCATCCAGAATTCGACCTCGTGAGGCGCCGGCGGATCCCGGTCGGGCGGGGCGTCGCGGACGTTGCGCAGGCCGGAGGCGAAGCCGCGGGCGGTGACAATCTTGGCCTTCAGGGTGCGGCAGCGGCGTGACAGCGGGCCGTCATCGGTGACGACCGTGCCATGCAGCGGGCCGTGCTGTTTGAGCCAGGCGATGATGCGCTCGTCGGCCTCGCCGGGACCGCTGTAGTCCACGCGTACGCCCTTGCGCTGGAAGGTGCGGATCTCGCCGCCCGGTCCGCCGTCCCAGAAGACGCAGGTCATCCGCCGTCCGCCGAGCAGACGCTCCAGTTCGGCGCGGGCGCGTTCGGGGTCGATGCCAGCCAGGCGGCGCAGTTCGGCGTCCTGGTGCACGACGTTCGATCCATCAATCAGCAGCCAGCCGTTCACCCGGACGTCATCTCCAGGAAGCGCTGCTCGAGGTCGCCGCCCTGCGACACCTCATCGACCGTCCCGTGGGCGATGATGCGGCCGTGATCCACCACGGTGACGCGGTCGCAGGTGCCCTTGACCGTCGCCAGGGTGTGGGTGCTCATCAGCACCGAGCCGCCTTCGTTCGCCAGCCGGCGGAAGAGGTCGAGGGCGACGCGGATGTGCTTTGGATCGAGGCCGACCAGCGGTTCGTCGACGATGAGCAGCCTGGGCCGGTGCATCCACGCCGCCGCCAGCACGACGCGTTGGCGCTGGCCATGGCTGTAGCCCTCGGCCAGGCGGTCCCAGAAACCAGAGAGGTTGAACAGGCCGTCACATTCGACCAGCCGCTCGTCGAAGTCCGCGCGCGGCAGGCCGTAGATGCGGGCGGTGAAGTCGAGGAACTCGCGCCCGGTCAGCCGCTCGAAGAGATAGGGCTCGTCGGGCACGTAGGCGAGCTTCGTGCGCGCCGCGACGCCGTCCGTGACGACATCGTGGCCGTCGACCGCGATCGTCCCGGTGTCCGGCCGAAGGAGGCCCGAGATCATGCGGATGGTGGTGGTCTTGCCGGCGCCGTTGGGGCCGAGGAAGGCGTGCACCTCGCCCGGGGGGATCTCCAGCGAGATGCCATCGACCGCGGCCAAGGTGCCGAAGTGCTTACTGACGTTGACGATCGAGAGGAGGCTCATGCGGGTGGGGTCTGGGGAGGGGCGACTCGCGGAGTCACGGGGGACAATGGCTGCAGCCATCCCGGGACGGAGCGACCAAGCCCCTCCCCAGGCGGAGAGAGGCTCACGCCTGGACCTTGTCCGTCTTGTACTTGATGAACACGATGTGGTCCATTTCGCTGCCCGGTTCGTTCTCGTCGTTGACGTAGTCGCGTTCGATCGCGCGCAGGTCGACCTGCTCGATGGGTGCGGTTGGCCAGCGTCTCGAGCTGCTCGAAGCTGTTGGCCGCCTCCTCCAGCAGGGAGATGATGCGGATCTGGACATGGTCGGGCATGGCTGGGATCGTAGGGGGGGCTACTCCATTGCCACTGGGGGGTGTCATTGCCCCAGGGGTTAGGGGTTAGGGTCGTCGTGCGACATCTCCGAGGACCACGTCGTCGCATGCTGGAGGCAGCCATTGCCACTGGGGGTGTCATTGCCCCAGGGGTTAGGGGTTAGGGTCGTCGTGCGACATCTCCGAGGACCACGTCGTCGCATGCCGGAACCGGGCAGTGATGCAGTGGTCCGTTCCGATACCGCTTCACGACCCTAACCCCTTGCCCCTAACCCCTGGGGCAATGGGAAGGCCCCTTGCCCCCCCGCCGAACCCCAGACCATGCCGCCCGCCTAAAGGGGAACCCAGATGCTCAGCGTCGCCGGCCTGTCGATGAACTTTGGCCAGAAGGTCCTGTTCGAGAACGTCAGCCTCAAGTTCACCCCGGGAAACTGCTATGGCATCATCGGGGCCAACGGCACCGGCAAGTCGACCTTCATCAAGATCCTGACCAAGGAGGTCGAGCAGGTTCTCGGCGAGGTCATCCTCGAGCCGGGCAAGCGCCTCGGCTGGCTGCGCCAGGACATCAGCGGCTACGATGACCAGACCGTCATCTCGGTCGCTTTGCGCGGCCACATCGAGGTCCACGCCATCCAGAGCGAGCTCGACAAGCTCTATGCCAAGGGCGAGATGGATGACAAGGACATGGCCCGTATGAGCGAGCTGCAGGAGCGCTTCGAGCAGCTCGACGGCTACAGCCAGGAGTCGGCCGCCGCTGAGGTGCTGACCGACCTCGGGGTCGAGCCGGCGCTGCACCAGAAACTGCTCGGAGACATCGACACGGCCAAGAAGGTGCGCGTGTTCCTGGCCCAGGCGCTGTTCTCGAAGCCGGACGTGCTGCTGCTCGACGAACCGACCAACAACCTCGACATCCCCGCCATCGTCTGGCTGGAGCAGTTCCTCGCCGACTACGAGGGCGTGATCATCGTGGTCAGCCACGACCGACACTTCCTCAACCGCACCTGCACCCACACTCTCGACGTCGATTTCAAGACCATCCGCTCGTTCGCCGGGCCCTACGACGTCTACCAGGCGCAGGAGCAGCTGGCCCGCGCCCACCGCAGCAAGGAGGCGGGCCGGGTCGAGCGCCAGGTGCTCAAGCTGCGCCGCTTCGTCGAGCGGTTCAAGTCCAACGCCGCGCGCTCGAAGCAGGCGACCAGCCGTGAGAAGCTGATCGACCAGCTGTCGGGGCAGAAGGTCCAGCCCAGCTCGCGCGTCGCCCCGCGGCTGCACTTCAAGTTCCAGCGCCCGAGCGGCCAGGACGTGGTCAAGATCGAGAAGCTGACCTTCGCCCATCCTGGCGGACCGAAGATCTGCGACAGGTTCGAGGCCCGCATCGACCGCAACGACCGCATCGCCATCATCGGCCGCAACGGCATCGGCAAGAGCACGATGTGCCGCCTGGTCCTCGGCGAGCTGGCCCCGGAGAAGGGCACCGTGACCTGGTCGAACACCACGACGCGCGCCTACTTCCCCCAGGAGGGCGGCGACCTGTTCAAGAACAAGGATCTCAACATCTTCGAGTGGATCCGCCAGTTCACCGAGAACCAGGACATCAACAACATGCGCGCCATGCTCGGCCGCATGCTCTTCTCGGGCGATGACGTGAAGAAGATCGTCGGCGTGCTGTCCGGTGGCGAGCGTGTTCGCTGCCTGCTCTCGATGGTCATGCTGCAGGAGGCCAACACGCTGATCCTGGACGAGCCGACCTCGCACCTCGACATGGAGTCGATCGAGGCGCTGCAGGAGGCGCTCGAGGAGTTCCAGGGCACCCTGGTGGTGGTCAGCCACGACCGCGAGTTCATCGACAACGTCGCCAACCGCTGCTGGATCATGGAGGACGGCCCTGCCGGCGGCCCGGCCAAGATCACCGACTGGCGTGGCGATTACGCCAACTACCGCAGCAGCCGCGGGCTGGAATAGATGTATCTGCGCTCCTTGCCAGTCGTCCACCGGGAGGATAGCGTCCAGGCAGGAGTCGGAGCATGTCCTATCGTCACTGGCCGCTGACCGCCAAGCTGCTGCTCATCGCCTTGGTCGGCCTAGTGCTGTCGGCTGCCGTTGGCTGGCTGGCTCTGCAGGCTCTCGCCAACACCGCTGCCTTGGCCGAGCACCGCATCCGTGACGGGCTGATTGCCGCCCGGACCGCAGAACTGCGCCATGACTGCGAATTGGCGATCGATCTGTTGCGTACGCAGACCGCAGGCCTGGATGCCGAAGCCAGGTTGGAGAAGATGCGCGCCTTGCTCGGCGAGGTGTACTTCATGAAGGGGTCTTCAGGCAAGGCAGACGGCTACTTCTTCGCCTACGACCGTTCCGGCGTGACCCTGCTGCTGCCACCCAACAAGAAACTGCACGGCGTCAACCGCTGGGATCTTGAAGTCGGCGGGCAGAAGGTCGTGCGCGGCTTGGTCGAGGCAGGGATGAAGGGCGGCGGCACCTATATCTACAACTACCCGAAACCCGATGGGCCCAAGGGCGCTGATGGCAAGGACGTCCCCCTGCCCAAATTAGCCTGGTCGATGCCCATCGCCTGGGATGAGGGTGGGACGCGTTTCGATCCGGGCTGGTTCATTGGCATAGGGGCCTATGTTGATGATATCGACGCTGAAGTGGATGCTCTTGCCGCCCAGATGCGTGCCGAGAGTTCGGCGCAGATGCGTCAAGCGGGCCTGACGGCTCTGATGCTCCTGCTGGCCGCGCTGGGTATCACGGTGATGATCGCCCGTTCGATCAGCAAGCCTGTGCAGCGGGTGCGAGAGGCCCTTGATGGCTTGGCGGAGGGTCGTCTGGATGGCGTATGCGGGCTGGACCGACACGACGAGATCGGCCGCATGGCAGCCTCCCTTGACCGGGCCGTCGCCGGCGTGCGCGCCGCGTTGCGCGCCGACCGGGTGGACTGGCCCACCGTCGAGCGTCAGACCGCCGCCCGAGCCGAACTCGAGCGCCAGCTTGCCGAGGCGGCCAGCAAGCTCGACTCGGTCAGCCACAGCCTTGCCGCCGCCGCCGCCGAGACCAGCGCCCAGGCGGCGACCGTGGCGGCCTCCTCGGAGGAGGTCTCGCGCGGGGTCGGCTCGGTGTCCGCCGGGGCCGAGGAGATGACCGCAACGATCGGCGAGATCGCCCGCAGCGCCGCCGAGGCGGCCCGGACCGCCAACGAGGCCGTCGAGGCCTCGCGCCGGGCGCGCGAGGCTGCCGACCGGCTTGGCGCAAGCAGCACGGCCATCGGCGAGGCGGCCCAGCTGATCGCCAGCATCGCCGAGCAGACCAACCTCCTGGCCCTCAATGCCACCATCGAGGCTGCGCGGGCCGGGGACGCCGGTCGCGGCTTTGCCGTCGTCGCCAGCGAGGTCAAGGAACTGGCCCGCAGCACGGGTGAGGCGACCAGCCGCATCCAGGGGATGATTGCCAGCATCCAGGGGGACACCGCCGCAGTCCGCGATGGCCTGAGCCAGGCCGGGGCTGTCATCGACCGCATCGGGACCGCCACGGGGTCGATCGCCACGGCTACCGAGCAGCAGACTGCGACCACCCGCGAGATGACCCGCACCGTTACCGAGGCCAATCAGGGGGTGCAGGACATCGCCCGCACCGTGGCGAATGTCGCACAGGCCGCAAAGGACGCGAGCGCCGGCGCCGAGGCGACCCGGCAGTCGGCAGCCGAGCTCAATCGGATCGCCGCAGGACTCAAGGGTTAGCGCCTCAGGCCTTGCCTGAGCCTGCCTTTACCCACCTTCGCTCAAATGGAAGCCGTCACCGCCGCCGCCGATGCCGTCCGCGAGATCCCCAGCGTCCTCAGTCCCGAAGCCTGGGCCGCCCTGGCCACACCCGAGGCGCTGATCGCGCTGCTGACGCTGACCGCCCTGGAGATCGTCCTCGGCATCGACAACATCGTCTTCCTCTCGGTGCTGACCGGGCGTCTGCCGGCCGAGCAGCGCCCGCGGGCGCGGCGCATCGGCCTGCTGCTCGCGATGTGCATGCGCATCCTGCTGCTCCTGTCGGTCAGCTGGATCATGTCGCTGACCAAGCCGCTGTTCAGCGTATTCGGACACGGTTTGACCGGCCAGAAGCTGATCCTGCTGCTCGGCGGCGCCTTCCTGCTGTGGAAGTCGGTCAAGGAGATCCACCATAAGGTCGAAGGTCACGCCGAGGCGGGAGCGGCGAACGCGGCCGGGGCGACGATGGGGGCGGTGCTGGTGCAGATCGCCCTGATCGACCTGGTGTTCAGTCTCGACTCGGTGATCACAGCCGTCGGCATGACCACCAACGTCCCGGCGATGATCATCGCCGTGGTCGCCTCGGTGATGGTGATGATGTGGGCGGCCGGGCCGATCGGGGACTTCGTCGAACGCCACCCGGCGATCAAGATCCTGGCCCTGGCCTTCCTCATCCTCATCGGCGTGATGCTGATCGCCGAGGGTCTGGGCCAGCACATGAACAAGGGCTACATCTACTTCGCCATGGCCTTCGCCCTGGGCGTCGAACTGCTGCAGATCCGCATGGCCGCCAAGCATGGCGGCCCGCATGGGAGCTGAGCCGATCGACGTTCCCCCGTCCCATCGCGTCAACCTGAGGCGTCTGCCGCTGACGTCGTGCGCCAGGATCGCCAGGCACCTGTCCGACCAGTTGAGCCGATTCTTCCCCCAGCCAGCCCACACCCGCAGCGGCCTGGTGGTGCAGATCCACAATCGCACCGAGCGCCGGATCTACGAGCGCATGTTCGTCGAAGACATGTTCCCGCTCGGCGGTCATGTCCATCTCGTGTCCGCTTCCCCTCCCACCATCGCCGATGTCGGGGCCCATGTCGGCATGTTCGCCCTGTCGGTGGCCGACTGGTTCCCGCAAGCGCGGATGCACCTGTTCGAGCCGGTTCCGTACCTGGCGGCGCGGGCCGAGGCGCTGGCCCGACTGAACGGGTTCTCGGCCCTCTGGCAGGTGCATCGCGCCGTGGTGGGCGAATCGCCCGGCGAAGTGCGCCTGCATTGCCCGGGCAGCGGCCTGGGCGCAACGCTGTTGGCGGACAAGGCGGACGGCATGGGCGGTAGCCGCCGCGTCCTCGACGTGCCGATGGTGCGCCTCGATGACCATGCCACCCAGCATCGCCTGGAACGTTTCGATATCGTCAAACTCGATGCGGAGGGATGCGAATACGCGGCGATCGCCTCGGCTCGCGCCGTGCTGGCACGGGCCACTCTCGTCTTTGTCCGGGTATTCCCGCCGCACTCGACCCGGGAGGGGGTCGATGTCCTCCTCGCTGCGCTTGGCCTGCGGGCGGTAGGCCGGGTGGATCCTGGGCATCACGAGCACCTGTGGATCCGCGCGTGAGCGGCTCCAGCGTCGATATAGCGGCGTGTGGCGGTGATGGACGGATCAGCGCCACTGCGCGTCGGGCGTGACGATCAGATAGGGTTCGCCCCACTGCGCCGCATCGGCGGTGCTCCAGCGCACGACCGCGCCTGTCCCCAGGCGCAGACCGAGCGGTCCGCCGTGGACCAGACGGGCCGGGCCGTCGCCACTCTCCTCGATCAGTTGGATCGCTGCCGGCACCGGACCCGCCTCGTCCCAACCGGTGACCGAGCACCAGATCCAGGCTCCGTCCCGCCACAGGCGCAGTTCGCGCACCGGCTGCGCCGGACCATCGGCCTTGAAGGTCGCCATGACCGGTTCGTCGAGGTTGGCGCTGGCCGGGATGTCCAGATACATGAACGGATTCAAGGCGGGTTCCGCAGTCCCGCAACGGGTGGCTTGCGGGGGCTGCACGTGCTGCTAGCGTTTTCCCCGTTCAGGTGTCCTGCCGTGGCGCAGGTGGGAAAGCCCACCGGGCCGCAGCGGGACGGCGCTGACCCGCAACGGTGACCAGGGACCGGACCCGGAGATGCCACTGCGCTGCAGAAGCGTGGGAAGGCCGGGCGAGGGATGATCTGGGAGTCCGGAGACCGGCCTGGGCCTCGCGGTTTCGCCCCCTCGGGGATGGGGACGGTTCCACACCGGGCGAGTCGCCCGGCTGCTGGGCCGTTCCGTATTCCGAAGGTGCGCCGCGGGCAACCAACCCCGCCGCCTAGGACGGCGTCCCATATGCCCCGCACCCTGTCACTGACCCTCCTCGCCGTGGCCCTCGCCGCGGCCGAGGACGGCCCCACCATCATCGTCACCGCCGAGCGGCGCGAGACCGAACTCGAACGTGCGCCGGTCTCGGTCGAGCTGGTCGAGGCCGACGATGTCGCCGTCCGCGGCGGCTCGGTCAACGCCACCGACTGGCTGCGCGAATTGCCGGGCGTGGCGGTCTGGAGCACCGGCGGCGGCGTCGATGGCGGCACCACGGCGCTGCGGCTGCGCGGGCTCGACGGCAAGTACACGTTGGTCCTGGTCGACGGCATCCCGTTCGAGGACCAGTCGAGCATCAACGGCGGCGTGCGCCTGCCGCTGTTCGCGCCGGCCGGCGTCGACGCCATCGAGGTGCTCAAGGGCTCGCAGTCCGGGCTCTACGGCAGCGGTGCGGTCGGCGGCGTCGTCGATCTGCGCACCGCCCGTCCGACCGCCGACCACGAGCTGCGCGTATCGGCGACGGCCGGCTCGTTCGGCACCCTCGCCGGCGAGACGGTGGCCACCGGCCCGATCCCCGGCATCGGCGGCTACGCCATCTCGCTGCAGGGACTGGCCAGCGACGGTTTCAGCTCGACGACCAGCGATCCGGAAGGGGATCCGTCGGAGCTCGAGGATGACAGCACCCAGCGCCATGCCGCCCGCGGACGCTTCGAGTTCGATGCCGCCGACGGCCTGACCCTGCATGTGGTCGGGGCGACCGTCCGCAACCGCCAGGAGTACGACGGCAGTGGACCGGACGACGCCGATTCCGAGAACCTGTACGAACAGCAGCAGCTCGCCGCCGGTGCCGGGTTCGATCGCGGTACCGGAGTCAGTCTCGACATCGACCTGTCGTGGCAGAACTCGTCCTACGAGTCGACCTACACCACCAACGACCCGGGCACCTACGACAGCACGACGCTGTACGGCTCGGCCCGCGGTACGGTCGGGCTCGGCGGCGGCGTCGATCTGACGCTGGGCGCCGATGCACGGCGCGACACCGCCATGACGCGCTACTCGCCTGCTTCGGATCCGGTGTTCGACACCGGGATTGGCCAGTTCGGCGGCTATCTCGGTGCGGCCTGGACCCACGAGCGCGCCGAGGTCGCCGCGACCGCCCGCCTCGACCGTCATCAGGAGTTCGGCGAGGCCTCGACCGGACGGCTGGCCGCCGCCTGGTTCGTCCTTCCCGCCAGCCTCAAGGTGCGGGCGGCGGCCTCGACCGGCTTCAAGGCGCCCACCCTGTATCAACTCTACAACGTCGAACCTTTCGTCTCCAACGGCAATCCGGATCTCCAGCCCGAGGACAGCCTCTCCTACGAGGCCGGATTCGACTGGACCGTCGCTGCGGGCTTCAAACTGTCGGCGACCGCATTCCGCATCGAGGTCGACGACCAGATCGTCTACAACGATCCCGATGGCTGGTCGGGGCCGCTGCTGGCGACCTACCTCAACGACCGCGGGACCTCGGTGTCTCGTGGCATGGAAGCAGGGGCCGCGGCCGAACGGGCCGTGACCGATGCGGTGACGGTGTGGCTCGAGGGCAGCTACACCCTGCTCGACGCCGAGGACGCCACCGGCCGTGAGACTCCGTTCGCGCCGCACCATGCCGGCAGCACCCGAGCCAGCCTGCGCGAGACCCTTGCCGACGGCCTGGCCCTGCGCCAGACCATCGGAGTCCGGCGGACGACCGCGTACTATGCCAACACCGGCGGCTCGGATCGGGTCGATGGGGCCACCGTCGCCGATGCGGCGATCGGCGTCTCCATGGGCGAGCGCTGGGACCTCGCCCTGCGCATCGACAACCTGTTCGACCAGCGCTACGTGACCAACAGCAGCTTCGGCACGGTCTACGCGACCGCCCCGCGCTCCTACTGGCTCACCCTCGCCGGACGCTTCTGATCCCCGTCCATGCGCCTGGGCGCCGTCCTCCTCGTTCTTGCCGCCATCCTCGCCGGGGCCATCGCCCTGTCGCTGGCCGTCGGCTCGGGCGGGACCGGCGCCGAGGGCGCGATCCGCGATCTGCGCCTGATGCGCACGGCCTGCGCCGCGCTCGCAGGGGCGGCCCTGGCGGTGGCTGGGGTGCTGGTCCAGGGCCTGTTCCGCAACCCGCTCGCCTCGCCCGACGTCGTTGGCACCACCGCCGGGGCGACGCTGGGCGGGCAGTTGGCCCTGGTCGCCCACACCGTCGCCATCGGCGTGCTGCCAGCGTGGCTGGCGCCCGAACTGATGCTGCCGCTCGGCTGCTTGGCCGGGGCGGCCGGCGCCCTCGCGTTACTCCTGGCCACTGCTGGACGCGGGGGCGGCGGCATGGTCGCGGTGCTGCTCACCGGCTTCGTCATCACCGCCGTGGTCGGTGCCGTTTCCGGACTGATCACCAGCCTGGCGGCGGGGCGCTGGGAACTGGCCCGCGCCCTGACCGGATTCGGCCAGGGCGGGGTCGACGGCAAGGGCCTCGGCCACATCGCCCTCGCCGTGCCGCTGGTGACGGCCGGGATCTGCGCCGCCTGGGCCTGGGGCCGCACCTGCGACCTGCTGCTCGCAGGCGAGGAGGAGGCGGCTGCGATGGGCGTCGACACCGCGCGTGCCCGGCGCTGGCTGCTGGCCTGGACCGCGCTGCTCGCCGCCGCGGCCGTCGCCATCGGTGGGGCGCTCAGCTTCATCGGTCTGGTCGTGCCCCACGCCCTGCGCCCCTTCGCCGGGGTCGAGCACCGCCGCCTGGTGCCAGCCGCCGCCCTCGGCGGAGCGATCCTGCTGGTGCTGTGCGACGTGGTCGCGCGTGCGGTGCCGCTCGGCGCGGATTGGTTCGGTATCCATGGCGCGGGCGAACTGCCCCTGGGCGTGGTGACCGGCCTGGTCGGCGGGCCGGTGTTCCTCGTCCTGCTGATCCGGGCGCGGCGGGAGGGCACGCTGTGAGCCTCGCCGTCTCGGGCCTGACCGTACGCCGCGGCTCCTGCCCGGTCCTCGCCGGCATCGACTTCACCGCCGCGTCGGGCGCGGTCACCGCCCTGGTGGGGCCGAACGGGGCGGGCAAGAGCACGCTGCTGAAGGCCATCCTCGGCCTGCTGCCGGCCAGCGGGCGGATCGCCTTCGCCGGCACCGACCTGAGCCGGCTCGATGCGCAGGCCCGCGCCCGCCAGGTCGCCTATGTACCGCAGCGCAGCCAGTTGGCGGCGGCCCTGCCGGTGCGGGCGGCGGTGGCGGCGGCGCGCTATGCCCACCACGGCTGGCTCGGCGGGCAGCAGGCAGCGGACCAGGCCGCGATCGACGAGGCCATCGCCGCGGTCGATGCAGGCCACCTCGCCGCACGCACCTTCAGCACCCTGTCGGCCGGCGAGCAGCAGCGGGTGCTGGTCGCACGCGCCCTGGCCACCGGGGCGCCCTGCGTGCTCATGGACGAACCGACCGCCTCCCTTGACGTCGGCCATGCCCTCGCCCTGCTCGATCTTGTCCGTCGACTGGCAGCCGGCGGGCGCTGCATCGTCATCGTCCTGCATCATCTTGACGATGCCTGCCGGGTCGCTGATCGAGTCGCCCTGATGCATGCCGGCCGCATCGTCGCCGATGGGCCGCCGGCCGAGGTCCTGACCGAGGCGCATCTCGGCGAGGCCTTCCGTGTCGCCCCGGTACCGGGCGGGGCGCTGGGCTTCCGCCTGCTGGAGCGTCGGCCATGACCGCGCTCAACCTCGCTGTCTACCTGCTTGCGCTGCTGCTCGCCGGGTTCGCCGTCGTGGCGGTCGGACATCGGGCGGAAACCGGCCCCACCGCGGTTTCCGCCGCCGCCGCTGCGGCGACCGTGGTCGATGCGCGTGGCACCGCGCTGCCGGTGCGCGAATGGCGGCGGATCGTCTCGCTCGACCTGGTCAGCGATGAGCTGCTCGGACACCTCGTCGAACCGAACCGCATCGCCGCGATCAGTTCGTGGGTGCAGGGACCCGACGCCTGGCGCCATGCCGGCCTGCCGCGCCTGCCCGGCCTGACCGATCTGGAGGCGATCATCGGCGTGCGTCCGGATCTGGTGCTGGTGTCGACCTTCAGCGGCGCCGACCGCGACCGCATCCAACGCCTGCGCGACACGGGCATCGCCGTGTTCGACCTCGGACCGGCTGGCGGCATGCGTGAGCTGACCGCCAACCTGCGCCGCATCGCCGTCCTGATCGGCAATCCCGAGCGCGGCGAGCGCATCGCAGCCCAGCTGGAGCGGCGCATGGCCGCAATCGCCGCGCACCTGCCATCGGACCTGGTGCGGCGCCGGACCCTGGTCGTCACGCCGGCTGGCGAGGAGGTCTACGGCGGCACGGTCGGCACCTCCTACCATGACATCGTCGTCGCGGCCGGACTGGTCGACGCGGCCGAGGGCCGCTTCGCCGAGGCCTGGCCCAAGCTCGGCGCCGAGCAGGCCATCGTCATCGATCCGGACCTGATCGTCACCCGCGAAGGAGCAGGAGCGTCGTTGCGTCGCATGCCCGGTTTCAGCGGTCTGCGCGCAGTACGCGACGGGGCGATCATCGAATTGCCGGTCGACTTGTTCGATAGCCCTGGCGTCTCCATGCTCGACGCGGCAGAGCTGCTGCATGACAAGGCCTATCCATGAAGAGCCTCTTGGTCACCGGCGGAGCCCGCAGTGGGAAGTCCTCCTACGCCCAGCGCCGGGTCGAGGCGCTGCCCGCACCGCGCCAGTACCTGGCGACCGCGCACCTCGACGCCGCCGATCCGGAGATGGCCGCGCGCATCGCCCGGCACCGCGCCGACCGCGCTGACCGCGGCTGGGACACCGTCGAGGTCGCTGCGGATCTGGTCGCCGCCGTCCCGCGCACCGGCGCCGCCCTGGTCGACTGCATGACCCTGTGGCTGGCGGGCCGGGCGATGGCGCTGCAATGGGACGAGGAGTCGATCCTCGAGGAGGTCGACCGGCTGTGCGTACTGGTCGCTGATCCGCCCTGCACCCTCGTCCTGGTCACCAACGAGGTCGGTTCCGGCGTGGTGCCGGAGACGGTGATGGGCCGCCAGTTCCGCGATCTGCAGGGCTGGGCCAACCAGCGCCTCGCCCGCGCTGCGCACGAGGTGGTGCTGTGCGTGTGCGGACTGCCGATGACGGTGAAGCCATGCGCGCCCTGATCGCGGCGGTCCGCTTCCTCACCCGCCTGCCGGTACCGGGGCCGGATACCCGGGTCCAGGATCTGTCGCCGGCGGTCGCCTGGTATCCGCTGGTCGGTGCCGCGGTCGGTGCCGCGGTCGGCGGCATCTTCGTCGGGCTGTCGCTCGGCCTGCCGCCCTGGGTCGCAGCCGTGCTGGCGGTGGCGGCGGGCCTGCTGCTGACCGGCGGCTTCCACGAGGACGGCGCGACCGACGCCACCGACGGCCTGGGCGGTGGATTCACCACCGAGAAGGTCCTGGTGATCATGAAGGACTCGCGCATCGGCGCCTACGGCGCGATGGCGCTGTGGGTCGTGCTGACCCTGCGGGTCGCCTGCCTGGTCGCGCTCGGGGCGGCAGCGGTGCCGGGGATGATGCTGGCGATGGCGTGGGGTCGCTGGACGGCGGCGCCGCTTACCCGGCTGCCCGCCTTGGGCGAGGGTCTGGCCAAGGAGATCACAGCGCAGATCCCGCGCTGGGTGCCATGGCTGGGCACTGCCCTGGCGCTCGGCGCCACCGTCTTGGCCTATGACCTCGGCCTCCAGCGCGCCGCCTGGGGCGGTTGCGCGGCCGTCGTCGCGGCTGCGCTGTGGGGCGCGTATCTGTGGCATCGCCTCGGTGGCCAGAGCGGTGACCTGCTCGGGGCCGGCAACCAGCTTGCGGAGGGGGCTGTGCTTGTGGTCCTGCTGTGGGGTGCGGCATGAGTCCGCTCTGGCTCATGCGCCATGGCCCGCTGTCGGTCGGCGGGGCGCCGATCGGCTGGCGCGACGATCCGCCCAGCGAGGAAGCGGTGCGGCGTTGGCCGGCGGTGAAGGCGCATCTGCAGGGTCTTGGCGTGGCCAGGGTGCTGAGCAGCGATCTGGCACGGGCATCCGTCCCCGCCGCCGATCTCGGACTGCCGCACGACCAGTTGCGCGCCTTCCGCGAGCAGAGCTTCGGCCAGTGGGAAGGACTGCCGTGGAGCGACAACCGGGATGCCGCCTTCATCTACGCCGACCCGGTCACCGCCGTCCCGCCCGGTGGCGAGTCGTTCAAGGCCAGCGCCGCCCGCGCCATCGCCGCGGCGGTGGTCGCGCTCGATGACCGGCCGACCTTGATCCTGGCCCATGCCGGCAGCCTGCGCGCGATCCTCGCGGCATGGATCGGCCTGCCCATCCCGCGCGCCCTCGACCTGGCCTGGGACCCCTACGGGCTCACCTGCCTCGACCGCTACGATGTCGGCCGTGGGGTGCTGCGTTGGCACAATCGCGTCCCGGGTTGATATCCGCCGCGCCGCGCCATACCGGCCGCATGGCCAAGCCCACCATCCCCGCGTCCATCGTCCGCACCCTGCGAGAACTGCGCGACCGCACGGTGCCGCTCTATGACGCCAATGAGCGCATGCTGGCAGCGCGCTACCGCAAGGGCGGATGGACGGCGCGCCAGGTGCTGGTCCACATCAGCGACGTCGAAGCGGTGTTCCTCGACCGCATGCGCCGGCTGCTGGCCCAGGACAAGGCCCTGCTGATGGCCATCGATCCGGACGGCTGGGCCGACCGTCTGGCCTACGCCAAGCGCGACCTTGGCGTGGCGCAATCGCAGTTCGTGGCCGCCCGTTCATCGATCATCGAACTGATC
>JAIFKN010000296.1 GCA_020049615.1 bacterium | reverse complement strand
TTGGAGGCGCTGTCCAGATTCGAACTGGAGTACACGGATTTGCAATCCGCTGCGTAGCCTCTCCGCCACAGCGCCAGCAACCCGCGCACGGCGCGGGTGGGACAGGTCAGTTGGCCGCGGGGGCGGCCTTGACCTTCATCGGCTTCACCACCAGACCCTGGCGCATGGCCTTGGTCGAGACGTAGACGCTCTGCACCTTGCCGTCGAGCATGATGCGCAGCTTCTTCAGGTTCGGCTTCACCAGCCGCTTGGTGCGGCCCTTGATCTTGTTGCCGACGCCGCCGTCACGGCGGGCGCCCTTCTGGGCCTTGGTCCAGCCGCCACGGGCACGGCGTTCAGTGAAGACACATTCGCGGGGCATGTAAACCTCTGTCGTTAGGAGGGCGGGAACAATAACGGCCCGCCCAGCGGATCAAGATCCAGGCTGCGGGCCGACCGGACGCCACATGGCGACCTCGTCGCAGTCGAGGAAGCGGTGGCAGCGCACGCACTCGCCCCACACCTTGTCGGGCAGACGGGCGCGGTCGACCCGGATGAAGCCGAGCTTGGTGAAGAAGTCGACCTGGTAGGTCAGGCAGAAGACGCGTTCCAGGCCGAAGTCGCGGGCCGCCGCCATCGCCGCCTCGACCAGGCCCCGGCCGATGCCGCGCCCATGGACCGAGGCCGCGACCGCCAGGGCCTTGACCTCGGCGATGCGCTCGGTGTCGATATGCAGGGCGGTGCAGCCGCAGACCCCGCCAGGCTCGGCCTCGGCGACGATGAAGTCGCGCACGTTCTCGTAGAGCTCCGAGGTCGGCCGCGCCAGCATCAGCTGCTTCTCGGCGAACTCGGCGATGATCGCGGCCATCGCCGGCACATCGGCGAGGCGGGCCTGCCGGTAGCGGATCTGCATCAGAACCGCTTGAGTCCGGCCGGCGCCTTGCCGCCCGAGCCCGGCACCGGGGCCTTGATGTCGGCCTGCTTGGGGATGACCGCGTCGAGGCGTTCGATCAGCGCGATCAGGTACTGGCGCCGCTTCTCCTTGCCCTCGGCCTCGGGCTTCTTCGCCCGCATCTCCTTCACCTCGGGCTGGTCGCCGAGGTACTGGGCGATGAAGTCGGCCTCGGCGCAGGCGGTGAGGATGTCGGTCAGTTCGCTCTCGACCTTGGTGAGGTCCTCCTGGTAGCGTTCGCGGGCGCGCTTGAGCGCTTCGATCTTCTGCCAATCGGTCAGGTTCACGGCGAGAGGGGGCTGCGGCATGGCCGGATGCTAGCCGGCCCGCTCGGTTTTCCAGACGCCGCGCCGCCGTGCCGCGTGCAGGCCTGGGCGGAGCCGTGCTTGCCGGGCGGGAAGCCCAGACACAAGGTGTGCATGATCCGCATTCTGCTCCTCTGCGCCTGCCTCGCCCTGCTGCCAGGGGAGGAGTTCGAGCTGCCCGGCTTCGCCAAGCAGGTGGTGCGCGACATCCCGGAACACCGGATCGTGGCATACAAGGGCATGTTCATCGCCGATGGGCATCCCTTCCACTGCGAGATGTATCTCGACCGCATCAACGGGGTATGGACTCTGCAGCAGTCCATCTTGCTGGTGAAGGACAAGGAACGGCTGTCGCTGCTGACGGTGCGCTACGAGTACGCCACGCGGACGCAGTCCACGATGACCGTCCACAATGATGCCGGCCTGACCGTCTCCTACTCGGTGCCGGGCTTCGTCACCCCTGCGGGCGAGGAGATCGGCGAGACCATGACCTTCCTCGGCACCGTCCGTGATGTCTCCATCGAGGTCAACTTGCGCCGCAACGAGCACGGGGTGCTCCTCCCCCCGGCCCGCTGACTTCGTCAGGGCGCGGCGGTCAGCGGGCGGAGGTCGAAACGGCTGAAGCGGGCCGAGGTGCCGCGGCCGGACAGGTCGTGGGCCGAGATCGAGGCGAAGCTGCCGGTGAAGTTCATGCCCGTGCCGCTGGTCTCGTCGCTCAGGCGGTTGGCGTCGAGCGGTTCGCCGAGGAGCTGCCACGGACCGTCGCCCAGTGCCCAGGTGAAACGCAGGATGTCGCGCCAGATGGTGAAGCGGAGACGGACCTCGCCGGTGGCGGGCAGGCTGCCGTGCGCGCCTTCCCCGTACCGGCCATCGTCGCACCAGGACAGGCGGACGATGCGGCCGAGGGCCTCATCATGGGTCACGGCCGCCATCCACCACAGGTCGCAGTCGTAGAACGCCGAGAGTCCGGCCAAGGCCTGGAAGTCCCTGGGCATGAAGTCGAGCGTGGTTTCGGCCGACAGGTCGTGGGTGGTCATGCGGCGGGCCAGCCGCGACTGGCGGAAGCGGTTGGCCGGCGAGGCCCGCCCGGTCAGGATCACCCCGTCGTCCATCCGGCACCAGCTGGGATCGATCGGGTCGCGCAGGCTGACCAGGTCGGCGTGGCTGGTCCCGGCTTCCCGTTCCGGCCAGGGCCGGGCGGGTAGATCCACCGCAACCTGCAGGGCCGGGTGGTGTCCGCCGTCGACCAGCCGCGGCCAGCCGCCGGCCGGCCAGGCCAGGCGCTGGAGGGCGGTCTCGCGGCCGAGCCGGCAGCGGCCGAATGGCCGGTCGGGACGGCCGACGAGGTGGGCCAGGTACCAGTCGCCGCGCGGCGTGTCGACGAAGGACGCGTGTCCCGCCTTCTGCAGCGGCAGGGACGGATCGTCGCGGGAGGTGAGCAACGGCCCGTCCGGGTCGAACTCGTAGGGGCCGCTGATCGTTCGCGCCCGTCCCACCGTGACGGCGTGGCCCGGCCCCGTGCCGCCCTCGGCCAGGACGAGCCAGTACCAGCCATGCCGTTTGTACAGATGCGGTCCTTCGGTGCAGCCCAGCGCGGTCCCAGCGGTGATGCGCACCGGTTCGCCGACCAGCTTCCCGGCGGCGCGATCGAACTCCTGCAGCATGATCCCGTTGAATCGGTTGCGTCCCGGCCGGTGGTCCCAGCGCATGTTGACTACCCAGCTGCGGCCATCGTCATCGTGGAAGAGGGACGGGTCGAAACCCGAAGCGTTGAGGAAGCACGGCTCGCTCCACTGACCGTCGATGCGCTCGGCCGAGACGACCAGGTTCGGCGTGTCCTTGAAGGCTCCGCCGAGATGCTGGACCGGCGTGTAGACGAGCCAGAAGCGGCCGTGGGCATGGCTCAGGCAGGGGGCCCAGATGCCGCCGGAATCGGGCACGCCCGCCAGGTCGAGCTGGCTGCGCCTGGTGAGCGGACCGGGCAGCGGCCGCCAGTGGACCAGATCCAGACTGTGGTGCAGGCGCACTCCGGGCCACCACTCGAAGGTCGAGGTGGCGAGGTAGAAGTCGTCGCCGACCCGGCACAGCGACGGATCGGGATGGAAGCCGGGCAGGATCGGGTTGCATGCGGTCTGCATGCTGGTGAGGCTAACCGCTCCACTGCAGCGGCCAGACCCGCCCGCGGCCTGGTTGCGAACGCACGCTGACACGGAGCATCCGGGCATGGATGCGACGCCCTTCCTGCATGGCGCGGTGCGCTGCGAGCGCCTCGGCACCGCGCCCGTGCCGCGACGTCATACCACCGCGCAGGAGGCCCTGCTGCAGGTCGACCCGGTGTGGCCGCGCTGCGCCCGCGGCTGCAGCGGCATCGAACTGCGTCTCCGCACCGACGCCACCTTCGTCGATCTGCGCCTGCGCCTCTGGGGCGACACCCGGCCGGGCCTCGGCCTCGATGTCGAGGTCGATGGCCGCTGGCGGCAGAGCTGGCGCGACGAGGTGGCGCCAGGAATACTGGAGCGCCGCGTCTTCGAGTGCCAGGACCGCGGCGTCCCGGCCTGGCGCACGCTGCGGATCCATCTGCCGCTCGGCCTGGAGGTCGCCATCGAGGACCTGGTGGTGAATCCCGGCGCGACCTGCGAGACCGTGGCCCCGTTCCCGCAGCGGCTGCTGTGCCTGGGGGATTCGATCACCCAGGGCCACAAAGCAGCCTCGCCTGCCGCCACCTGGGCGGCGCAGCTGGCGCGGCTGCGCGACCTGGAACTGCTCAACCAGGGGGTCGCCGGCCATGTCTGGCACCCCGAGTTCCTGGAGGCCGCGCCCGAGATCGCGCCCGATCTCGTGCTGGTCGCCTACGGCATCAACGACTGGAGCCGCACCGAGGTGGCCGGCTCAGATCTGCCGGCGCGGATCGGCGGGCGGGCGGCGGACGGGCTGGAGCGCCTGCGCCGCCGCATCGGGGACGCCCGGCTGGCGGTGCTCACGCCCCTGTGGTGCCAGTTCGCCGACGAGGAGCGCAACGGTTGCCGCCTCGAGGCGGTCAGGGCCGCCATCGCGGCGGCGGCCCGGGCGGCGGGGGCCGAGGTCATCGACGGCTCGACCGTCCTCCCGCATGACCACTGGTGGTGCGCCGACGGCCTGCATCCCAACGAGGCCGGCATGGGCATGATCGCCGCGCGCCTGCACGCGGCGCTGGGTTGACGGACGTCATGTCCCGCTGCCGCCTGCTGACCTGGAACCTGTTGGCCATGCGCGGCTTCGCCGCCGGCGAGGACCCCGAGCGCCATCCCGGCCCGGCCCGGCCCTGGCTTCCGGGCGCCGTGGCGTCGGCTCTGCGCGCCAGCGGCGCCGAGATCATCGCCATCCAGGAAGCTCCGGAACGTGCGGCCCTGGAAGCCCTGGCCACGGAGCTCGGCTTCGCCCTCGCCTGGTTCCCGGCGCGGTGGGGCGGCAACGCGACCTGGCGCGGCGGGTTCCCCGGTGCGATCCTCTCCCGCCATCCCATCTCCGCGGCAGTCGACGCCATTCCAGCTCTCGGCCCTCTGGACCAGGTGCTGTTCCAGCGGCATTGGGGCTGGTGCGAGGTGCACCACCCCGAGGGCTCCCTGATCGTCCACACCCTGCATCTCTGCGCCGACTGGGGCGGCGTGGACCGTACCGCCACCCGCCTCGCCGAGATCGGCCATCTGCGCACCGCGGTGGAGGCGCAGCGGGCGGCGGGCATGCGGGTGATTGTGTGCGGCGACTGCAACAGCCCGGCCGGCAACCCCGCGCGCCAGGCGCTGGATGCGTTGGGCGGTTCGGCGGCGATGACGCTGATCGGGCGTCCGCCCACCGCTCCGACGATCGGCGCCGTGGTCAGCATCGACGAGGTGTGGGCCTTCGCGCCGGTGCGCGTCAGCGCCTGCACGCTCCTCGACCGGCCACCCTACGCCGCCGATCTGGCCACCGGCGTCGCCCTCAGCGACCATCTGCCGGTGCTGGCGGAACTCGACTGGTAAGACGGCGGTCTGGTAGGATGGGTGCGCGAACGTGCCGTGCCCTCAGGCCCAGTGCAGGACGACCAACTGGTGGCAGACCACCTGCGGCACGGTGACTGTGATCGTCTCGCCCTCGCGCCGGAAGGGCAACTCGGCGCCCTGCGGTTCGAGGGTCACCCGGGCGATCGCGCGCGACGGACGCACGCGTGCCTCGACGGCGTGCAGCGGCACGAGGTCCTCGATCACCTCGATCGCTTTGGTCTCAACCGCGAGGTTGCCGCCGGACATGAACATCGGCCCGCCGCGTAGGGTGGTGGGCGCGTAGAGCAGGTGCAGTACATTGCGCCGCTGGGCCGCCTGCTCGGTGAGGGTGATGCGGGCGGTGCTGGGCACGTCCGCACTGGCGGTCGGCGCCGCGCCCATCGCCAAGCGCACCACCTTGGTCAGGTGCTCGCGCAGCGCGACCGAGCCGGTGCCGCGGTAGAGCGCGAACACCGGGTGGGCGAGGTAGATGATTGCGCCCTTGCGCACGCCGCCGGCGAAGCCCGAGGGCACGGTGCGGTTGGGCGTATGCTGGTGGCTGCTGAAGTGGGTGTAGTCGCGGTTGAAGTGCGGGTCGTAGACGTCGCCCAGCGACTCGCCGTCGGTGACACGCAGGCGCCAGGAGGCCTGGTACATGACGGTCGGCGCATCGAGGAACGAGGCCGCGACCGACGGCGCCGGACGCAGGTAGTCGGGCTGGAACGGCGAACGGCCCTTGATCGTGCCGCCGATGTCGAATAACATCTTGCCGTCGGCATCGCAGCCGCTGCGCGCGCTCAGCAGCAGGCGGCCTCCCTTCGCCAGGTAGGCGTCGAGGTTGGCCTTCAGCACCGGGGTGACGGTGACTGCGTCGGGCAGGACGAGCAGCTTGTAGCCATCGAAGGGCATCTCGGCGTCGAGGATGTCGTAGAGGAACTGGCCCTCGCCGAGCAGGCGCACCACACCGGTGTCGGCATCGTGCTCGCCGCCGGTCTCGGGATTGAGGGCGACGACGCTCAGCACGCCGATGTCCGAGACCTGTTTCGCACCTTCGACCCACGGCTGCTTCGCCTCGACCTCGGCGTAGGCTTGGCCGATGATGCGGTAGGTGCTGGGCTCGAGCCGCGCTGAGGGATGGCACTGGTCGCCGATCGAACACTTGGCGCCCATCGCGATCATGGCCGCGCACTCGTAGCGCAGGGCGTTGGGATGCTTGAAGCCGCCGAACTCGCCCCAGGTGGTATGGAACTTCCCGGTCATGCCGATGTAGTCGTGCGACAGCTGCGAATAGTACTTGGCCGCCAGCGGGAAGTGGTCGTAGCCCCAGCCGCCAGTGGGCAGGCTCTCCAGCTCGACGTGGCTGAAGTGGCGCAGGTACTTGCGCCAACCGCGGCGCACCACCGAGCTGTTGTGGAAGATCGGATTGTCGGCGCGGTGGCTCTTTGCGGCGGCGGTGGTCTTCTCGAGGTACTTCTCGACGCCGAGCATGCCGCAGCGCATGCGGTCGGACTCCTTCAGCGGATCGAGGCCCTCGGTCTTCATCACCTTCATGCACCAAGTGCACGAGCAGCCGGTCGGATAGATGATGTCGATGAATACGCCGTCGTTATCGGGGAACAGGCGGACGCTCTCGGCGATCTGATCGCACAGCAGGTCGAGATAGGGCGAGTGCAGGCAGACCTTGTGGAATCCGGCGTCGGTAGGTTTCTTGGCCCAACCCATCAGGCGGCCCTCGTGGTCGATCTCGCGCCACTCGGGATGCTCTGCCGCCGCCACGTTGTCGATGCCTCCGGTGAAGTAGATCGGCACCCGCACGTTGATCTCCTTGCTTGCGTCCATCTGGGCACGCAGCAGGTCGAAGGTCAGCGTCGGATGCATCCGGCCAGTGGTCGTCGGATGGTAGAACCAGCCGTGATGGCACTTGGCGAAGCAGGTGATCAAGTCCACATGAGCCTCGCGCAGCGCCTGCTGCCACTCCCGCCTGTCGAAGCCCTTGCCGACTTCGGGTATGAGCTCGGAGGTGTGGAAGTCGAGGTGGATCTGGCGGAAGCCGCGGCGGGAGTGCATGTGGATCCTTGTGACACGCGTGCGCATCATGCAACGCGGGTGGGGTGCAGGCATGACGTGGCCCCGTCCTGGTCCACGGACGACCGGCCACGGTGCTCAGGGAGCGGTCAATTCGACGGTGCCCATCAGACGCGGATCGAACCAGGCATCGTTCTTCTCGGCGAACCAGGCCCGCTTGCCCTTGCCGCCCGAGCCGTCGTTGTCGGCGAGGTGGACATCGAAGCCGATCAGCGACCCGGCGGCCGGGGCCTTGCCGGTGGAGGTGATGGTCGCCCACGGTAAGACGCCGACGAAGCGGTAGCCTGTGCCGGTCTTCGTACGGGTGAAGACGATGCCATCGCTGCGTTTCGCCGAGTTGCCGCCGAGGGCCGGCTTGTCGGCTCCCCACGCGAAGCCGAACTGGAAATCATCAAGGCCGTCGTAGGTCTTGCGCTTCGAGTTGTCGGCATCGACATAGATCTCGACAGCATCAGCCTCCCACCACGGTTTGGCCGCGTCGCCGAAGAGGGCGTTGTCCACGACCTCGACCATGACGTAGAGGGCGGTGTCGTTCCAGGCGGCCCTCCACGAACCGGAGAGGTCGGCGTCGCCGGTCAGCGTCGCATCGTTGATGCGGGCGATGGGCAGGGTAGCGATCGCCGCCCAGGCCGGGCCGACCGATCCGTCCACCGGTGGGGCGGCGGCGACCCGGGCGATGCGCGCATCGCTGGCCGTCTGCGCCGGGGTGGTGACGGCCACCGTCCCGGTCGCTGGCGAGGCGCCAGCGCTGTTGATCGCGCTGACGCGGTAGGCGTAGGCGGTGCTCCGCTTGAGGCCCATGTCGTAGTAGTCGACGGTATTCGCCGCCGCGAGGGCGACCTGGGCGAACGGTCCGCCGGACTCGCTGCGCTCGATGGCGAAGCCGCTCTCGCTGCTGGAATTATCGCTCCACGAGAGGTTGACCTGGGTCGCCGAGGCGGCGGCAGCGGCCAGGCCGGTCGGAGCCACCGGCGGCTTGATTCCTTCGCCCTGCAGGCTGCTGCCCGCCTTCCAGGCCGGTAGTCCGCTGGCGTAGGCGCCGAGGTCGATCGAGCCGTCGGGATTCACATCGTGCGGCACGGTCACCGGGATCGCCGGATTGCCGGGCTGCTCGGTGGACACGGTGCCCAGGGGCTTGCCGGCCCTGCGTGCCGGCGATCCGGCGGCGAGGGTGAAGTCGAGCTTGACTGCTCCGGTCAGCTTGGGGTCGTTGGTCGAGCCGGGTTTGCCATCCCACACCAGGTTGTCGCGGAAGTCGTTCTTGCCGCCGTTGGTGGCCTTGCTCGTCCACTCGCGGTTCACGATGTTGTTGCGGAACACCGAACCGGGCGCCTGCCCGTTGCCGATGCCGACCGCGGCCGAGGAGGCGATGTCCGAGCAGAGCAGGGTGTTGTTGTAGCAGATCGTATTGACCACGCCCGACTCGTGGGCGCCCTCGAGGTGGATGGCCCACTCGACACCCCAGATCACATTGTGGTCGAAGATCCAGTTCTTGGCGAAGTCGGGGTAGATGCCGGACACGGTGAAGCCGTGCGCGTCGTGGAACCAGTTGTGGTCGATGCGCGCGAACTTGGCGTCCTGGCCGAAGGTGTAGACGGCTCCGCCGTCATGGTCCTGGAGCATGAAGTGCGACACGTCATTGTGGTGCACCCGCGCCACTGGCTTGGTTGCATCCGAGTTCTGGAACTGGCGCAGGATGATGCCTGATCTCCCGGTGCGGCGGATGGTGTTGTAGGCGATCTCGCTGTCGAAGGTGCCGGATCCGCCCAAGGTGCTGATGCCCGCGCCGTCGACGCCGCCGTAGCTGACGTCCTCGATCAGGTTGTTGAGCACCTTGTTCTCACGCCCGTAGCTGGCGATGCCGTTACCCGCGCTGTAGCGCACCGTGCAGTTCTGGATGGTCTGGTGCAGACCGGCGATGGTGATGCCGGTGTTGAGTCCCCACTGGTAGAAGAAGTGGCCGGACACATCGGTGTAGTGGCTGACGTATTTGGCGTCGAGTCCGTCGAGGACGATATGGTGCGAGGTCGGCAGGCTGTCGCTCGAGCGCCAATTGTAGGCCACGGAGCCATCGGCTTTGTAGGGCACGCCGTTGCCGGCCGCGAGGTCGGTGGTGATGGTGCAGGCGAACAGCTTGAAACCCTGGATGGTGATGTGGCTCAGGCCGTCGAGGACGAAGGCCCAGTCGCGCTTGCGCGCCTCGACCGTGCGGGTGGACGGGTCGCTGCCGTCTGGTGTCCATAGGTGGAGGGCGCCGTTGGCGCGGTCGTGCCACCACTCGCCAGGCGCGTCGAGCAACTCCTTCTTGTCGAAGAGGTAGTATCTCGAGCCGACGGCGTAGACTTCCTGCTGGAAGTCCTTGCCGCTCTCGCTGCGCGAGCGGAAGGTCAGCCGGCCGCCCTGCTGCCCGGTCACCTCGCCGCTGAAGGTCCAGCTCCAGGCCTCGAAATTGGGCTGCATGAAGATCTTGGCGCCGACGTAGTAGCCGTCGGTGGCGGGCGCGAGCTTGGCATCCTCCATGACTCCGGAGGTCCAGTTCGTCGCCTTGTCGCGGGTCTTGCTGACGAAGGCGGTGAACGACGATTTGGCCGGGGCGCTCAGGTCGAATGAGCTGTTCGGCCAGCGGGCGAGCAGCATCATCTCGCCATCGACGAACACTTGGTCGGCGTAGCTGATCTGCGAGGCGTAGAATCCGGCCGGCATCGGCGCGGTATGGATCTTCCCGGTGGAAGGCTTCCAGCCGGTGATCGGCTCGGTGCCGCTGATCATCACCTGCTCGCCCTGATAGGGCTTGTAGATGATCGGCTTCCCGGCCTCTCCCGAGGACTTGGGGCGCACCGTCTCGCGGTAGGTGCCGGACCTTACCAGCACGGTGTCGCCTGGCTTGGCGACATCAGCCGCCTTCTGGATGCTTTTGAACGGCTTGCTTTCGCTCCCGGGATTCGCGTCGTCGCCGGTGGAAGCCACATACCAGCTTTCGGCGGCGCCGGCGGCGGACAGCAGGAGACCGGCAACCAGGGAGTGGAGGGCAGGTACGAGTGCGGTGCGGTGGTGCATGGGTGTGGTCCAGGTTTGGTTCATGGGCTTGAACGTACGACGAGGAGGATCATGACAGCACTGGTCGGTGTATCCTCGATCGGCGGTGATCTGCTGCGCGATTATTGTGTTCGGTTGCGCGGAATCCTATATCCCGCTCCGGATCCGTTCCCAGCCTAGCTGATCCAGATGACGGCCACGTGCGGATCGGACATCGGTCCCGCTGCGGCGCGCCGTGACCGAGAGCCTGACACATGCATACCGTCCTCGCCAATCTCGCCGCCTTCACTCCGCGCCTGCTGGTCAGGTTCGCCCACTACCGCGCCGGCATGCCGGACGCAGAGTCGGTGGCTGGCGTCGATCTGTCCAGCGGTGGCGCGGGACGGATCGAACTGGTCGAGAACGCCTGGAACTACCGCCTGCAGATGGATGCGGTCGCCGGCCGGGCCGACGCGATCGATCTCACCCTGACCATCCAGCACTGCGCCGGCTATGGCGCCAGAGGCGTCGCCGCCGGATTGGCCCTGGAGTTGGGCCGGTGGAGCCGGGACGTCTACGTGCTGGCGCCGGGCTCGGTCTATGCAGGCAACCGTTTCGATGTGCGCGATGGCCTCGCTTATCCGCCGATGGTCGCCGAGTCCGAACTGCGCCAGGACGGCCCGCCCCTCGCCTCCCGTTCGATCGCCCATCTCCGTTCGGATGCAGCGGCGTCGCGGTTCTCCTTGCGCGCCGGCGAGATGACGACGCCCTGCCTCGGACTGCACGATCCGGCCAGCGGCACTGGCCTGCTGCTGCTGTTCGGCTCGCACAGCGAGGTCGGCGAGACCGCGGTGGCCCTCGAGGAGTCCGCCGACCGCGGCAGCGCGGTGATCCGCCTGCTCGCACCCGGCGTCCGCGAACACCAGCGCAACAGCACCGACCCCAAGCTCGACCGTTTCGACTCCGGACACCAGTGGAACCACGGACACCGCGCGACCATCCGCGCGCGCCTGTTCGTCTTCGCCTGCGCCGACGTCCCCGCACTGTTCACCCGCTTCGCCGAGGTCCGCCGCGATCTCGCCGGAGCGACCGTGCCTCCGCAGCGCCTGCCCTTCTCGGCCGCCTTCGCGGTGGTGGGCGGGAAGCACCTGCGTGAGAACTGGAACCCGGCCACCGAGCGCTTCGAGACCAGCGTCGACACCGAGGGCCGGCCCGGGCGCTTCCAGCTCGGCTGGTGCGGCGGGTTTCTCAATACCATGCCGCTGCTGCGTGCTGGCGACGTCGAGGCGCGGCAGCGCGTGATGCGCGCCCTCGACCGCTTCCTGGTCCCTGCCAGCCACATGGCCTGCGGCCTGTGGATCGACCAGTGGGACGGCAGCAAACCGGCTCCTGACTTCAGGCGCGACTGGACGCTGATCCGCCGGCAGGGCGATGCGCTGTTCTCGATCGCCAAGCACATCGCGGTGCTGCGCCGCCACGATCCCGCCTGGCGCGTGCCGCCGGCCTGGGAGGCCTCGCTGCGCCGCGAAGCCGAGGCGCTGCTGCAGGTGTGGCGGCGGCACGGGGCGCTCGGCCAGTGGATCGATGCCAAGACCGGGGTCATCCTCCTCGGTGACTCCTCGAGCGGCGCGCTGGTGCCGGCCGCCCTCGCCCTGGCCGGCGAGGTGCTCGGCGAGCGTTCCTGGCTGGCCCCGGCGCTGGCCATGGGCGAGCGCTTCGCGCGGCGCGAACTCACGCAGGGCTACACCAACGGCGGACCCGGCGACGCGCTGCAGGTGCCGGACAGCGAGTCGGCGTTCTCGCTGGTCGAGACCTGCGCGACCCTGCACGCCCTCACCGGCGACGTCCGCTGGGCTGCCTGGGGCTCGCAGGCCGCCGACCAGGCCTGCTCGTGGGTGATGACCCGCGACCACCCGATGCCGCCGGCCAGTCCGATGGGGCAGATCGGCGCGCGCACGGTCGGCACGGTCTTCGCCAACAGCCAGAACCGGCACAGCGCTCCCGGCATCTGCACCCTGTCCGGCGACGGCCTGCTGCGCCTGTTCCGCGCCACCGGCGAGACCCGGCACATGGATCTCCTGCGCGACATCGCTCGCGCCCTGCCGCAGTTCGTCTCGCTGGCGGATGAGCCGGTCGGCGGCATGCGGCCGGGCTGGATGAACGAACGCGTCAACACCTGCGACTGGGAGGCCTGCTGGATGCGCGATGTCGGCGACATCTTCATCGGCTCGTGCTGGTGCGAGTCCTCGCTCCTGCTCACCATCGTCGAGGTGCCGGGCGTCTATGTGCGCACGGATCTCGGCCGGGTGTGGGCCTGCGATCATGTCGATGCCGAACTCGTCGGTGGACGCCTGCGCCTGGCGAACCGCACCCGCTTCGACGCCACGGTGACGGTCCTGGCCGAGGATGCCGCCGCCGCCCGGCGCGCCCTGCCCTTCGATGCCCTGTGGGGCGTCCGGCAGGTCGAGGTGGCGGCAGGTGCGTCTGTCGAGGTCGACGTGCGTGGTTGAACCACCACAGGGCAGTTCAGTGGCGAGGCCGTCACGATATGACCTTCCCATGCCGACGCAGCCACACCTGAGATCCTGGTTTTTCCCTTTGTCGCGCCCGCATACCGGGGTGCCCCTAGGCAATGGGGTCCAGGGCCTGCTGATCTGGGGCGACTCGTCGCTCCTGCTGACCGTGGCCCGGGCGGGCTTCTGGGATCATCGCAACGGGCACGATATCCCAGTTGGCACCACCTTTGCCGCCGTCCGTCGCGCCCTTGAGGCTGAGGATGACCAGACCCTCGCCGCCCTCTTTCCCAAGCGGGCGGCGGGGGCTGCGTTCCCCCAGCAGATGGGTGGTGGACGTCTGGAGATCACCTTCACTCCGGGGCTGCGTCCCATCTCGGCCACCCTCGATCCCGCCTCGGCCGAGGTGTTCGTGTCCATAGCCCGGCACGAGGATGATCCTGCGCCCCGCCGCCTACGGATCCGTCAGGCCGTAACGGAGGAGGTGTGCTGGATCGATGGTGATGACGATCTGCTCGCCAGCCTGCGCATCCGACTCCACGCCGCCTTCCATCTCGTGCGCGACCAGGCGATGGCCGCGCTCGCCATTGCCCCGCCTGAGGCCTGGGAGGATCCCGACGGCTGCGGCGGTGGTTTCGTGCAGACCCTGCCCGCCGACGTGCCGCTCGCCATCGCCTGGAAGCGCACGTCTACGGGCATCAGGCTCGCAAGCGCGCTTGGCACCGACGCCGCCCAGGTGGTGCGCTCCCGGCTGGGTGCCTTCGACGCCGGACTTGCCGATGCCGCCCGTCTGGCGTTCTGGGCGCGCTACTGGACGGAGGCCGCCCGGGTCACCCTGCCTGATCCGGCCATGCAGGAGGCCTTCGACCTCGGGCTCTACCGCCAGGCCGGCCTGATCCGGCGTCACGCTCCAGCCGCCACCTTGCAGGGTCCGTGGATGGAGGACACGACGATCCCGCCGTGGAGCAACGACTACCACTTCAACATCAACGTGCAGATGGTCTACGGCGCCGCCCTGGCCACCGGCCAGGCCGAGGAGATGCGCCCGCTGTGGGACATGCTGCGTGCCTGGCTGCCGCGCTTCCGCGACCTCGGCGAGCGCTTCTATGGCGTCCCGGGGGCCATGCTGCTGCCGCACGCCGTCGATGACCGCTGCCAGATGATGGGCAGCTTCTGGGCCGGCAGCATCGATCAGGCCTGCATCGCCTGGATGGCGCGTCTGGCCTTTCAGGGCTATCGCCATACCGGCGACCAGGACCTGCTCAGCGAGGTCGCCTGGCCTCTGCTCGAAGGCGCCTTCCTCGGCTACCTCGCCATGCTGGAGACGACCACCGGCGCGGACGGCAGTCGACGCTACAGCCTACCCATCAGCGTGAGTCCCGAGTTCGGCGGTTCCGACCGGCGCCAGTGCTGGGGGCGGGACGCCAGCTTCCAGCTTGCCGCCCTGCACGCGACCCTGCGCGACCTGCGCGCGGCCGCCCCCATACTCGGGCACAGCCCCGATCCGCGCTGGGCCGATGTCGCCGCCCATCTCCCTCCCTACACCCTTGCCGACGCCAACACCGGTTCCTATGGCTGGATCGGCGCCCCGGCCAAGCGCATCGCCCTGTGGGAGGGCAAGGATCTGCCGGAAAGCCACCGCCATCACAGCCATCTCGCGTCGATCTATCCGTTCTGCACCATCGACCCCATGGCGCCTGCGCACCAGAAGGTGGTTGCCCGCAGCCTCAACCGCTGGAACACCCTGGGCGCCGGCAACTGGACCGGTTGGTGCCTGCCCTGGGCCTCGATGCTGTGCTCGCGCTGCGGCCTGCCCGATGCTGCGCGCAGTTGGCTGCACCTGCTCGGCGAGGCCTTCACCAACGAGGGTCATGCCACCCTGCACAATGCTGACGGGGCCGGCGTCTTCGCCTGGGATGACGGCTGCCTCGCCTGGCCGGACCACCGCAAGGGCGCTGACTTCCTGTATTACGAGATCATGCAGATGGATGCCGCCATGGGCACGATCAGCGCGATTCTCGAACTGCTCGTCTCCTGCCGTGGGGAGGTCATCCACGTCGCCGACCGCCTGCCCAAGGGGTGGCGCGAACTGTCCTTCTCGCGGGTGCGTCTCGAGGGCGGCTTCGTCCTCGATGGCCGTTTCCGCCACGGGCGGGCCGAGGCGTTGACCGTCCACAGTCTGCACGGCGGTCCTCTGCTCCTGTCGCACTCCCTCGGTTCCGCCTGGGCCCTTGATGGCGACCAACGCAGCGAACCCGTACTCAGCCTGGCCACCCGCGCCGGGCAGGACTACCACCTGCGCCGTGTCGTCGGGTGAATCACCAATTGGATCCGGTCGCGGTTGGCTGGGAAGCCCTGCGATCCACCGGCCAAACACCGGATACGTCAGAAATCACTGGCTCGCTTGAGGATCGCCGTCGTCGCCAAAGCGAAGAACCCCGGCTTTCGCCGGGGTTCTTCCTGGTGCGCGGGGGGGGACTCGAACCCCCACGAATGTTACTTCGCTAGCACCTCAAGCTAGTGCGTCTGCCAATTCCGCCACCCGCGCAGGTGGAGCGCGGGATGGTAGGACGGACCCGGCCGCGTCAAGGTCGTGTACGGTGGCGCGGCAGTGGCGGAGTGCCGGATCGACCGGCATCATGCCCGGCGATGAGCGTGACCTTCATCGGCGATGTCCATGGCTGGTCCCGGCGGCTGGATGCCGTCCTGGCCCGGGCCGAGGGCGAGATCGTGCTGATGGGCGACCTGATCGACCGGGGTCCGGACGCAGCCGGGGTGCTCGGCCGGGTCCGGGCCCTCTGCGATGCGGGGCGGGCCCGCTGCCTGCTGGGCAACCACGAGTACGCCCTGCTGCGCGGCCTCGGCGCGCCCACCATCGGGCTGGACCCCGACCCCGGCTGGTTCGAGCTGTGGCTGGAGCGCCACGGCGGCAAGGCGGTGCTGGGCAGCTTCGACGCCAAGGACGCGCGGTCGCTGCGTCGCGCCATGGGCGCCGACCTCATCGCCTGGCTGGCGCGTCTGCCCTGGTGCCTGGAAGGCGAGGGCTGGATCGCCGTGCACGCGGCGATGCGGCCGGACGAGCCGCTGCCGGCCCAGCTTGAGCTGCTGCGCGATGGTTGGCGGCATCTCCGAGACGAACCGGATCATCTCTACGACAAGGGGCATGTGCTGGAGGTGCCCGACGACCTGCCCGAGGGCACGGTGCTGGTCAGCGGCCACCTGCCGCTGCCCGAAGTCCTGGTGACGCCGCGCCGCATCCTCTGCGACACCAGCGGCGGGCTGCCCGGTCGGCGGCTGTCCGGGGTGATCTGGCCCGAGGGCCGGGTCATCGCCTCGGATCAGTAGGGGGCGATCGCCGGATCGCCGGTGTGCTCGCCCCAGGCGAGGATGCCGCCCTGCAGATTCGCCACCTTGAGGAAACCGTGCCGCTGCAAGGTGTCGAGCGCCCGCATCGAACGGCGCCCGGTCTTGCATTGGCAGACGATCAGGCGGTCCTTCCAGGCGTCGAGCTCGCCCAGGCGGGCGGACAGCTGGCCGAGCGGGATGTTGAGGTTGCCTTCGATCTGGCAGATGCCGAGTTCGAATCCTTCGCGCACATCGAGCAGCAGGTGGTCGGCGCCGCGCTCGCGCAGGGACTCGTACTCGGCCGGCCCCATCTCGACCGCGACGGCCTGCTCGTGCTCGCCGCGCTTGAGGCCGCAGAACTGCTCGTAGTCGATCAGCCTGTCGATCGTCGGGTGGTCGCCGCAGACCGGGCAGGCCTTGTCGCGGCGGATCTTCAACTCGCGGAACTGCATGTGCATGGCGTCGTAGCGCAGCAGGCGGCCGGTCAGCGGGCGACCGATGCCGGTGAGGACCTTGATCGCCTCGGTGGCCTGGACCATGGCGATGATGCCGGGCAGGACGCCGAGCACGCCGCCTTCGGCGCAACTCGGCACCTCGCCGGGGCTGGGCGGCTCGGGGTAGAGGCAGCGGTAGCACGGCCCGGCACGCGAGCCGTCGGCCAGCTTGCGCCCGTCGAACACGGTGGCCTGGCCCTCGAAGCGGTAGATCGAACCGTAGATGTTCACCTTGCCCAGCAGCACGCAGGCGTCGCCGACCAGGTAGCGGGTGGGGAAGTTGTCGGTGCCATCGATCACCACGTCGTACTTGGCGACGATCTCCAGGGCGTTGGCGCTGGTGATGCCTTCCTCATAGACGTCGACCAGGACCTCGGGGTTCAGGTCGTTGATGCCGCGCCGGGCCGAGCGCGCCTTGGGCAGGCCGACATCCTGGGTGCGGTGGATGACCTGCCGCTGGAGGTTGGACACATCGACCGCGTCGAAGTCCATGATCCCGATGCGCCCAACGCCGGCCGCCGCCAGATACAGCGCGAGCGGACTGCCGAGTCCGCCGGCGCCGATCAGCAGGACGGATGAGGCCAGGAGCTTCTCCTGCGCCGCGACCCCGAACTCGGGCAGGGTGAGGTGGCGGGCGTAGCGCTGGCACTGGGCGGGGGTCAGGGGCATGGCGGGCGGGAGGTTGCCGGACCCTGGCGTCCTGCCAAGCGACGAGGATGCATCCTTCCGCCTCCCGCCGTCCGCCCTATCCTGCCGCCCATGTCCGGCATCGGAGCCATCACCTGGCGCATGCGTCGCGCCTCGGCCAACCTCATCGACGCCGCGGTGCTGCGGCAACCCATGCGCGGCGCAACCGTCGTGGCGGTGGTCGGCGGGGTGTGGATCCTGCTCGCCGGGCTGTTCTGGTCGCTGCTCGTGTTCCTCTCGCAGGACCAGTACCTGGCGCTCAAGCCGCGTCTGCTCGAATCGCTGCTCGCCCTGTTTTTCCTCACCATGGGCGTGCTGGTGATGATCTCCGACACGGTGCTGGTGTGGTCGACGCTGTACCGGACGCGGGCCTCGTCGTTCCACGCCGCCCTGCCTATCGCCGACCGTGACATCTTCTGGGGGGCCGCCATCGAAGGGGGGCTGTGGGCGAGTTGGGCCGTACTGGTGCTGGTCCTGCCGCTGATCGCGACGCTGATGCGCGAGGCGGCGCAGCCCTGGCTGTTCGCCCCGGCCGTCCTCGCCACGCTGATCGGGCTGGTCGCCATCGGCATGGCGGTCGGCGCGCTGGGCGCGCAACTCCTCGCCCGGCTCATCCCGCTGCTGCGGCGCGGCATCCGCGGCATCATCCTGCTCTGCGTCCTGGCCCTGGCGATCACCCTGTTCGCCGCCCTGGGCTCGGCCGACCGCCACAACGAGCCGGTCACCTTCATGACCGAGGTCATCGGCAACCTGCGCTTCGCCGAGCATCCCCTGCTGCCGAGCTGGTGGACGCAGCAGGCCTTCTCCGCCGCCCTGGCCAGCCGCTGGGGCGAATGGGCGTGGTTCACCGCCCTGCTGCTGGTCAACGCCGGCGGCGTGGCGGTGGTCGCCGAGTTCGTCGCGGCGCGCCGCTTCCGCCGCGACCTCGACGCCCTCTCCGGCCGGCCCGAGGACGGCAGCGCGCGCTCCGCCACCCAGGCCTGGCGCCCGATCCCGTTCCTGCCCGGCGAGCTCGGCCTGCTGGTGGCCAAGGACCTTCGCCTGTTCCGGCGCGATCCGGCGCAGGTCCTGCAGTTCACCGCCTTCTTCGGCCTGCTTGGCTTCTACCTGCTGATGCTGCCGCGCCTGGGCAAAGCCTTCGCCTTCGACGAGTGGTGGCGTCCGGCCGTCTCGGTGCTGAACCTCACCGCCATCGGCATGGCCCTGGCCACCTTCACCGGCCGCTTCGTCTATCCACTGCTGTCGCTCGAGGGCCGCCGCCTGTGGGTGCTCGCCCTGGCGCCCTGGCCGCGCCACCGCGTCGTCACCGGCAAGTTCCTCTTCGCCATCCTGGTCGGCGTGCCGGTCAGCTCGGCCCTGGCCCTGCTCTCCGGCCTGATGCTCGGCCTGCCCTGGCCGGCCATCCTCTACCAGATCGGCATCATCGCCTGCATGGCCACCGGTCTGGCCGCCTCCGCCCTGGGCATCGGCGCCCGCCTCGCCGACTACCGCGAGGACGATCCCAACAAGCTGGTCGCCGGCTACGGCGGGACGATCAACCTGCTCGCCAGCCTGGTATTCGCCGGCCTGCTGCTGGTCGGTGCCGCCGCCCCGGTGCTCGGCCGCAGCGCACGCGAGGCCTGGATCATCGGTGCCGGCTGGTCGCTGTGCATCACCGGGGTGTGGAGCGTGCTGTTCCTCGGCCTGGCCCGCCGCTGGTTCGGCCGGTTGGAGGACCGCCCGTCGTCGGGTTCGCCGACATGAGAGGGATCTGTCTCCTGCTGCTCGCCGCGCTGGCCCTGTCGGTTGAGTCTGCGGCGGCGACCGCCGCCACCCCGCTGCGCTGGGAGGCCGGCCGCGCCAGCCTCGCCACCGTGCTCGGGCGCCTGGCCGTCAGCGGCAACCGGGTGTGGCTGGCCGAGGGGCTCGACGATGCGGTCGAGGCCGAGCTGCCGGCCGTCGACGGGGTGTGGTGGGACGGCATCGCGGCCGTCTGCCAAGCCTTCAGCCTGCGCCCGGATGAGGGCGAGCCGGCGGACGAGCATCTCGAATCACCGGGCATCGCCGTGCCGATCGGCCACGGCACGCTCGTCCTGTCACCAGGCCCGCCGCCGGGCATGCAGGTCGAGGGCGGCCTGCTCGCCTGCGCCGAGGGTGGCGGCACGGTGCGGCTGTGGCTGCGCGCCGAGCCGCGGGTCGGGCGCGGACGCCTGGCCTGGGGCCGTGGCGGAGAGGCGATGCTGGCTCCGTCGGGCATCGCCCTCGCCGGTACGGAGCCTGCTGAATCGGCTGCGCCGGCCGCGACCTGGCGCAGCAGCTCCCCCGTGCCGCCCGGCGCCAGGCTATCTCTACCGGTGCAGACCGCCGCTCTGGCACGCTGGACGGCCCGCTGCCCGATGACGGTCGGCGAGACGATCCGATTCCCGGCCGGCGGGCAGGAGCTGGCGGCCGTCCTGCTGGTCGATCCGGCGGTGACCACCTGGGAAGGCAACACCCTGCCCGAGCGCCGGCCGCTGCTGGCGCTCAGCGGACCGGGCACCTCGCTGCAGCGGGCGCAGGTCCGGCTCCTCCAGGGGGAGACGGAACTGGGCACCCGAGGTGGCGGTTCGCGCACCGTCGATACCGGTACCGTGGTATACCGCTACTTGCGGGCGGCGCCCGAGGGCGCGGTCCAGCTCGAGGTCGAAGGCAGGTCCCAGGAAGGATTGCGCAGCCTGCAACTCAACGTGCCGCTGCCTCCGCCGGCGCGCGCTGCAGCCACCGCCCCACCTGAGGCCTCGGCGCCGCTGACCTGGGACGCCGGGACGCGGTCGCTGGCGCAATGGCTCGCCCTGCTCGCCGCCAGCGGCAACCCGGTGCTGCCCGAGGTCGGCGTCGACACCGCCACTCCGGTGGCCCTGCCGGCGCTGCGCGGCGGGTTCTGGAATGGCGTGCTGGCCATCGCCGATGCCAGCGGCCTGGCTCCGGCGATGCCGACCGGCGCGGCGCTGTCCAGCGGAGCGGTCCGGCTGGTCAAGCGCCAGTGCCTGGCGAGCGCGGTGTGCGGGCCGCTGCTGCTCGAAGCCGAGCGGACCGATGCCCCGCCTGGCGAGCTGGCCCTGCGGCTGCGCGCCGCGCTCGAACCACGGCTGCCCGAGGACGGCTATGGCATGCCCGCTTTCCATTGGGCCAGCTGGGCCAGCGATGACCAGGGACGCATGCATGAGATCGTGGCCCAGGTCCTGGAGATGAAGGATCCCAGAGTGCAGCTCGACGAGGGTGACGACCCAGTGGCTTCCGAACCGATGGTGGTCGTGCGCCTGGCGGCAGGCGGCGCACGCCGCCTCGAGCTCACCGGACTGGTCACCCTGCCCCGGATCCGCCAGTGGCGCTGCACCGCCGATATGGCGGTCAATGAACCGGTCGAGGCGCTGCTCGGTCCTCGTGCCGTGGAGCTGACCGCCCTCAGTGCTCCGACCCGCGTCGGCAGCGGCCAGCTGGGGCCGGGCCTGCTGATCCGTGGCCTGCATGGCGCTGCCGGGGTCCGCTTCTCGCTCAGCACGCCGGATGGCCAGCCGGTCGAGAACACCCGCGAGGCCAACCGCACCGGCGGTGGCCCCGGTCTGCGTCCATGGTTGGGGTGGTGCCGCATCCCGCCCCAGGGTCGCGTCACTGCCGAGCTGGTCGCCCGCGCCGCCCTGCCGCCCCTGGTCCTGCCGGTGCGCCTGAGCGTGCCGGTGCCGGACGGGCTTTAAGCATTCAGGGGCTTCGCCCCTACGGCCTACGGCCTACCCCGGGCTTTGTCGCAGTTCGATTCCGTCGGAATCCTCCGGAATCGTGGCGGCATCGGCTTCGCCGATTCTATGCCGCCACCACTGCTCGGCGCCCGCCCCATCGCGAGCGATGGGGCCCCTGGTACCGCCTCCTCCACGTTGAGCGGCCGGCCGCGCGCCTACAACCCGCCCCGCCATGCCGATCGTCATCCACAACACGCTGACCCGCCGCACCGAACCGTTCGTGCCCCTGCGCCAGGGCGAGGTCGGCATGTACGTGTGCGGCCCGACGGTCTACGACGACTGCCACATCGGCCACCTGATGGGGCCGGCGATCTTCGACGCGGTCGCCCGCTGGCTGACCGCGCGCGGACATCGCGTGCGCTTCGTCAACAACATCACCGACATCGACGACAAGATCATCAACCGCAGCCGCGAGACCGGCGAGCCCTGGCAGGCGATCACCGAACGCATCATCGCGCAGTACAACGGCTGGCTGGCCAAGCTGCACGTCCGCACCATCACCGACCAGCCGCGCTGCACGCAGTACGTCGCCCAGATGGTGCGCTACGTCGGCGAACTGGTCGCCGCCGGCCGCGCCTACGCCGCCGCCGACGGGGTCTACTACGATGTGCAGAAGCAGGCCGGCTACGGCAAGCTCTCTGGCCGACGCCTCGACGAGATGGAGGCCGGGGCCCGCATCGAGCGCGACGCCCACCTGCACCACCCGGCGGACTTCGCCCTGTGGAAGCTGGCCAAGCCGGGTGAGCCGAGCTGGCCGAGCCCGTGGGGTGACGGCCGGCCGGGCTGGCACATCGAATGCAGCGTGATGAGCAGCGAGCTGCTCGGCCGCGATTTCGACATCCCTCAAGTTCCCGCACCACGAGAACGAGATCGCCCAGGCCGAGGCGCACGGCGACGGATATGCCCGCTGCTGGATGCACAACGGCCTGGTCCAGTACGAGGGCGTGAAGGTCGGCAAGAGCGATCCGCGCATGAAGGACGCTGCCTTCCGTCGCCAGTTCATGGCCGACCACCTGATCGGCACCTACGGCGCGCCGACCATCCGCTTCCTCCTGCTCTCGGGCCACTACCGCCGGCCGATCGATTTCGCCCCGGCCGCCATCGGCGCGGCGAAGACGGCGCTGACCCGCCTGCTCAAGCAGCTCGGCGCCCGCGCCGCCGCGCCGGCCGCGGTCGCCGACGCGGCCGGCCTCGCCGCGCTGCTCGCCACCTCGCTGCCGCCGGTGGCGGACAAGGCCCGGTCCGCGTTCTGCGCCGCCCTCGACGACGACTTCAATACCGGCGCCGCCATCGCCCAGCTGTTCACCCTGGCGAGCGAGGCGAACAAGGCCGGCGGCGCCGAACGCGAGGCCATCCTCGACGCCTGCGCCGGACTCGGCCGCGTCATCGGCCTGTTCCAGCCCGGCGATCTCGAGGTGCTGGCAGGGAACGCGGGCGGCGCCGGCGACGAGCGCCTGGCCAAGGTCATGGGCCTGGTCCTGGAACTGCGGCAGAAGGCGCGCGCCAACCGCGACTTCGCCACCAGCGACCTGATCCGCGACCAGCTCAAGGCGGCCGGCATCGCGGTGAAGGACGGCAAGGACGGCGCGACCTGGGAGTGAGGCTTGATCCCGGATGCAGTCCGGCATACTGCTCGCCGCAATGCGCGCCCCACTGGCTCTTCTGGCGCTTCGACTTACCCGCGGGTTCTGACCTCGTCGGTACAGGACCCCTCCGCGCTGGCGCGGTCATGCCAGCACCCTCGAACAACCTGAAGCATCACGAAAGCCGCGGGCAGCTGTCCGCGATCCTCCCATGAACAACCGCGTCATCATCTTCGACACCACCCTGCGTGACGGCGAACAGTCGCCCGGCGCCTCGATGAACCTCGAGGAGAAGCTGGAGATCGCCAAGACCCTGGAGGCCCTGGGCGTCGACGTCATCGAAGCCGGCTTCCCCATCGCCAGCGTCGACGACTTCAACGCTGTCCAGGCCATCGCCAAGCAGTCGACCCGGGCGCGCATCTGCGGCCTGGCGCGCAGCCTCAAGGGCGACATCGACAAGGCCGCCGCCGCGGTGAAGCCGGCCGGCGACCGCGGCCGCGTCCACGTCTTCCTGGCCACCAGCCCGATCCACCGCACCTTCAAGCTCGACAAGGCCAAGGACGAGATCATCAAGCAGGCGGCCGAGGCGGTGGCCTACGCCAAGACCCTGTGCGCCGACATCGA
>JAIFKN010000256.1 GCA_020049615.1 bacterium | reverse complement strand
TCGGCTTCGACCAGTGCGACGACGCGGCCATCTGGCGGATGGAAGACGGCACCCAGTTGGTATCGACCACCGACTTCTTCACCCCCATCGTCGATGATCCGTTCCTCTATGGTCGGATCGCGGCGACCAACGCCCTGTCCGACGTCTACGCCATGGGCGGCGAACCGTTGTTCGCCCTCAACATCCTGCATTACCCCGAGGCGCTCGGCCCGGAGATCCTGCGCGCCGTGCTGCAGGGCGGAGCGATGGCCTGCGCCGAGTCCGGCTGCGCCATCGTCGGCGGCCATTCGGTCAAGAGCCCGGAGATGACCTATGGGCTGGCTGTCACCGGACGCATCCCTGCCGGTCATCGCATCGTGGCCAACGCCGGGGCGGAGCCCGGCGATCTCCTGGTGCTGAGCAAGGCGCTGGGCACGGGCATGCTCTCCACGGCGTTGAAGAAGGGTCTGCTGGCGCCAGCTGGCGGACAGGCTCTGGTCGACACCTTGACCAGATCGAACCGCGAAGCTGCCAAGGCCATGCAACGCCACCGGGTCCATGCCGGCTGCGACATCACCGGCTTCGGATTGGTCGGCCACGGAGCCGAGATCGCCAGCGCCAGCCGGGTGCGACTGGTCATCGACACCGCACGTCTGCCGTTGCTGCCTGGGGTCGCGGATGCGGTCTCAGCCAACTGCGTGACGCGCGGCGACGCCGGCAACCGCGCCTACGCTGGCAGTCGATTGCATCTCGCCACCGGCCTCGACCGGGTGCGGGAACTCGCCGCGACCGATCCGCAGAGCAGCGGAGGGCTTCTGCTTGCCGTGCATGCCGTCGACGCCGATGCCCTGGTCGATGATCTGCGCAACCACGGCGACGCTCCGGCGTGCATCATCGGCGAAGTACAGCCGGGGCCGGCAGCGATCGAATTGCGCTGACCACACCCTCCATGACGGTGGCTGGCACCGGACACCCATGGCCGCACCGCCAGGGTATGCCCTGATGCCAGGACCGCTGCCCAGGCTGCGCTTGCGATTGACCTCAACGCGGCATGCGATGCCATCGGTGCATGCCATGCCTCGACCCACGCACCGCCAGTCCGGATCCGACCGCCATCCGCCAGGCAACACCCCTGGCTGACGGATGGTTCGGCCTGCAGTTGCATCCATGGGCTGTCGCTTGGCATTCGCCGGCGGCATCAACCGCGATCGACGCCTGGGCTCGGACGCTGGATCAGCATCGCGAACCTGAAGCGCTCCGCCTGGATCCTGCCGGCGCGGATGAGATCGACCTCGTTCTCGACTTCGGCACGGTGGTCGAAGGTACGCTCGAACTCGATCTGGATTGCAGCGAAGCAGCATCGCTCTCCCTGACCTTCGGCGAGAGCCCATGGGAGGCGCGTGAATGGGGGCTTCCATCGACGTGCAAGGAGCAGCGCCCGCGCAAGAGCCATTGGCATCCGACGGCTGGCTGCCACCGGCTTCGCTGCGAGGACGGGGGCTTCCGCTTCGTCCGCATCCGGATCCTCGATCTGCACTCGCCAGTGATTCTGCGGGCTCGGGTCGAGGCGCGATTCGCGGCTCCGCAACGCATCGGGGACCTGCGCTGCGACGATCCCCTGCTGCAGCGGATCTGGCAGTCCTCGCTCTACACCGCCCTGGCCTGCACCCGGCCGGACGCCTACTGGGACGGGATCAAGCGCGATCGCATCGGCTGGTATGGCGATGCGCGCATCACCCAGGACTCCGTCGGCTGGGCATACGACCTGCCTCGTCCGGCGCTGGCCATGCTTGATGGACTACCGGTGGGGCAGTGGGCCAATGCCATACCGAATTACTCCTTCGACGCGCTGGCGATGCTGCGCCGGCACATCGCGCGTCATGGCGTCGCCGATGCCGCCCCGGCATGGGCCAAGGCCAAGGCATTCCTCGCCTGGGTGATGGGTAGTCAGGTCGATGGCGATGGCCTGGTGGGCCTGCGAGATGGCGTCGACCTGTTCTTCGGCATCGGCTTCCTCGACTGGACCCCGCAGCCCATCGGTGGCCGCCTGGAGGATCTGTTCTGCTTGCAGGCCTCCTGGCTCGAATGCCTGCGCGACGCAGCCTGCTGCGCACGCTGGCTGGGAGAAGCCGACGCTCCCTACGCAGCCGCAGCGGACCGCCTGGCGACCATCCTGCGCGACCGCTTCCGCGCTCCGGGCCGCGGCTTCCACCACACGCTGAACCTGTGCGAGCCACGATCGGCGCCATGGCGCATGCCACTCGACGTCGGACTGCACCGGCGCCTGAGCTACGAGCAGCATATGCGATTCGGCCCGAGCGGGGCGAGCCGGCACAGCGCGGCCCGCGCCTGGTGGGCTGGGCTGGCCGACGCCACGAGCGGACCCGAGATCGCGGCCGTGCTGGCCGACCCGGCCCTGCCCGAGATCGTCACCAGCTACTACTGGTACTACACGAGCATGGCCCGGGCCGGCGGCGGTGATGCGGCCGGCGCACTGGCCGCTCTCTGCGGCTGGTTCGGTCCCATGCTCGAGGAGAACGATTCGGCCACCGTCTGGGAGAGCTTCGAGCCGCAGGTCGCCGGCGTCGCCCGTTTCGGCCTGCATGGCTGGCCCAAGAGCCTGTGCCATGGCTGGGGCAGCGGCACCGTCGGCTTCTGCGCCCGCTGGCTCCTTGGCATCGAGGTGACCGGACCGGCTATGAGCCGGCTGCGCCTCGATCCGCGCCTCGATGTCGGGTTCAGCGCCACCGTGCCGACACCGCATGGCCCACTCTGCGTCGAACGATCGACACGCGGGGCTCCCGTACGCTACCGCTTGCCGGCCGGCATCAGTGCCGATGTCGCGCCAGGAACCAGGTTGGAGCTGACCTGACACGAGTCTTCCGGCAGTGATCCGCGAAAATGCCTACCTGACGACATGCATCAGCGCCTGATGACAATTCGCTGACCTGTCTGGATCACCACCCGGAGGCGAGTCATGGTAGAGGAGGGCATCACCCGCATCGGAGACCCCATGCGCCCCATCCTGCCCGTCCTCCTCGCCACCATCGCCTGCCTGCCCGCCATCATGGCTGGGGACGCGCCGCCTCCCCCTCCGCCGGAAGGCGGCGACCGCGGCGGCGACCGCATGCGGCGCATGATCGAGCAGAATCCGGAACTGAAAGGTGTGGACATGAGCACACCCGAGGGCCGGGAAAAGGTCGCCCAGGTCATGGGCAAGCAGATGCGCGAACGCATGGCTGAAGCCAAGACCGCCCAGCGGGTCGAACTGCAGAAGCAGATCGCCCTGAGCGATGAAGAGTTCACCGCCATCCTGCCGCTGCTCGATCGGGTCGAGCTGCTGCGCCAGCATCGCATGCTGGTCGACCGCAGCGCTTCGGGCTTGGCGATGATGCCAGGGCGCATGGGCCGCGGCGGCAGTCCCGGCGGCCAAGGCGGCCCAGGCATGATGGATCCCAAGAACTTCCTTGGCGACACCCCGCTCGACCCCCTCGCAGCCGAGATCCAGGACGCGCTCAAGGCGCTCAAGGCGCTGGTCGATGATCCCCAGGCCAACGCCACCGAGACCGACCTCGCGCTTACCCGTGTGCGCAAGGCCCGGGAGGCCTGGCAGACGGCGATGACCAAGGCCCAGGAGGAGCTGCGCGCGGTGGTCAACCGCCGCCAGGAGGCGGTGCTGGTGGATCGCGGCACCATCGAATGAGCGCCCTGTCCGATCGCCTCTGCACGCACCTGGCGCTCGGTCCCGACTCACGCGCCACCGTCGCCGGCCGCCTCGCGGCCGGCGCGGGGCTGATGGCGGCCCTCTCCGAGGTGGCCGACCAGACGGTGGTCGCCTCGGCCATGGGCGAGGTGCTGGGTCTGGCGGTCGTGGCCACTCCGGCCGGGCTTGCGCCTGACACGGAGTGGCTGAAGCGCGTCCCGCTGCGGGTGTGGGCCGCCGCCCACGCCCTGCCCCTGGCCGGGCACCCCGGCTTGACCATCGCGGTCGCCGACCCGCTCGACACGTCCGCCCTCGACGCGGTCCGTGCCGCGGCCGGCGGCGTCATCCCCGGCGTTGCGGTTGCCCCGCCAGCCCTGCTGCACGAGGCCCTGCGCGAGCACCTCGGTGTCGGCGCAGACACGGTGCAGAGCCTGGTTGAAGGCAAGGGAGCCGAGGCCGGTACGCGCGCCAGCCTCGACCTCGCCGACGCGGCCGAGGACGCCAGCATCATCCGCCTGGTCAATCAGGTGCTGCAGGAGGCGCTGGAGCGTCGCGCCACCGATGTGCATTTCGAGCCCTTCGAAGGCCGCTTCGCGGTACGCTACCGCGTGGACGGCGAACTGGTGGAAGCCAAGCTGCCGAGCGAGGTGCGCCGCCTGCAGGCCGCCATCGTCTCGCGCATCAAGATCCTCGCCAACCTCGACATCGCCGAGAAGCGCCTGCCGCAGGACGGCCGCATCCAGCTGCGCCTGGGCGGTCGCGATGTCGATGTGCGCGTCAGCATCATCCCGATGCTGCATGGCGAGGCCGCGGTGCTGCGCATCCTCGACCGCTCGGCCGCCCTGGTCGGCCTGGTCGGCACCGGCATGACCGGCCGCGACCTCGACCTGTTCCAGCGCGCCCTGGCCATGCCGCACGGCATCGTCCTGGTCACCGGCCCGACCGGCAGCGGCAAGACCACCTCGCTGTACGCCGGCCTCACGCGCATCAACACGCCGGACCTCAAGATCGTCACCATCGAGGATCCGGTCGAATACCACCTCGACGGCATCAACCAGATCCAGGTCGACGTCCGCACCGGGCTCACCTTCGCCGCCGGCCTGCGCGCCATCCTGCGCCATGATCCCGACGTCGTGCTGGTGGGTGAGATCCGCGACCGCGAGACCGCCGAGATCGCGGTGCAGGCCTCGTTGACCGGCCATCTCGTGCTCTCGACCCTGCACACCAACGACGCGCCTGGTGCGGTCGCCCGCCTGATCGACATGGGCGTCGAGCCCTACCTGGTCGCCTCGACGCTCGAACTGGTGGTGGCGCAACGTCTCGTCCGCCTGCTCTGCCCGCGCTGCAAGCACGTCCTCGACGGGGCAGAGCGCGCCGACGCCCTGCGCCTGCTGCCCGGCCACGACGGCCCGGTCTACGGCCCGGCCGGCTGCCATGCCTGCAACGGCACCGGCTACAGTGGACGCAGCGGCCTGTTCGAGAGCATGGCCCTGGATCAGCCCTTGCGCCACGCTGCCGGACTGCGCACACCGACCCACGAATTGCGCAGTCTCGCCCTCGCCGCGGGCATGACCGGCCTGCGCGCCAGCGGCCTCCAGCTGGTGCGCGACGGCCGTACCTCGCTGCCCGAGGTGCTGCGCAACACCCACGCCGGATCCTGAGCGTGCCCGCGTTCGCCTATACCGCCCTGGCCGATGACGGATCGCTCCGCGAAGGCCGCATCGAGGCCGATGACCTGCCGGCGGCGCAGCGTGCCGTGGAATCCCTCGGCCTGACCCCGACCGCGCTCGATCCGGCCGCGACCGGCGGCGTGTTCGGTTCGCGGGTGCCGCAGGCCCAGGTCCTCGCCTTCGCGCGTTCGCTCGGCGGCCTGGTCGCGGCCGGCGTGCCGCTGTCGCGCGCCCTGACCGTGATCGAGCGCGAGGCCACCCACCCGGCGGCCCGCGCCGCCTGGTCGGCGGTGCATGCGCGAGTACGCGATGGCGAAGCGCTGGCTGATGCGCTGGCGGCGCAACCCGGCCTGTTCCCGCCGGTGTTCATCGCCATGGTCCGCGCGGGCGAGGCCGGCGGATTCCTCGCCACCGTGCTGGAGCAGATCGCCGACTACCTCGAGCGCAGCCGCGAACTGCTCGGCCGCGTCGCCACCGCGCTGGTCTACCCGGCCCTGCTCGCGGTGGTCGCCTCGTCGGTGGTCGCCTTCCTGCTGGTGTGGTTCATCCCGCGCTTCGCCACCCTCTTCGCCTCCTTCGACCGCGAGCTGCCGCTGCTGACCCGCATGATCCAGCATGCCAGCGCCCTGCTCATCGGCTACGGCCCGATCTGCCTGGCTGCAGCCGTCGCCGCTGCGCTGGGCGTGCGCGCCTGGCTGCGCACCCCGACCGGATCGCTCGCCTGGGAGCGCCTGCAACTGCGCCTGCCTGGCGTCGGCACGGTGCGTTCCACCCTCGCCCGGGTACGCTTCTGCCGCATGCTCGGCACGCTGCTCGGCGCCGGCGTGCCGCTGATGCAGGCGCTGGGCGTGGCGCGCGAGGCCCTGGGCAGCCCGGTGCTTGCCGCCTCGCTCGCCGAGACCACCGAGCAGATCCGCCAGGGGACCCCGCTCAGCGTCGCCCTGGGCCGAGCCGGCGGGATGCTGCCGCCCGCCGCGCTGGAGGCGATCGCGGTCGCCGAGAGCAGCGGCCGCCTGCCGCAGGAATTGCTGCGCCTGGCCGAATCCGGCGAGCGCGAGCTGGACCGCCGGCTGCGCGCCCTGGTCGCATTGGCCGAACCCCTGCTGCTGCTGATCATGGCCGCCATCGTCGGCACCATCGTGGTCGGCATGCTGCTGCCCATCTTCGACCTCTGGAGCGCGATCTCATGACGTCCTTCCCATCCCATTCTTCTACAGGAGACACAGAGACACAGAGCTTCGAGGAGGCGAGACATCGCATTTCTGGCCGGCCGTGCCTACCCCCTTCGATCCTCTGTGCCTCTGTGCCTCCTGTAACTCGCTCGCGGGGGTTGAACTCCGCCTTCACCATCCTCGAACTGCTGCTCGTGCTGGCGATCCTCGCCGTGCTGGCAGGCATCGTCGCCTCGCGCTTCAGCGGCCAGAGCCAGGCGGCCAAGGTCAAGGCGGCCAAGACGCAGCTGAGCAGCCTGAACCTGTCGCTGAACCGCTTCGAGATCGATGTCGGCCGCTACCCGACCTCGAGCGAGGGCCTGCTCGTCCTGGTCGAAAAGCCCGGCGACGGCGCCAAGTCCTGGCAGGGCCCCTACCTCGACGGCAACGCCATCCCGCCCGACCAGTGGGGCAACGCCTGGAACTACCGTTTCCCTGGCCAGCACCGCAGCGACGGCTTCGACCTGTGGTCGAACGGCCCTGATGGCCGCGAGGGCGGCGGCGACGACATCGCCAACTGGACCGAGTAGGTCCGTGAGCCGCGCCTCCTTCACCCTGCTCGAGCTGATCCTGGTCCTCGCGATCCTGGGCATCCTCGCGTCGGTGGTGGCGGCGCGCCTGAACGGGCTGCGCGGCACGCAGGGCGTGGAGGTCGCGGCCCGCCAGGTCGCCGAGCAGGCGCAGCGCGCCCGCCACCTCGCCATGCACCAGGCCGAGCCGGTCCGCCTGCGTCTCGATCTCGCTGCACCCTCGGCCGAGCTGCGCGTCCTGCGCGATGGCGGGGCAGCGGAGCCTGGTGACGGCGGCGGGGCGATGACCGCGCTGCGCAACGGCTCCGAGGAGCTGGCCGCGAGCTTCGCCCGCGATGACCGCCTCGCCGCGACCAAGACCGTCGACATTTTGTTCTGGCCCGATGGTCGGGCCGATCCGGCCGGCACCTGGACCATCGCCACCGACGGGCGATCGGCCTCGGTGCGCATCCCGGGCGGGCCGCAACCGGTGCGGGTCACCATCGATCACGGGGCGCCGCATGCGCCGTGAGGGATCCACCCTGATCGAGGCCCTGGTCGCCATCGGCCTGGTCGCCACCGTGCTGCCGGTCGCCCTGGCCGCGGTCAGCGGCGGATCGCAAGCGATCGAGCGCGCCCGCCGCGCCGATCTCGCCAGCCGGGTGGCGCAGGCGCGGCTGGCCAGGCTGCTCGCCGACGGATCCTGGATCACCTCGGCCGCCGCGGGGACCTGCGAGACGGACAGCGACGGGGCCGATGCGGCAGGCCTGCGCTGGTCGCTGCACGTTGCGGCCTGGCGCGATCCCGTGGTGCGAGAACTGACGCTGACCATCAGCTGGGGCGAGGGGAGCCGGTCCGGCAGCGCGACCGTGTCCACCCTGGCCGTACCGAAACCATGAAGTCAGCCTTCACCATCCTGGAAGTGCTGCTCGCCCTGGCGATCGCCGCGCTGGTCATGGCCGCGCTCGGCCCGGCCCTGGTCGGCAGCCTGCGCGCCGAGCGCCAGGCGCGCGCCACCCTCGGCCCGCTGGTCGAGGAGCCCGCCGCCCTGGCGCAACTGCGCGAGGATCTGCTGTGCGCACCGCGTCCTCTCGGCTCGCTCGCCGTACCATGCGTGCTCGCCTCGGGCACCTTCACCATCTTCACCAGCAGTCCGCCGCCGCTGCATCCCCAGGTGGCCCGGCGCGCCCCCGCATGCGGGCAGACCGTGGTGACCTGGGCGTTGCAGACCTCGGCCGATGGCAAGGGCCTGGCCTGGACCCGCAGCTGCGCGGCCGACCTGCTCGCCACCGGCATCACCCCCGCCCCGGTCGCCGAGGTCATGCTCGACCACCTCGCCAGCCTCGTGATCGAGGCGTTCGCGAACGGCGCCTACGCCACCGCCTACGACAGCAGCACGAACGGGGACATCCTGCCCGCCGCCGTACGCGTCACCTGGCGCCGGTTGGAGGCCGATGGCAAGGACGGTCCGTCCCACGTCTCGGTCATCGATCTCCCGCACGTCGCCCTCGACCCGACCCAGAACGGGAGCGGCGAATGAGGCGTCGTGGCGGGTTCGTCTATATCATGGCCTTGCTGGTCGTGCTGGTCGTCGCCGGCATCGCCATGCTGCTGGCAGGCGGCGGCGGTCAGCGCCTGCGCGCCAGCTGCGGGACCGCCGCGCGCGAGTCGGCCCGCAGCGCCGCCCTGGGTGTGCTGCGGGCCGTAGCCAACGATCTCGACGCCGCGCTGGCCGCCGGCGGCCTTCCCGGGCTGCGCAGCGTCGTGGCGAGCGGCGAGACGGTGGGCGACTGCACCGTCCTGCTCCTCGGCTGCGACCCGTCCGGCGCCGACGCCGTCTTCGGCCTGGTACCCGAGGCCGGCCGCCTCGACGTCAACAGCGCATCGGCTGCCCGCCTCGCCGCCCTGCCCGGCAGCGACGACGGGGTCGCTGCCGCCATCATCGACTGGCGCGACGCCGATGACACGCCTGGCGATGGTGGCGCTGAGCGTGGCGACGGGGCCTACAGCGGAGCGGCAGTGGCCTATGCCCCGCGCAACGCGCCGATCGAGACCCTGGAGGAATTGCGCCTCGTGCGCGGTGTGAGCGATGCACTGTGGTTCGGCGAGGATGCCAACCGCAATGGCCGCCTGGATGCCGGCGAGGACTCAGACGGCGACGGCAGGCTCGACGCCGGCCTCTCCGACCTGCTGAGCCTCGAGAACCGCGAGCCGGCCAACGCCCCGGACGGGACGGCCCGCACCCCGGTGACCCGGGCCAACGAGCTGCGCAACCGGCTCATCGCGCTGTTCGGCGCGACGCGAGGCGCCGCCCTGGCGACCACGGCGCAGGAGCGCCAGCCCTACGCCAACCGCCTCGACCTGATCGCCGCCCTCGAACTCGACGACGAGGAGGCAGCCGGACTCTGGCCGTTCCTGATCGGGCCGGAGGGACGGGTCGGCCTGATCGATGCCGCATCCTGCCGAGACGAGACCCTGACCGCCGTGGTCGGCAGCGAGGTGGCGGCGCGCATCATCGCCGCGCGCCCGGCGATCGGGGCCGCGAGCAGCCCGTCCTGGCTCGCCGACGGGCTCGGCCGCGAGCTGGCGCGCAGCGCCGGCATGGCCCTGACCATCGGTTCCTACCGCTTCCGCGCCGACCTCCTGGCGGTGCGCAACGACGGCTCGGGGTGGGCCCGCCTGGAAGCCGTGATCGACTGCTCGGCCGGCACCACGCGGGTGGCCGGCATACGACCCATCGAGTGCCTCGGCTGGCCGCTGCCCTGGGCCACGCCGACGCAACTGCGGACAGCCGCTCCGCGCGATGTCGCCGCCTTCCTCGCCTCTGGACAACCGTGATGAACACCAGCCGCTTCCGCCTCGGCGAAACTCCTTCCGTCCTCCATTGGGACGGTTCCGCCCTGCACGGCACGGCCACGGCCAAGGCCGTCGTCGTCACCGTGCCGCTGCGCCTCGCCGCGGTGCGCTGCGAACCCCTGCCTCCAGCCGCGCCGGCCGCGCAGCGTGCCGCCGCCAGGCTCAAGGCCGAGCGCGCCTTCGCCCCGCTCGGACCGGCCGCGATCGATGCGTTGATCGGACGACCAGCCACCGGACCAGCCACCGCCGTGCTCATCGCGCTGCCCCGCGGTGTCATCGCCGCCGTGCGCACCGCCCTGGCCGACCGCGCCCACACCCTGGCGGCGCTGCGCATCGCCGAGCTCACCGTGCCGGTGCCGGCCGGCGGCGTGGCCACGGCGCAGGAGGAATCGTGCCTGGTCGCCTCGGCGGGCGGTTGCGTCAGCGGTCTGGCCGCCCTCGGCCGCCACGATGATCCGGCCTTCGCCGCCATGCTCGCGCGCGAGCGCCTGCGCCTGGGCGTGGCCGAGGACGCGTCCCCCCTGCCCGCCCCGGGCCTGCGACTGGACTTCCTCTCTCCTTCGCTGGCAGCGCCCGAGCCGCTGCTGCAGCGCCGCGGCCTGCGCCTGGGCGCGCTCGCCGCCGGACTGGCGGCCCTGCTCGCGCTCGGCGCCGGTCTGCTGGTCGCAGACGCCCTGGGCGAACGCGCCGAGGCCCGGTCAGACGCCACCCGCCTGCGCCCGCTCGCACAGACGCTGTCCACGCGCCGGGCCGAACTGGGGGAGGTGGCGCCGTGGTTCGACATCCGCCCGTCGCCCGTGCCAGGGCTGGCCGTGCTGGCCGCCGCCCTGCCGCCGCTCGGCGGAGACGAGCAGGTCCGGCTGGTCCGCGTACGCCAGGTCGCGGGTGAGGACGCGATAGCCGAGGCCACCGCCGCCGACCGGACCCAGATGATGGCCTACCTCGAGCGCCTGCGCCGTGATCCCCGGGTCGAGGCAGCCGCCATCCGCAGCTCGCGCAACCCGTCCAAGGAGACGCGCACCGTGGTCTTCGAACTCATCCTGCGACTCGCCGGAGGCACCCGTGCAGCGTCGTGAGCGCATGCTGATGCTCGCGGTCGGCGTCCTCGCGGGCGGCTGGCTCCTCGACGGGGCGGTGGTCGGTCCGGCACTCTCCTGGTACGACGGCATCCGCGCCGAGGCGCGGATGGGCCGCGAGGAGGCAGCGCAATCCCAGGCCCTCATCGACCGCCAAGCGCGCATCATGGGCGACTGGCGCTCGCGCCATGCCGCCGGCCTGCTTGACGACGAGGCCACCGCCCGCTTCCGCGTGCAGAGCGCCCTGGCCGAGGCAGCGCGCAGCGGCGGGCTGGTCCTCGACAACGTCGGCGGGGGGCAGCTGATTCCGGCGACCCGTGACGAGACCTGCGACACCCTGCGCCTGACCGCGACCGGCCAGGGCGGTCTGTCCCAGGTCATGGCCTTCCTGAGATCGCTGCATGCGTCCCCGCAACCGCTACGTATCGAGCGCAGCGAGCTGTCGGCCGGCGATCCGCGCAAGGACCAGATCGACCTGTCCCTGACCGTCTCGACCCGCCTGGTCCCGGCCAAGGTACGCGGCGCCCGCGGACTGCCCGACGGCATCACGGCATGGAAGCCCGACCCGGCCGATGGCGCAGCAGGCGAGGCGATCGTCGCTGCCAAGCCGTTCCTCGCCGAGCGCCGGGGCGGAGCGCGCACGGCCCCGACCGAACCGGCCAAGCCGGCTGCGACGGCCGCAGCTGGTGGCTGGGCCCTGGTCGGCATCGTCGTCCGCGACGGAGCCACGGTCGCCTTCCTGCGCCATCTCGGCGACGGCAGCGAACGCCTCCTGGCTCCCGGCGAGGAGCTCGACGGCCGCACCGCCAGCGCGGTCGACGCCGATGGCATGGTGCTAGGCAGCGGCGAAGAGGCCAGGCGCGTCGCGGTCGGCACGCAGCTGGATGGCACTCCGGTACCGGCGACCAGCGGCCAGCGACCAGCCGCCGGCAGCCAGCAATCTGCAGCAACCCAACTCTCCGATCCCGGCCGCGAGGCCATTCTCGAGCGGCTGCGCCAGCAGCGGAACCGCACGCCATGAGCACCCACATGAACCGCATCGCCTCCCCGCTCCTGCTCCTGCTCGCCCTGGCCCTGCCTGTCGCGGCGGAGGACGCAACGCCGGCTCCAGATCCGGCGCCGCCGGCACCTCCGGCGCAGGTGACCGAAGGCGGTAGCTTCACCATGGAGTTCCGCGGAGCCCGGCTCGGCCAGGTCCTCGACTGGCTGTCGAAGCAGGCAGGGTTCGTCATCGCCAATCCGGTCGAGCTGGCCCAGCCGATCACGCTGGTGTCGCTGACCCCGCTGACCCCGGCCGAGGCGGTCGAGGCCTTGAACGGCGTGCTGATCAGCCAGGGCCATGCCGCCATCGTGCGCGGCCGGACCCTGCACATCGTACCCTTGCCCAGCGCACGGCAGCAGAACCTGCCGGTCGAGGTCGGTGCGGATCCGAAACGCATCCCAGACAGCGACCGCATGGTCACCCAGATCATCCCGGTGTCCTTCGCCACGGTGAAGGATCTGGCCGAGAACCTGGCCCCGTTGCTCAACACCGCGACCGGAACCCTGGCCGCCAACGAGAGCAGCAACACCCTGATCCTGACCGACACCCAGGCCAACATCCGGCGCATCGCCGCCATCGTGCAGGCGATCGACGCCGCGGTCAGCGGTGAGCAGCAGGTGCGGGTGTTCAACCTGGCCCATGCCGACGCCACCACCGTCGCCCAGGTCATCAACGACATCTACACCAGCAAGTCCACGGCATCGCGCAATAACCAGAGCACGGGCGGCCCCTTCGCCGCGATGTTCGGTGGCCGGAACGGGCCTCAGCAGCAGGCGTCGCAGGGCCCATCCGGCACAGCCAGCGCCAAGGCCGGCGAAGTGAACGCCGCCGCCGATAGCGGTACCAACAGCGTGGTGGTGCGGGCCTCGGCCCCGACCATGGCGGTGCTCGCCGAGGTGGTGGCCAAGCTGGACGTCGACACCTCGACCCGCGACGGGGTCCTGGTCTACCGGGTGCGCAACAGCAAGGCGGCCGACCTCGCCGAATCGCTGACCAGCCTGTTCTCCGGTGCCACCACCGCGACCACGACCAGGACCACGGCGCAGAACCGCACTGTTCCCGGCGGGAGCCAGGCTCCGGCCGCGCCATCCTCCGGCTCCTCGTCCTCGTCGTCCCTGGACCTCAGCGGCCAGGTCAAGGTGGTCGCCGAGGCGAACAGCAACTCGGTGCTGGTGCTGACCGCCGAGCGCAACCATGAGCGTCTGCGGAGGATCCTGGAGGACCTCGACCAGCCGGTGCGCCAGGTGCTGGTGCGCGTGCTGATCGCCGAGGTAACGATCGAGAAGGGGCTGGATGTCGGCATCCAGCTGGAAGGCGTCAATCCAGCCGGCAGCAGCACCCTGTCACGGGTGTTCAGCAACTTCGACATCTTCGACTCGACCCTGGGCATGAATGGCTACCTGCTGGAATCCACCGATTTCCGCGCCGCGATCCGCGCGCTGTCCTCCGACACCCGCTTCGACGTGCTGTCGCGACCCTACATCCTCACCACCGACAACCAGGAGGCGACCGTCAACGTCAGCCAGAACGTGCCGGTGATCAACGGATCGCGCACTGACGCCAACAACAACGTCACCACCACCTTCGACCGCCAGGACGTCGGCATCATCCTGACGGTGACGCCGCAGATCAACAGCGACGGACGCGTCGTGCTGGATGTCGACCAGGTGATGTCTGCGCTCGCCGACGCCACCATCCCGGTCGCCGATGACGTCGATGCGCCGATCATCAACCAGCGCACCATGACGACGCGGGTGGTGGTCGAGCACGGTCAGACCGCGGTCGTCGGCGGGCTGATCAAGGACTCGCTGACCGAGACCGTACGCAAGGTGCCGCTCCTCGGCGACATCCCCGTCCTCGGCTGGCTGTTCAAGCGCACCGAGCGGACCAAGGCGCAGACCGAACTGCTGGTGTTCCTCACCCCGCAGGTGGTCGGCACCCCGGCCGAGCTGGCCGACCTCTCGCGTCAGCTGCGCAGCGAGATGCAGCACCTGGACGCGGCGGTCGAGGCCGGTCTGCTGCAACGCCACCTCGACCAGCTCGCCGGACTGCCGGTCGGAACGCCGATTCCGGCGCCCGCTCCCGCTGCGGCGCAGGAGTGACCGATGCACCGCCTCGCCCTCGCCACCGCCGTCCTGCTGCTCGCCGGCTGCGTCACCGAACACCGGTCGGGCAAGGCCGAGCTGGAGTCTCCCTGGCCCGAAGCCGGCGCCCCCGTCGAACTGCGTGCCCTTGCCGATGACCTCGGAGCCTGCCAGGCGGCGACCGGCCGGCTGCCTGCGACCCTGGCCCTGCTCGATGGCTCCGGCGTCGCCACCGGCGGCCCCTACGCAGGCTGCACCTACGCCTACCATCCCACCGCGATCGGCATCCTGCGCGATGGCTGGCGCGTGCTCGCCGCCGACGACCGGGTGCGCAGCGTCGACCATGTCTGGTGCATCGTCCGCCCGCCGGTGCGCCCCAGCGGATCCCCTCCGCTGCGCATCGTCCTCGTGCCGATGATCGAACTGCGCGAGGCGGCAGCGGCGGCCGGCGGCCGTTCCGACCTGCGCTGACCCTCAGGGCGCCAGCAGGCTGCCGAGGACGATCATGCCGCCGACGCCCAGCACCGCGCCGACCGGTCCGGCATTCCCGCCGTGGCAGCGCAGGGATTCCGGCAGGAGCTCCTCGAAGGAGATGAACACCATCGCCCCGCCTGCCGCGGCGAGGGAGACCGGGATGGCCGTCGATCCCTGCTCCAGCCAGGCCGCTGCCGCCGCGCCAGCCGCCACCTCGATCAACCCGGCGGCCTGGCCGAGCAGGAAAGCAGTCCAGCGCCGCATCCCTGCCAGCACCAGCGGCACGGTGACCAGCAGACCCTCGATCACGTTGTGCAGCGCCAGAGCGGTGATCACCGCCACCCCGGAAGGGCTGGACTCGCCCGCAGCTGTCGCAGCACCGACCGCCATGCCTTCTGGGATGTTGTGCAGGATCAGCGCCAGGGCGATGAGCTGCGCCGCGCTGCGCGAGACGCCCTGGCCGGCAACGGCGTGATCAGGCCCGTCGGAACCCGGATGCTGGTGCGGCAGCAGCCGGTCGAGCACGGCGATCAGCCCAAGACCGAGGAGGAAGCCGAGCCACACCACCCATGCCCGTCCGCTGCCGGCCTGCGCCAGGGCGTCCGGCACCAGTCCGAGCAGGGCCGCCGCCAGCATCACCCCGGCGGCCAGACCAAGGGCGGCTGCCTGCACCGCAGGTCTCGGCCGCATCGGCAGCCAGGCGGCGAAGGAGCCGAGGCACGAGCCGGCCCAGGACCAGAGCAGACCGCCGCCGATCAGGAGCATGTCGATTCCTTGGTCATATGCGGTCCAATCCGTTCGACGGGATCCCGATGACGCCACGGAACCCGGCACGATAGCGACGTGGTGTGGTGCCGTACGCCTGTCGGAAGCAACGGTAGAAATGTCCCAGGGCCGAGAATCCGACCTCGATGGCGATGTCCACGATAGGGCCATCGCCCGAACGCAGCGCCTCGGAAGCCCGCTCGCAGCGCAGCCGGTTCAGCAGGAACGAAGCGCTGACGGCGTAGTGACGCCGCACGGTGCGGGCGACATGCTCCCGACTGCGGCCAGCCAACCGCGCAAGCCGAGGCACCCCATCGGTCGGATCGCCCGAACGCCAGCGCGCCAGGGCCGCTTCCAGCCAGGCAGGAGGTGGCCCATGCCCGGGAGCCGATCGCTGCTGCTGCGCCGCCCGGGCCTCGCGCACAACCCCGGCGACCAGCCAGAGCCGGTCGGCAGCGTCGGGATCGGGCGGCATGGCGGCGACCTGCTGCTCGAGGTGCGCGAGTTGTCGCGGGTCGAGCTGCAGCGGTCCGCGCAGGCTCCAAGGCCACCGCGGCCCGAACACCCGCTGCCTGCGCCAGCGCTCGGCCTGCGACCGGCTGATGGCGACGTTGACGATGCGGAACGGTCCAGACGCGGCCACCAGGGAGTGCTGGTCGTCACATGATATGAACTGGAGGCTGCCCGGACCGAGCTGCGACCCGCAGCCCCGCCAGGTATGCAGGACGCGTCCCGACGAGACCCAGAAGAGTTCGGAGAAATCAACGTGTCGATGCAGGGCGAAGCCGCCTCCTTCAGCGACCGCGTGGATCGCTATCGACACCGGTCCGCTGACCCCATGGACACCGTAGCGAAGGCGGTCGACTGGTCGCGGCGCATCACCCATTGTCAACAATTGCATCACCTCCGGGGAAGACGCAAGCCTGCAGACGGATACCGTGCGGCCATGACCACCACGCGCGATCTCGCCACCGCCGCCGGCCAGCCCTGGCTCATCTTCGACACCGCCCACCGGCACGGACCGCTGCGAGCCGCGCACGCCGCCACCCCCGACCACAGTCCGGCCGGCTGGCTCGCCGCGACCGTCCCTGGCGTCGTGACGCAGGATCTGCTGGCGCAGGGCCGGATCGCCGATCCCTACCACGGCGACCAGGTCATGGCCTGCCGCTGGATCGAGGAGCGCGACTGGGTCTACCGTACGACCATCGCCATCGGGGAAGCCGACCTCGCCAGGCCCTGCCGGCTGGTCTGCGACTCCCTCGATGTGTTCGCGGAACTCAGGCTCAATGGCGAGATCATCGCCGAGCACAGCAACCAGTTCAGGCGGCTCATCGTCGATCTCGGCGGCCGGCTGCGTGCCGGCGACAACATCCTGACCATCTCCTTCGAGGCCAGCTGGCCCGGGACGGTGCGCCGCGCCGGCGAGCGGCTGCCGTACTGGAACGATCCGTGGGAGCGTCTGTGGGTCCGGCGCTCGCAGATGTCGTTCGGCTGGGACTGGGCGAGCCGGACCCCGCTGGCCGGCATCCTCGCCCCGATCCGCCTGGAGTTCAGCGACGGGGCCTGGGGCGGCGACCTGCACCTGCAGGCGTCACCCGCCGCGACCTCGCCCTGCCCCGGGCGCGGACCTGGCCGCCTGCAGGCGTCGCTGCCGCTGCAGGCGACGATGGACCTGGAAGGCAGAGCGGAGCTCCTGCTGGACGGGACCGTCGTGGCGACCTGCCCGGTGCGGCTCGCCGCCGGCAGCCGCAGCACGGTGGAGCTGCGCGCCGAACCCGCGGATGTCGCCTACTGGTTCCCGCGCGAGCTGGGCGAACCGGCCCTGCACCTCGTCGAGGTGCGCGTGCATGCGGGCGACCGCCTCGTGCACAGCGCCACGCAGCGCGTCGGCTTCCGCCGCATCGAACTCGAGCGACGCGATCCGGCCAGCCCCAACGGCAAGGTCTTCCGCTTCGCCATCAACGGCCACCGCCTGTGGGCCAAGGGCGACAACTGGCTGCCGATCGATTTCATGCACCCCCGGACGACGGCGCAGCAGCACCGTGACTACCTTGGATTGCTGCAGGCTGGCGGCGTGAACTGCATCCGCATCTGGGGCGGCGGCATCGTCGAGCAGCCGTCGTTCTACGATGCCTGCGACGAACTCGGACTGATCATCTGGCATGACTTCTTCTTCGCCTGCGGCGTCTATCCGCGCACCCCGGAGTTCCTCGCCGAGGTCCGCGCCGAGGTAACCGACATCGTCAGCCGCCTGCGTTCGCGGACCTGCATCGCGCTGTGGTGCGGCAACAACGAGAACGAGGTCCTTGCCGCCAGCCAGATGAAGAACGGTGAACCGCTGTGGTGGCGACGCCACCCGATCTACTACGAGGTGATCCCCGCGGTGCTCGCGGAACTCGATCCGCAGCGGGCCTGGTGGCCGGGCTCGCCGGCCAGCGAGAGCATGGAGGTGCATCCGGACAGCGACGGGGAGGGCGACCGCCACAACTGGGATGTCTGGTTCGGCTGGAACCGCACCGACCACATCCCCGACCAGGCGCGCTTCAACAGCGAATTCGGTGCCCAGTCGTTCCCGCAGCGCGAGTCGATCGAGAGCTTCATCCACCCTGACGAGACCTTCACCCCGGGCGCCGTCTCCAAGCCCCAGGGCATGAGTCCTGGCCTGCTGCTCGCCCGGCACGGAGCCCAGTTCGAGAAGCTGTTCGGCCGGGCCGGTGCCTTCGGACCCCTGGGCAATCTCGACGCGATCATCGCCACCACCCAGGCCTTCCAGGCCGACACCATCGGCCGCTACGTCCGGCACTACCGCCGCAACATCGCCTTCACCGGCGGCGTGGTGGTGTGGAACTACACCAGCACCTGGCCATCGGTGTGCTGGGCGCTGGTCGACTGGTATCGCCGCCCGAAGCAGGCCTACTACGAATGCAGGCGGGCCTTCCGTCCGCTGGTGGTCGGCATCGAGCCGACCGGGCCCGAGCAGCGCGTCTTCGAGGCCCACGTCGCGCGCGACCGGTCGGGCGACAGCCGCGGCGAAGCCGTCCTCGAGTTGCGCCGCATCGCTGACGGAGCGGTCGTGGCCAGCAGCCGCGGCGCCTTCAGTCTGTCCGGCCCCGCGGCGTCGACCCCGGCCCGGCTCGAACTGCCGTCCGGCCTCGACCGCACGACGCATGCCCTGGTGGCCACCGCCACGCATGCGGACGGCATCGAACGGGATGTCCGCTACCTCTGCCTGCTCAACGACGCGACCGAGGCGCCAGGTGGCCGACGGCTGGTCCATCCCAAGTCCGGAACGCTGCATGTGCGTCGCCTCGACGATCGCGTCGAGATCGCTGCCAGCGCCTGGCGGGTGCGCGTCGGCCTGGAGTCCCTCGAACACCCTGCCGTGTGGGACGACAACTACCTCGACCTGCTGCCAGGCGAATCGCGCTGTTTCCGCATCGCCCACGGTGCGATGCCGCACCACCTCTGGGTGGTGGCCGACATGGGGACGCGCCGCGCGCTGCCGCCTCGGGCCGACCTCACCCTGTAGCACTACGAGTCGAAATCTCCGGTTCGTCCGGGCTCGGTTCAGGCGTAGGGCATCGCCGGCTTGAGGCCGAGCAGGCGGGCGTAGACGGTCAGCGCACCGCGATGATGGGCGGTGTGATCGGCCATCGCCTCGACCACGGCCAGGCGGGGCGCGCCACCCATGATCGGACCTGCGGCGATCGGAATCTGCAGTTCGGCCATGCTGGTCGCCGCGAAGCGGGCGCTGGCAGCGTCGTAGGAGGCCGAGAAGCGGCTGACCGCCTGATCCAGCGCGGTCACACGGCGCGCCGCAGCCTCGTGCGCGGCGAAATCATGGTCGAAGCCAGCGGGGCAGAACGCGCCGGCCACGAACCAGTCGACCGTCAGGGCGGCATGGGCGATCTGACCGGCGACGGTGAACATGCCCTCGGCCGGGGCGAAACCCGCATCCGCGGGACGGAAGCAGGCGATGCTGCGGAGGAAGAACTCCTTGTGCATGGCAAGGCTGGAAGCGAAAGGATGGTCGGCCATGGCGCTCTCCTGGACGACTCCTCTAACGTGCCGCCAACGGGTGCAAGCCGCCTAAGGCAGGACCTGCTGGCCGCCTGCCATCAATCGCATGTCTTCGCCCTGCCAACGCAGGATGCCTGGGACTGGGGAATGCACCCGACCTGACAGCCTGCCACCCTGGCAGCACAGTTCGACCGAGATCTCGCCCCCCTCCGGATGCGGCATGGCCACCGATATCGATTCCCCCTCGGCTAGTTGCGGGGCGATCAGGACCCGGGCGAAGGCATCGGCCGCAGGACGGATGCCGGCCACGCCGGCCAGGCGCCAGAACAGCGGATGCGCTCCCCAGGCATGGCAGTCGCTGCGGGTCCGACCCCAGCTCTCCGGGGTGGTGGTGAAGCCATCAGCGAGGCTGGCCTCCCAGCGCCGCCACAGCGGTCGCACCGCGTCGAGGCAGCCCCGCTCGGCTGCGACCTCGAAGAGATAATGGCTGAACATGATGCCGAAGCGCATCTGCGCCGGATCCGCGAACAACGCCTCGGCACCACGCGCGAGATCGGCAGATGGGGCAGCGTGTGCCAGCAAGGCGAGGACGGCGGCATGCGGCGAGCGTTCCGCATGCCCCGGTGCGAATCGCCACCCGGCGCCGTCCCAGGTCGCCGTGTGTACGGCCTGCGCCAGTTCCACCGCGAGACGGCGCCAGCGAGCGGACAGTTCGCTCTCGGCCAGGGCCGTCTCCAGATCGGCCAGCCAGCCGCAGGCCAGCACCACGAGCCAGCCCCAGCAGGCGCCATTCCCGCCGGCCTGGCAGCCAGGTGGAACGCCATCGCGATGCAGGTCGTGTTCACCGTCGAAGAAGTTCCAACCCGGCGGCGCAACCGGCAGGCCGGCTGCATCGCGCACCAGCAGCACCTCCATGGTCCGTCGCAGCACCGGCATCAGGCGTCGCAGCTCTGCGAGGCAGCCGCGCCAACGCAGCAGATCGTGCGCCATGCCGATGACGATCAGGGCGAAGGGCGGGATGATCTGACCACCCGCCGCCGGATGATTGCTGGTCGGATGGCAGAGCGGGTTCAGCGCACTGGCGGCGAAGTGGCGCAGAGCGGCGACCGCAGGCCGGACGTCGCGCGACAGTGCATGGGTGAGCAGGGCCTGGATGCGGGTGTCGCCGACATATTGCAACTGCTCATAGTACGGGCAGTCGACGAAGGTCTCGTGCATGCACCTGCGCAAGGTGCGCAGACAGGCCTGGGCGACCGCGTCGTCGGGCCAGCGGGCCTCGATCGGCAGCGGATAGCCGGTGGAAGCGAACCCCAGCTGCAGAAGCGCCAGCGCACCGGCCCCCGCCTGCAGTTCGATGGCGACGAAACGCCCGGCCCGCCACCACATGGGACTCCATGCCGTCGGGGCCGACCCGGCCTGGACCGTGTCGGTCATGCCGCGCAGGAAGAGGCCGGAGACCGTGTCGCGTCGCCCTTTGCTGTCGAGCGGATGCACCGGATCGGCGCAGGCAGCCTCGAGGTAGCGCACGCGCACCGTGCCATCCCCCGCCACCTCCAGTTCGGGACGATGGCAGGCGTAGCATCCGAGATCGACCACCAGGCGCATCCTCCGCCCTGGATCGACCCGCAGCGGCAGCGCGGGCGGGGAGTGGCCTGCGACGCAGCGTTCGTCGAGTCCGGCCTGATCGGCATGCACGATCCGCCAGGTGAGCGGTTCGTGCTGCTGCGATGGCAGCAGGGCTGGACGCAGGAGGCGGTCTGGGCGGGTGCTGTACAGCCGGAAGCCCTCGTGGGCAGAGGCGGTCAGGCGGACGGCGCCCCAGGCGGCCTCCGCCGCGCGCAAGTCCACCGCTTCGGCCGCGCCGCCGCCGAAGCCGCTGCCGACGTCGGCACGGACGAGCGCGAGGCCGGCAGCGGGCCGAACCTGCCAAGGCGCATGCCCGGTCGCGACGAGATGGACATCCGCCGCGGCACCAGGCGCGACCAGCAGGGCCGGTCCAAGCGTGCTCTGCGCCCAGGGGGCGTGGGGCGTGGCGTTCCACGTCCTCGCCTCCAGGCGATGCGGGCCGGGGCCCAACTGCACATCGTAGGTTTCGTAGGACCAACGTGCCAGGTCGCAGCGTTCCGGCCCCTCTCCCATCGCCCGCCCGTCGATCCGCAGCAGATAGCGCTCATCGGCGCTGACGTGCAGTCGCAGAGTGCGGGCGGTTGGCAGGTGGAATTCGAGTCGCCAGTCCAGCACGCATGGAACACCCACCGATGCGGCTGGAGCGACCCAGCCGGCTGGCCAACCCAAGCTCTCCTCCCAGCCATGCCCGGAACCGGGATCCTCGGGGAAGGCGGAACCTGCGAAGATAACGCGCATGATGCGCAGAGCGTGAGGCCCAGAACATCGATGCCAGTGGCCGTTGCGGCATTGAGGAGTTCCGACCGCGCCATCCTGCGGTCAACAGCCTGCCTGGGACTGCTGTGGACCGGATAAAAACGACAATGATGGATCGATCCGCATTGTGATTCGAACCCCGTCACGTATAATAAGGCTGAGACAGGCTGCCATTGTGCATAGGAGGCCTTATGCGTCATCCTCGCAGATCCGGATTCACCCTGATCGAGTTGATCGTGGTACTCGGCATCATCGCCGTGCTCTCCGCCATCCTGCCAATGGCACCTGACTTAAGACGTTGATGTAAGAATAGTGTTGACATGCATTTGCCGCATACGAACGCCGCCATCGATGGCGGGTTTTCA
>JAIFKN010000164.1 GCA_020049615.1 bacterium | reverse complement strand
AGCCCTCCGGTGACGCCTATGGCGCCGCGGTGGTCCGCACCCTGCGCCAGCGCCGGCCAGATCTGGTGGTGGCCGCCATGGGTGGTCCGCACCTGGCTGGGGCCGGGGCCGACATCGAGCAGGACATCGACGGCATGGCGGTGATGGGGCTGTGGCCGGTCATTGCCCGCCTGTCGAGCCTGCTGCGCACCATGGCCCATGTCGAGCGCACAGTGCGAGCCAGGCGTCCGCGCGTCCTCCTGACCATCGACTACCCAGGTTTCAACCTGCGCCTGGCCCGCCGCCTGGCAGACCTGCGCGCTGGCGGCATGCGCATCATCCACGTCGTCGCTCCGCAGGTGTGGGCCTGGCGGCCGAGGCGGGCCAAGGCGATCGCGCGCAGCGTCGACCGCCTCCTCTGCTTCTTCCCTTTCGAACCGGTACTGTTCAGCCGCTTCGGCTGCCTCGCGCAGCACGTCGGGCATCCGCTCCTGGACCTGGTGCCGGAGAGCATCCCGACCGAGGCCCTGGATCGTGAACTCGGTCTGGCCGGGCAGGAGGTCCTGCTGGTGGCCCCTGGCTCGCGCGAGCGCGAGGTTCGCGGGCTGCTGCCGGTGATGGCGCGGGCGGCGGTGGCCGCTGCCGCCCGCTGCGTCCGGCGGCCAGCCATCATCGTCTCGCGCGTCCCCGATCTGCCGCTGGACCTGTATCGAGCCGCCACCGACCTGCCACTTGTCGAGGGGCGTTGGCGCGAGTTGTGCGCCCGCGCCCGGGTCGGCTGCCTGGCCAGCGGCACGGCGACGCTGGAGGCCGGCCTGATCGGTCTCCCGCAGGCGATCTGCTACCGGATGGACACCCTGTCCGCCACCATGCTCAGGCATCTCATCCTCACCGACCACGTCGGTTTGCCCAATCTGGTATGTGGCCGGCGCGTCTGTCCGGAACTGCTGCAGGAGCAACTGACTGTGCCGCGCCTCACCGCCCACCTGCTGCGCTTGTGGGATGGCCCACGGCGCCGCGGTTGCCGCGAGGGCTTGTCCGAGCTGCGGGCCAGGCTCGGTGGCGGCGGTGCCCTGGAGCGCATTGCAGTGGCAGTGGAGGACGAAATGGTGGCGTCCAAGCGCAGATTCACCGAGGCGGCCGCGAGCGACGCGGGCTCTTGGGACAAATGACTACCCTGCCGCCCCTCGGCAGGCCAGCCGGTAGGCCCGCGGACTGCGTCCATGACGGAGCGTGAACAGGCGGCACAGGCGGGCGCGGCCTAGGCCGCAGGAGCTGGCGATGTCGCCGATCGGCATGTCAGCCAGGACCAGCTGGCGCTCGGCCCAGCGCAGCCGCATCTCGGTGAACAGCGCAGCTGCCGAGTTCCCGGTCGAGGAGCGGATGGTGCTGCTGATATGCTCGCGGGAACGCTTGCACAGTCGTACCAGGGCGGCAAGGCCTTTGCCGAGCAACGGCGGTTCAGCGCAGCGGGCCAGCGGGCCGGCCAGCCAGGCCGGGGCGTTGCGCCAGAGGTCGGCCTGGCGCGGACGCAGTCGGTCGAGCAGGGTGGAGAGGAAGGCATCGCGGGCGAGGCGGTCGTCCGGGCCGGTGCGTAGTGTCTCGATGCGCCTGCCAAGGGCGGCCACATCCTCAGGTGAGAGGCGTCGCACGGTAGGCTCGTGCGCATCCCCCCAGAGTTCGGCGCAGTCATAGTAGGATTCGAGGGTGTTCAGGACGCTGGCCGGGAAGGCGACGTTGACCACCACCGCGACCTGTCCATCGATGCCGCGCAGGTCGTGGTGATGGTGCGGGCGGACCAGGACGATGTCGCCTGCGCTCAGCAGGCGCACGCTGCGTCCGGTGTCGTGCCTCAGGGCCCCCACCTCGACCCACAGGGCCTCGGCGAAATCGTGGTGATGCCGACCGCAGGCGTGGCCCGGATGATAGAAGCTGCGCACGACATGGCAGCCGGCGGAGAGCGGAAGCAGATCTTTGAAGCGCAGGCAGCGCATGCCCGAGCTTAGCCTGGAACGCCAGGTGCGCCAATGCGAACCGGCACCGTCGGCTGGATCCCGAGTCCTCCCGTCCTCGAACTGCGACTCGTCGAGTGACACTCCGCGGCCTCAGGATCGCTAGACGATGCTGGGGGCCGCCTCGTCGAGTTGCGATACGGTGATGCGCAGGACGGTGCCGAGATGGTTGTTCAGGCTGTCTTGGATGAAGGTCAACGTGCCGCCGATCGACGAGGAGCACGAACCGCAGGCTCCGTGGTACTGCACGATCAGTTCTTCGCCCTGCAGGTCGACCAGGTCGATGCCGCCGCCATCGCTGGCCAGGGCCGGCCGGACATGCTGGTCGAGGACCAGTTCGATGCGCCGCACCTTCTCGAACAGGCCGACCTCGACCCAGGGCAGCTGGTCGGAGGTGGCTGGAGCGTCCTTCGGACGCTCCAGCGCCTGGACCGCCTTGGTCAGGACGAAGAACGGCTTGTCCCCGTCGAGGGCGACGTCGAAGGCCGGCGTCGTACCGGTGCCGCGCAGCACCGCCTCGACCCGTCGCGGAGTGATCGAGGCGGCATCGACGAGCAATCCGCCGATCAGCATCTCGGTCATGGTGTCGTACGCCGCCAGCAGATCGCCCTGGGCGTTGGATTGGAAACGGGCATCCGCAACCACCCCGCCGGCGTCCACCAGCAGGGACAGGCGGATATGCTCGGGCGCTGCATCGGCGCCGTGGGTGGCGACGATCAGTCGGCAGCCGTGCGTGGCGGCGTCGCCGTCGGTCAGGATCCCGACGAAGCGCAGGGTGGCGAGGCGGGCACGGACGGCATCGGAGGTCACGGCCGCTTCGTAGCCATCGGGTCGGGTGCGTCCATGCCGGTGACGGGCCGGATTGGACGGCAAGGAATCCGGTCTCGGGCGGATGGTCCGGTCGCGGACGGTCCGGGGCATTGCCGGTTGAGGAACCGGCCCCACCGGTAGTGTGCACGCTTCGTGCGCGGGATGCCGCGTCGATGGCGGTTGCGTCGCGGCCGTTGCATTATCCTGGTGTGTCTGCCCTCAAGGGTCGATGCCCCCTGATGGAAGACCTTGCATGGATCTCTGCGGATGACCGATTGCGACAAGCCCAATGCGGCCACCTTGGCCCGCCGGTTGCCCGCCGTGATTCAGGGCGGAATGGGCGTATCGATCTCCAACTGGCGACTGGCCAAAGCCGTGTCGCAGGCCGGCTGCCTGGGCGTGATCTCCGGTACCGGCCTCGACCGGGTCGTCGCCTACCGCCTGCAGGAAGGGGACGCCGGTGGACACTTGCGCCGGGTCATCGCCCGGTTCCCCATCCCGGCGGTGGCTGAACGCATCCTCAATCGCTGGTACGTTGCAGGTGGCATCGCCCGACCGGGCGCCTACCGCGCCACGGCCATGGTCGAGCACGAACCCCGCATCGACACCCTCGAACTGCTGGTGGTCGCTAACTTCGCCGAGGTCGCGCTGGCGAAGGAAGGTCATGATGGCGTCGTCGGCATCAACCTGCTGGAAAAGGTGCAGTCGCCGAACGTCGCCTCCCTCTATGGCGCCATGCTCGCCGGCGTCGATGCCGTGCTGATGGGCGCCGGCATCCCGCGCGAGATCCCCGGCGTTCTCGATCGCCTGGCCGCGCACCAGGAAGCCAGCCTGATCCTGCGTGTCGAGGGCGCTCTGCCCGGCGAGACCACGCGCATCCGCTTCGACCCGCGCTGCATCGTCGGCGAGACGCCGCCGCCGGTATTCCGTCCACCGTTCCTGGCCGTCATCACTTCGGACATCCTGGCCCAGGCGCTGCTGCGTTCGACCGATGGCGGAGTCGACGGATTCGTCGTCGAGGGCCCGACCGCGGGTGGACACAACGCTCCGCCGCGCAATCACGATGCGCCGCTCAACGCGCGCGGCGAACCGGTATACGGTCCGCGCGATGCCGCCGACCTCGTGCGCCTGGCCAAGCTCGGCCGTCCGTTCTGGCTTGCCGGCGGCTTCGGATCGCCGGAGGGTCTGGCCCAGGCCCGCGCGGCCGGGGCGCAGGGGGTGCAGATCGGCACCATCTTCGCCCTCAGCGAGGAGTCCGGCCTGCGTCCCGACCTCAAGGCCCAGGTGCTTGCCCTGGTGCGCGACGGCAAGGCCGGCGTCTTCACCGACCGGCTCGCCTCTCCCACCGGCTTTCCCTTCAAGGTCGCCGAGGTTCCCGGTACGCTGTCCGATCCGGCGGTCTACGCCTCGCGCACGCGCATCTGCAATCTCGGCTACCTGCGTCAGCCCTATCGCCTTCCCGATGGCCGGATCGGCTGGCGCTGTGCCGCCGAACCCGAGGCTGCGTTCATCGCCAAGGGCGGCGACCCGGCCGAACTCGCCGGACGCAAGTGCATCTGCAATGCGCTCATGTCGACCGCCGGCATGCCGCTCCTGACCCCCGAGGGCGGCCGCGAGCTGCCGCTGGTGACCGCTGGCGACTGCGTGGCCAAGCTGGCCGGCGTGGTGCCGAGTCTCGATGGCTATAAGGCGACCGACGTCTGCCGGCTCGAGCCGGGAGGGTCGGGTTCCGGTTCGACCACGGGGCAATGATCGAACAGCCCCGCGTTGATGCTGGGGCTGGCTAGAAGTGCGTAGCTCCAGCTCGACCACGGGGCAACGGCCCCGAGGCCTGCCTCCGCCGATCAGAGATTGAAATACCTCGCCCTGGGGTGGTGCACGACCAGGGCGCTGGTGCTCTGCTCGGGCACGAGCTGGTGCTCCTCGCTGAGCGCGATCCCCGCCTCCTCCCACTGCAGCAACCGCTGCAGGATGAGCTGGTCCTCCAGGCGCGGGCAGGCGGGATAGCCGAAGCTGTAGCGGCTGCCCTGATACCCCTGGGTGAACAGCTCGGCGATGTCCATGGCGTCGTCCTGGGCGATGCCCAGCTGCTGCCGCACGCGCTTGTGCCAGTATTCGGCCAAGGCCTCGGCCATCTCGACGCTGAAGCCGTGGGCGTAGAGGTACTCCTGGTAGCTGTCGGCGGCGAAGAGCCGCTGGGTCCAGCGCGAGGCGGCCTCGCCCATGGTCACGACCTGGAAGGAGATGACATCGCGGGCGCCTCCAGCCCAGGCAGCGGCGGGGATGAAGGCCTGCTCATCGCCGATCGCATCGGCACCGCGCGGGCGGAGCCAGTCGGCGATGCAGAGGTGCCTGCGCTCTTCGTCGGTCTGCCGCGGCAGGTGCAGACGGGCCGTCTCGGCCCCGCTGGCAGGGTCGTAGATGATGACGTCGTTGCGCTCGCTGGCGCACGGCCAGTAGCCGTAGACCACCGCCGGCTGGAGATGCCCGTGCTGCGCAGACTCGGCGATCAGCCGCTTCAGCACCGGTGTCGCCTCGCGGTCGACCATGTCCTGCCATTGCGCCTTCGACAGGGTCTGGCCCTGGCGGAAGCCCCACTGGCCGCGGAACAGGGCGTTCGGGTTGAGGTAGTTGGCGATCGTCGCCAGCTCCAGTTCGTCGCCCCGCACGATGCGCCGGCCCCAGAACGGCGGCTGCGGGATGCGCGGCGGCGGCGGGGTGTTGGTGGGCACGTAGGCCTCGCCGGCCTTCAGCTTGGCCTCCATCTCCTCGAAGGCGGTCAGTCTGGTGCGTTCGCGCGGCGCCCGGGTGGTCAGGGTGCGCTTCTCCTCCGGCACCTGGCCGCACAGCTCCTCCATCAGGTTGAGACCTTCGAAGGCGTCGCTGGCGTACCACACCTGGCAGTCGTCGCGCGCGCGCTGGCCGCGGCGGTAGGCGGCGCGCAGGTCGTGTTCGACGTAGGCGCGGTTGAGCGCCGCGCCGCCGCAGATCACCGGCAGGCGGTAGCCGCGCTCGCACATCCACTCCAGGTTCTCCTTCATCACCACCGTCGACTTGACCAGCAGCCCGGACAGGCCGATGGCGTCGGGGCGGTGCTTCTCGACCGCGGCGACGATGTCCTCGACCGGCTGCTTGATGCCGAGGTTGATGACGCGGTAGCCGTTGTTGGTCAGGATGATATCGACCAGGTTCTTGCCGATGTCGTGCACGTCGCCACGCACCGTGGCCAGGACCATGGTGCCCTTCTGGCTGCCGGCGACGCGCTCCATGCGCGGTTCGAGGTGCTTGACCGCCAGCTTCATCGTCTCGGCCGACTGCAGCACGAACGGCAGCTGCATCTTGCCCGAACCGAACAGCTCGCCGACCGTCTTCATGCCGGCGAGCAGGAACTCGTTGATGATCTTCAGCGGCGGGTGGCTCAGCAGCGCCTCGTCGAGATCCGTCTCGATGCCGACCTTCTTGCCGTCAATGATGCGCTTGGCCAGCCGCTGGTCGATCGGCAGGGCGGCGATCTCGGCTTCAGACTGCACCGGACCGGTGGCCTTGGTGAAGTGGTTGACGAAGACGTGCAGCGGATCGTGGGTGGGGGTGCGCCGGTCGTAGATCAGGTCGCGCGCCATCGCCACCTCGTCGGCGGGGATGCGCTCGATCGGGATGATCTTCGAGGCGTTGACGATGGCGGAGGTGAGGCCGCGCTTGATCGCCTCGTCGAGGTAGACCGAATTGAGCACCTGGCGGGCGTAGGGCTTCACCCCGAAGCTGATGTTCGACAGGCCGAGGATGTAGCCGGCGTCGGGCAGGCGTTGCTTCAGCAGTTCGATCGCCTCCAGCGTCCACAGGCCGAGCTTGCGGGTGTCCTCGTCGCCCTGGGTGATCGGAAAGGTCAGCAGATCGAAGAGAATCGAGCTGCCGGGGATGCCGTGTCGGACGGTGATCAGCTGGTAGAGGCGCTCGGCGATGGCGAGCTTGCGCTCGACCGTCTTGGCCATGCCGGCCTCGCGGTCCTCGTCGATGGTCAACGCGACCAGCGCGGCGCCGTGGCGCTTGGCCAGGCGGCAGACCTTGTCGAGCTTCTCTTCGCCGTCCTCGAGGTTGACCGAGTTGATGATGGCGCGGCCGCCGAGGCGCTTGAGCGCGATCTCCATCACGTCGGTCTGAGTCGAGTCGACCATGATCGGGATCTGCACCGCGGTGGCGAAGCGGCCCATCACCGCGTCCATGTCCTTGCGCTCGTCGCGGCCGGTCCACGCCACCGACACGTCGAGCACGTGGCAGCCCTCGGCGACCTGCTCCTGGGC
>JAIFKN010000159.1 GCA_020049615.1 bacterium | reverse complement strand
GCGCGCTGGAGACCCTGGCCGTGGTCGCCTACAAGCAGCCGGTGACGCGCGGCGCGATCGAGGACGTGCGCGGCGTGCAGTGCGGCCCGGTACTGCGCCAGCTCATGGACCTCAAGCTGGTGCAGGTCACCGGCCGCGACGAGCACGCCCTCGGCCGGCCGCTGCTCTACGGCACCACCGAGGCCTTCCTCCAGCGCTTCGGCCTCGCCCGGGTCGAGGATCTGCCCAAGTCGCACGAGTTCGGAGCCGCCTGACATGCCCACCTGGGGCTATGCCATCCTCGCCGCGTTGATCGCCGTCCTCGCCGCCTACACCCTCTGGCCGGACACCGGGGCCGGCGGCGTCGCCGTGTTCCCGCCCAAGATCACCGAGCCGTTCACCGTCAGCGGCGAGTTCGGCGAGCAGCGCATCGAGGGCGGCCGGGTCAAGGTCGCCGGCCTCGACCGTCCGGCGGAGACGCAGGCCGTCGCCAGCCTTGCCGCGTACGCCACCGCGCTGAAGGTCGCCCCCGAGCGCATCGTGGACGGCATCGATGCGCAAGCCGCCCGCGCCTGGGGCGTCGACGGGACGCGCAAGCTGGTGGTCGGGGACAGCGAACGGTTGTGGGGCGAGGCCGACGGCACGGCGGCGGTGTGGGATCCGGCGAAACGCCGCGTGTACCTGGTGCGCCCCGAGGAGGTCCGCCGCCTCGGCCAGGCCGCCGCCCGCCTCGACGCCCGCGCCCTGCTCGAGCTGAAGCCCGAGGAGCCGCCCGGCTGGCTGCAGCTCGACGGCGTGCGCCTGAACCGCATCGATGGCGCCTGGCGATTCCCTGGCGACACCCGCCCGCGCGCCGGTGGCCGCTGTGAACGCCTGCTCGCCAGCCTGCGCAGCGCGCAGCTGACCGGCCTCGCGGGCGCTCCGGCCGAGGCCGTCCAGGCGCATGAACTGCTCCTCCCGGGCCTGTCCGGGGTCGAGGAGCGGCTGCGCGTGCTGCGTCTGGGCGAACGGGTGTTCCTCGAACGCGCCGGCACCCCGGCCCAGGAGCTGCCCGCGGCCGAGGCCGCCGCCCTGACCGCCGCGTTGGCGGCGCTGGGCGAGGATCGCCTGCTCGACCCGCTCGGCATCGGCTCGCCAGACAGCGTCATCGTGCAGCGTGGCGGCAGCGAGCTGTTCAGCCTGGCCCGGCGCGGTCCCTACGGTTCGGACGGCCAGAAGCCGTGGGAGGTGCGCTGGAGCGGCGGCGCCGAGCCCGCCGCCAAGGACGCCGGTGAACGCATCCAGTCCGCCCTGCTGGGACTGGCCATCAGCGGCGCCCAGCCTGCGCCCGAACCGCTGTGGCCGGGCGCCATCACCGTCACCGTGGCACCGGAGTACGGCCGCCCGATCCATGCCACCATCAGCGGCACGCGGGTCTGGGCCGACGGCTGGGAGGGTCGCGTCGCCCAGCTGCCCGAGGTCCTGGCCAACCTGCGGCCCGACGCCTGCTTCGACCTCCACCCCCTGCCGGTCGACCTCGAACGCGTGGTCAAGCTGCAGCGCCGCTGGCCGGCCGAGCCAGCACGCGACGAGGTCCACGCCCGCGCACCCGGCGGCAGCTGGGCGCGCACCCATCCGGCCGGCGCCGCACCTGCCGATCCGCTCGCGGTCGGCCGCCTGGCGCGCAGCCTGGCGCGGCTCACCGCCAAGGCGGTGCGTCTGGCCACCCCGGCCGAGCAGGCCCTGCCGGCCAGCGCCGAGCTCGCCGTGCGCGTCGCACCGATCAAGGTCAACATGACCGGGGCCGAGGACGAGGTCCAGCTGGAGGATACCGTGCCGCAGGAGCGCGCCTGGCGCCTCCTCCCCGAACCGGCCTCCGAGCGCCTGCTGCCGTTGGGCCAGACCTGGCTGATGGTCGACGCCCTCGGCGGCCTGGTCTTCACCATCGACGCCAGCGATGCCGAGGCCCTGCTCGCCGACGTCGCCAGCACACGGCTGTTCCCGATCGCGCCGTCGCTCGTCGCCGCGGTCGAGGTCGCCGGCGCGTCCGCCGCCGCGAGCTTCCGCCTCGCCCGGTCAGGCGCCGCCTGGACCATCCGCCGCGACGGCGTCGAAGCCCCGGCCGACGCCATCGCCGCCCGCCGCCTGCTGCGCGCCCTCGCCACCCTCGACGCCCGCGGCCCCGCCGCCATCACGGCAGGCGAGGCCATCACCGTCGTGCTCGAGACCGGCGACGGCGAACGCGTCTCCGCCCGCGTCCGCGTCCTCGGCCCGGGCAGCGTGGCGGCGATGACCGAACGCGGCGGAGTGCTGATCGATGCCGATGCCTGGGCCCAGGTGGCGCTCGATCCCGCGGTCTACGCCGCTGGTCCCGCCAAGTGACCGGCCCGCGGCCACCGGCCACCGGCCAGCTACCAGCCAGCCTCAAGCAACGCGTCCTCGCCGACCTCGCCGCCGCCGACTGCTCGCCGCTGCACCGCTTCGGCCAGAACTTCATGGTCGATGAACGCGTCCTCGCCGACCTCTGCGCCGCCCTGCCGCTGGCGCCGGGCGCACGCGCGGTCGAGATCGGCCCCGGCACCGGCATCCTGACCACGCGGCTGCTCGACGCCGGGGTGCAGGTGCTGGCGGTGGAGATCGACCGCGGTCTCGCCGCCTGGCTGGAGGGCAGCCTGGTGCCGCGCGGCCTGGTCCTGGTGCATGGCGATGCCCTGGCCGGCAAATCGCGCCTGCATCCCGCCATCGGGGCCGTGGATGCTGGCGAGCAACCTGCCCTACGACGTCGCCATCCCGGTGCTGCTGGAGGCCGCCGCCCTGCCGCGCCAGCCGCAAGCCATCGCCGCCACGGTGCAGTTCGAATGCGGCCGCCGCCTGTGCAGCCGGCCGGGCGAGGACGCCTGGGGCGCCAGCGCCGCCGTCTTCCAGGCCGCCGGCGAGCCGCGCCTGGTCCGTCGCATCGGCCGCGAGGCCTTCCATCCCCGGCCCAACATCGACAGCGCGATCGTCGCCTGGACCCCGCGCGCCCCGCTGCCGCCCGGCTTCGCCGTCTGGGTCCGCGCCGTGTTCGCCTACCGCCGCAAGGTCCTGCCCGGGGCGCTGCGCGACGCCGGCCTGACGCGCGAGGCGGGCGAGGCGGCCTGCGCCAGAGCCGGGATCGACCCGGCGCGCCGGCTGGAGGGGCTGGATGCCGGCGAACTGCTGGCGCTGCACGCAGCCATCGCCGGGTGACGCTGCCGCTGGCCGCTGGCCGCTGGCCGCTGGCCGCCGGCCAGGGGCGGCTAGCGTCTCCTTGCCCATGCGCCCGCTCCTCCTCCTCGCCGCCTCCCTCCTCCTCGCCGGCGAAGCCGTGCCGCTGCCCCCCGGCGTCATCGCCCGGGTCGGCTCGGCCGAGATCACCATGCCTCAGCTGACCCAGGCGCTGCTCAAGCGCGAGGGTTCCGACGCCCTGCTGAACTGGGTCCAGGGCCACCTCGACGGCTTGGCCTGGGAGGAGCTGAACGACGACGCCGTGGTCATGGCGGTCGGCGGCCATCTGCTGAAGAAGCGCGATCTGGCGCTCATGCTGATCAAGGACAAGGGCGCCAAGGTGCGCGAGGAGCTGATCGACATCAGCGTGGTCGAGCAGGCCGTGGCCAAGGCCGGCATCGCCCTCGACGACGCCCTGCTGGCGGCCGAATTCCGCCTGATGGAACGCGACTTCCAGCGCCGCATCGCCGCCACCGGCCAGGGCCACGTCGACTTCGCCAGCTTCCTGCGGGTGAAGGAGAAGCTCAGCGTCGAGCAGTTCCTCGCCCAGCCGGCGGTGCGCATGCTCGCCGGCATCCACGGCCTGGTGCGACGGCAGATCGCCGGCGAATACGATGACGCCAGGCTGCAGGCCAAGCTGGACGCCGAACGCGCGCGCTGGGACGAACGCGCCTCCGTCGATCTGGCGGTGATGCACATGCCGTGGAAGCGCGACGCCGCAGGCAAGCTCACGCCCGAGGAGCAGGCCCGGCTGCAGGGCGTGGTCAACCTGCTCCACCGCCAGATCGCCGCCAAGGAGGTCACCTTCGCCAAGGCCTGGGAGGCGTTCGGCAAGGCCTGGGACGCCAGCGGCCCGGGCGGCCGCGTCGGCTGGGTCGATGCCGAAGGACGGCGCACCGATGAGACCGCCCGGCGGATACCCAAGCCGCTGGTCGAACGCGCCTTCGCCACCGCCGGCCCCTACCCGGTCCTGCTGAACCCGCACGTGCACGAGGCCGGCATCGACCTGGCCCAGGTGCTGGGCAAGCGCCCGGCCCGCGCCGTCACCCTGGCGGAGACGCGCGACCGCCTGATCCAGGACATCCTCGAGCGCGAGCTGGAGGGGCGGACGAAGGCCCTGGTCGCCACGCTGCGCAGCGAGGCCTCGATCGTCTACGGATCCCTCCCCGAGGCTGCGCGCTGAGCCTGCCGATGCTGCTCGAGACCCTCAAGTTCTTCGTCCCGATCTTCGTCATCGTCAGCCCGATCGGCGCCGTGCCGCTGTTCGTCGGCATGACCCAGAACGACACGCCCGAGCACCGGCAGCGCACCGCCTGGATCGCCGCCATCGCCTCGACCGTGACCCTGCTGGCGGCCAGCCTGGTCGGCCAGCACATCTTCGACTTCTTCGGCGTCTCGATCGATGCCTTCCGCATCGCCGGCGGCATCCTGCTGTTCCTCATCGCCCTCGACTTCGTGCAGGTGCGGCAGACGCGGATGAAGACCACCGAATCGGAGATCGCCGAGGGCGTCGAGAAACAGGAGGTCGGCATCATCCCGCTGGCCATCCCGATGCTCGCCGGCCCGGGCTCGATCGCCACCGTGATGGTCCTCGGCGGCAGCGGCCAGGGCTGGATCGGCGTGCTCCCGTTGCTCTTCGCCATCGGCCTCACCGGGGCCGTGACCCTGGTCGTCCTGCTGCTGGCGGCGCGCATGCAGAAGCACCTCGCCGCCTCGACCCTGGGCATCGTCCTGCGCCTCGAAGGCCTGCTGCTGGCCGCCATCGCCGTGCAGATGGTGGTGAACGGCGTGACCAACCTCGTCGTCGCCAGCCTGCATCCACCAGCCTCCTGATGGGGATTCCGCGGTCGGCCGCCCCGTACTGGCATCCCCGCCCGACCCATCACCATCCCTGCCCATGCCCGACGCCTTCGCCCTCGCCGACACCCTGGCCAAGCACGGCCAGACCCACCTCCTCGAGCACGCCAAGACCCTCGACGCCGACGCCCGCGCCGCCTTCTGCGCCCGCCTCGCCGCCATCGACTGGGCCGAACTGCAGCACCCGAGCGAACTGCCGGTGGCCAGCGCCGCAGCCAAGAGCCGCGTGCTCGATGCTGCCGAGCGCGCCCGCCGCACCGCCGAGCTGACCGCCCGCGGCGAAGCCGCCTACAAGGCCGGCGCCGTCGCCGTGCTCATGGTCGCCGGCGGCCAGGGCACGCGCCTCGGCTCCAGCGCGCCCAAGGGCTGCTACACCATCGCGCCGCACAGCGGCAAGAGCATCTACCAGCTGCAGGCCGAGAAGGTCCTGTCGCTGTCGCGCCGGGTCGGCCGCGCGGTGCCGTTCCTGGTCATGACCAGCCCGGCGACCGACGCCGAGACGCGCCAGTTCTTCGCTGCACACGGCGATTTCGGCCTCGCCGCCGGCCAGGCCCGCTTCTTCAGCCAGGGCACCGTGCCGTCGATCGCGCTCGATGGCACGGCGCTGCTCGCCGGACCCGGCAAGCTGCTCGAGAACCCCGACGGCCACGGCGGCTGCCACACCGCGCTGGTGGACAGCGGCAACCTCGCGCGCCTGTCGCAGGAGGGCGTGCGCCAGATCGTCTACATCCAGGTCGACAACATCCTCGCGCCCGTGGACGACGCCCTGCTCGTCGGTTTGGCCGAGGCCGAGCAGGCCGACGTGGTCAGCAAGGTGCTCGAGAAGGCGCATCCGGACGAGAAGCTCGGCCACCTGGTCAAGGTCGCCGGCCGCGACCGCATCGTCGAATACACCGAGCTGACTCCCGAGCAGACCCGCCTGCGCCATCCCGACGGCGAGGTCATCTACCGCTGGGGCTCGCCGGCGATGCACTGCTGGTCGGTCGCCTTCCTCGACCGGCTGCACACACGCGGCTACAAGCTGCCGCTGCACCGCTCGAAGAAGCCGCTCAAGGCCTGGCCGGCCGAGACCACCGGGTGGAAGAACGAGCGCTTCATCTTCGACCTGGTGCCCGAGGCGGACGTCTCGGTCGGCGTGGTGATCGAGCGCGGCGACGAGTTCGCGCCGGTGAAGAACAAGGACGGCGACGACAGCGCGGTCACCGCGGTGCAGATCGCCAGCGCACAGTACGCCGGCTGGCTGCGCGCCGCCGGCGTGCGCGTCGACCTGCCCGCTGCCGCCCGCATCGAGATCTCGCCGCTGTTCGCCGCCACCCGCGAACAGTTCCTGGCGCGTTGGGACAAGCGCGTCAGCGCGGTCACTGGCGACTACTACCTGGAAGGGTAGGCTGCGGCCATGCCCCGCACCGCCACCGTCGCGCGCAAGACCCGCGAGACCGACATCACCGCCACCTGGGACCTCGATGGCGGCGCCAGCGAGATCGCCACCGGCATCGGCTTCCTCGACCACATGCTCGAGGCCCTGGCCAAGCACAGCGGCACCGGCATCCGCCTGTCCTGCAAGGGCGACCTGCACATCGACGGCCACCACACCACCGAGGACTGCGGCATCGTCCTCGGCCAGTGCCTGCGCCAGGCCCTCGGCGACAAGGCCGGCATCGAGCGCTTCGGCCACCTCGCCTGCCCGCTCGACGAGGCGCTGGTCGAAGCGGTCATCGACATCAGCGGCCGCGGCTGGCTGACCTACGAGCTGGCCCCGCCGGCGGCCTCGATCGGCGGCCTCGCCACCGAGCTGGTGCCCGAGTTCTTCGGCGCCCTCGCCGACCAGGCCTGCATCACCGTGCACCTGCACCAGCGCGCTGGCCGCAACAGCCACCACATCGTCGAGGCCGGCTTCAAGGCCTTCGCCCGCGCCCTGCGCCAGGCCATCCGCGTGACCGGCAGCGGCGTGCCGTCGACCAAGGGCCTGCTCGCCTAGCCGCGACCGGATCAACCGCATGCTGCTGCCGCGGCATGATCGTGCGCTTGACCCCCTGGCGATCCGCGGCCAATAGCGCCATGCCCTCGCCAGCACCCGCCCTGCCCGCCGACCACCCCCTGCGCCAGGCACGCTGGCTCTGGCCGGGCGGCTTCACCTACCTGGTCAACAGCTTCGCCCACTTCCGCAAGGACTTCTCCCTGGCGAAGGTGCCGAAGTCGGCGCCGCTGTTCATCACCGCCGACCAGCATTACCGCCTGTGGATCAATGGCCGCTACGTCGCCCGCGGCCCGGCGCGCGGCTACCAGGAGTCGTGGCCCTTCGACGAGCTCGACGTCGCGGCCTACCTGAGGCCCGGCGCCAACTGGATCGCGGTCGAGGCCTACAATCCCGGCATCTCGACCTTCCAGTACATCCACAAGACCGCTGCCGGGCTGCTGGTGGCGGCGAAGTGGGGCGCGTTCACCCTGCTCAGCGACCGCACCTGGCAGGCGCGGCGCAGCGTGGCGCAGCGTGCCGACACCGCGCTGCTGTCCCTGCAGCTCGACTTCCAGGAGCATGTCGACGCCAACGCCGATGACCGCTCCTGGATCACCAGCCCGGTCGCGCCGACCGGCTGGCGCAACGATCGCAAGCACTACCACGGCGACGGCATGGAGGAGGTGCCCTTCAGCCGCCCGCCCTGGGACGCGGTCGAGCCGCGCGGCATCCCGCCGCTGGCCGAGGCCGAACGGCCGCTCGCCCGCGTCGTCTCGCGCGCTGGCGGCGCCTGCGCGAGCGGCTGGCGTGGCTGGGAGAACGTCTCCTGGCCGTTCGTCGGCGAGAGCCGTGCCGCCACCTGGACGGCGGCCGAGGACGCGCGCCAGGTCGACGGCTGGCTCGAGCTGACCCTGCCGCCCGGCGGCGCCGAGGGCTACAGCGCCGCCACCATCGCGGTCGGCGAGTTCGTCTCCGGCTGCGTGCAGCTCGAGGTCGACGGCGGCCTCGGCGGCGAATGCGTCGACCTGCACTACCATGAGGGCCTGCACGGTCTGCGCAGCAACCTGCACAGCCCGGGCAGCGGCTGCATCATCGCCCTGGCCTCGCGCCTGCAGCTGCAAGCCGGGCGCAGCGCGCACGACTTCTTCCACCTGATGGGCTTCGGCGTGCTGACCGTGGTGGCGCGCGGCGCGCGGCAGGCCCTGACCGTGCGGCTGAAGGTCCGCACCTCGGTGTACCCGTTCACCATGCGCGGGCGCTTCGCCAGCAGCGACCAGACGCTCGACGGGATCCACGCCATCTGCCGCCGCACCCAGCAGGTCTGCGCCGGCGACGCCTACGTCGACACGCCCTGGCGCGAGCAGGCGCAGTGGTGGGGCGACGCCCGCGTGCAGGCGGCCAACACCTTCCACCTCGACGGCGACGCCCGCCTGCTGGCGCGCGGCATCCGCTCTATCGCTGGCCAGCAGGGCACCGGCGGACTGACCTACGGCCATGCCCCGACCATCGCCTACGGCTGCATCCTGCCCGACTTCGCCCTGACCTGGCTGCTCACCATCCGCGACCACTGGTTCCAGACCGGCGAGACCGTGCTGGTGCGCGAGCAGTGGGCCCGCACGCAGCAGGTGCTGGCCTACTTCGACACGCCCGAGGCGCGCCACGCCTCCGGCCTGCTGCGCCACGATACGCGCTTCTGGCTGTTCGGGGACTGGAGCGACCTGTGGAAGGGCGAGGTGCCGACCTTCCTCAACCTGTGGTACCTGCATGCCCTGCGCGAGCTGGCCCTGACCTGCGCCGCTGCGCGCATGTCCAAGGAGGCCAAGGAACTGACCCGACGCGCCGACGCGCACGAGAAGCTGGTCGTGCGCAAGCTGTTCGACGCCAGGCGCGGCCGCTGGCTCGCCGGCCTCGACGCCCCGCCGGGCACGGAGTCGGTGCACGACCAGGTCATCGGCCTGCTGCTCGGCCTGCAGCCGCAGGCGCACGAGCGGCAGCTGCAGGAGTTCGTCCTGCCGTATCTGCGCGGCGAAACCGTCCCCGGCCCGAAACCGTCGGCCTTCTGGGCCCACTACGTCCTGCAGGTCGCCGGCGACCGCGGCTTCGGCGCCGAGGCCATCGCCTTCATCCGCCGCGGCTGGACGCCGATGCTCGCCACCGGCACGACCTGGGAGGGCTTCGAGTGGGGCGATGACACGGGCGCCAGCGCCAGCCACGCCTGGACCGCGCACCCGGCGGTGCACCTCCCGCGCATCCTCTGCGGCGTGCGCCAGACCGCGCCGGCGTGGCAGCGGGTCGAGATCGCGCCGCAGCCCATCGACGGCCTCGACCGGGCCGAGTGCCTGGTGCCGACCCCGCAGGGCGATTTGAACGTGCGCTGGGAGCGCAGCTGCGGCGCCGTGCGGCTGGAGGTGCAGGTGCCGCGCGGGGTGCGCGCCACCGTGCGCCTGGGCGGGACGGCCAAGGTGCTCAAGGCCGGCGGCAGGGCGCGGCTGATCCAGGACCGCGGGCTTCAGCCCGCGAGCGCGAACGACGCGGGCTGAAGCCCGCGGTCCAGGCGCCGTCCGGCCAGCGCCGGCTCGATGCAGGCGAAGAACGCCTCGCGCGGCACCCACTCCGGCACGCTGTTGCCGGTGCCGGCGGCCCAGCCGCGGCCGCCGGTGCGCGCCAGCATCGCGGCGGAGCGGGCGCGGACCGCGGCGGCCGGCGTGCGGCAGAGGTAGTCGACGTCGAGGCCGCCGAGGATGGCGATGCGCGAGCCCCAGCGCTCCCACGCCTGCTCGACCGGCAGGATGCCGTCCTCGTAGCTGTGCTTGCCGTCGTA
>JAIFKN010000015.1 GCA_020049615.1 bacterium | reverse complement strand
ATGGTGACCGACAGGGGACGGTTGTAGGTCTCCACCACGCCGTTGTCGGCGGTGAAGGTCACGGCGTAGGTGCCGGTGTAGGTGCCGGGCAACACATCGCGGCCACGGAACACCTGGATCTGCAGGTTGCCCTCCTCGCCCGCCTGGACGCGCGCGGGGGTGAAGCTGCCGCGCAGATCATAGGCCGCCAGCAGGCGTTCGCCTTCCGGACCGACGAGGTCCTGGAAGGTGACGCTGAGCGAGCCGGCCGCACCGCCGGCCAGCTTGACCGGTTGCGTGCCCGTCGCCCACGAGGCGGTCTTCCAGTTGTTGGCGTCGGCGGGGAAGCTGACCTCGCCCCAAGCCAGTTCGGGTTTGGAGGGCGAGAACGCCCAGGAGACGGCCAGCGGGCGAGGCGGCAGCGTACCGAAGCGCAGGAGCACTGAGCCGGTGAAGGTCGAGGCGGCTTGGGTCGCAGGCACCGCCAAGGCGGCGACGCCCGAGGCATCGATGGTCAGTTTGGCGACCGTCCCGGCGGGATCGCGCAGTTCGGCCATGGCCCCGGCAAAGGGCTGGGCGGGCAATTCGGGATGGCCGGGCGACCACTCGGGGATCCCGGTCGGACCGGCACCGGTGATCGGCAGGGCCTCAGGGCCGTTCCACGGGTAGCCCCGCCCTTCAAGGGCAGGCAGGACCGGCGTCGCGGTGCCCGCGGCGATGCCCTGCACCGTCAACTGGGGCCGGAAGCGACCGGCGCTGACCGGGAGGAAACGGACCGGCACCGCCGATGATCCGGGCACGCTCAGGGGGGTGGGGAAGCTGAAGCCCTGGTCAGCCACGATGCTCAGGGAACCGGCCGGACCTGCTGTGGTGGCTTCCAACTGGCCTTCGGCGGACAGTCCGACCCAGGTCGCCAGGGTGAGGCCCGGCTGCTTCCACGCGGCGGTGGTGGCGACCGGCGGCGGCGGGGCGGCTGGTGCAGGCGGGGGCAGCGGCTTGGCCGCTGGCACGACCGTGAAAGCGTCGTGCTTGGTTACCGACCAGCGGTCGAGGGCGACCTGATAGGCGACGCTGAGCGGTTGCCGTATGGTGCGATCCGTCGCATCGGCGAGGCGTACCTGCCACGGCAGGGCGTACACCGCCCCGGACGCCGTGGCACTCGGCTTGGCAGAGCCGGACAGGAGGGTACTCCCGCCGGCGTCGCTGATCGTCACCTGGACCACCGCCGTGCTGATGAAGTAGGCGGTCTGCCGGGGATCGGTACAGACGAGGCGAACTCCCGCGACGATGCCGTCCCCTTCGTTGACGGTTTCGGGGATCGCCAGCTTGTCGATCGACAGGTCGAGGGAGAGGCTCACGTAGACCTTGTGCGGCACACCGGTGAACTCGGCTCCATAGGTGCCGGCTTGGGGCCGGTTGATCAAGGCGACTTCGATGTTCGCCTGGGAGGAGTCCGCCTTCGCTGCGTCGGGATAGCGATACGCTGCGGTTCCGCCCAGTCCGATCGCGGCACCATCGCACGTCAGGGACGCGAGGCTTCCACGTTCCGTCTGCGCCTCGTTCTTGGCCACCAGATAGACCAGCGAACGGGCTCCGGGGGGCACCGCCACCGAACTGGCATCCTTCACCTCGACCGCATTGAGCGTGAAATAATCGTTCTCGGAGGCGGCCAGTTCGACGAAGCGGTCGATCAGGGCTGCCGCGCTCCGCACTTCAATGGCCCGTCCGCGGGTCAGCCGGCTGATGTTGGCCAGATCGGGGCCGGGCTTGGCGTTGCTCGTGTTCAGCCGCATGGCATCGATGATCCAGCCGCGTTGGGCAAAGCGTTCGGCGATGGCGATGATGTCGGCGGACCGGTCGTCCGCTTCACCGTCAGTGAAGAAGATGACCTTGGTGCCCTCGGGTGCGCTGCGCTCCGTCAGCAGGGCGTGAGCCCGTTCCAGGGCCCTGACATAGCGCGTCCCCTTGCCCGGGAATTTCAGGTTCTTGGTGATCAGGTCGCGCAGCGTGGCCCGCTGGGCATGGTCGGTGATCGCCGTCCACGGGAGCAGGTCATTGGCGCTTTGGTGGAACCCGACGATGGCGACATCCTTGCCCTCGCGCAGCACGGCCAGCGCCAGCTGCACGGAGTCGACGGCGAACCGCCTGGGGTCGTTCGCCTGCATGGAGAGGGACTGATCGACGACGATGAGCAGTGGTCGCTCCTCGCCGGGCAGGACGAGCGGGAGCAGGCAGACGAGGCAGGCGAGCAGGGTGCGTTTCACGTACGTTCCTCGGGTAGGTCAGGCGCTGACCAGGGCGATGCATTTCTGGATGGGCAGGCCGCGCTCGTCGGCCAGACCGAGCTGGCGCAATCCGACGACCGTGCCGACAGCCTGCTGGCTGCCGCTGCGGGAGACGCGGTCGAAACGTTTCAGATCGTGGCGGTCGGGGTCGAAGCGTTCGCCGTTTTCGATGGAGAAGGGACGCAGTCCGGCGGCGCGCAGGTGCTCCAGACTGGCGCGGACGGCGGGGCCGTCGACGCGCTCGCTCCAGCGGGTGTGGATGTTGAGGCAGGCGCGCAGCTCTACGGTAGCCATCTCCGGTCGGACGATCATCTCAGCGAGATGGCGGAGGTCGTCCTTCAGCGGCTTGCGGAAGGCCTGGCGCAGGAGGGCGTGCAGCTCTTCGGCCAGCGCCCAGGCGAGGCGCTGCTCGGGGGTCGGGGCCGCGGCTGGCGCCACGGCGGCGGCGGCCAGGCGGGTCTGGCCCTGCGCATCGATCAGGCCCGCAGCGAGGATGAGCCCCTCGGCGACCGGCAGCCGGACCGTGGCTGCGCTGGGGTCGATCGCTCCGCTCTGGACCAGCCGCCAGCCGGGCAGGGCGGCCAGCAGCAGTTGACGGGCCTGCTGCAGTTCGACGTGCACTGGCCGCCAGATGGCACCGAGCAGGGGCGCCCCGAGTCGATCGCAGAAGGTGCAGACATCGACCAGCCGATCGGCGAGCGCCGTCCCGGCTTGCGCGAGGACTGGCCGGACTCGGCCGAGAAAAGCCGCCTCGGTGGGATCCAACCCGAGGCCGTGCTGGGTGAAGCGACGCTCCATGCCTTCCAGGTGGTCGCACAGCGCTGAGACCGCGTCGACCGCTACGGACGGGGCTGGCGCCGACTCGGCCGGCAAGGCCAGCGCGACCGGGGACGAGGACTGTACCTGGAGCGGCTCAGCTGCCTGGGAGCGCAGCGCCAACTCGGCGATGCGGCGGTGCCGCTCGTCCAGGGTCTGGACGCGCAGACGCAACGCCACCAGTTCCTCGGCCTGTTCAGCGAGCAACTGACGCAACGCCTCCTGGGTGGCAGGCTCGCTCATGGCCGATCAATGCGCGCCACTGAAGGGATTCTCAGCGTCGCTGACCACCTCCTTCGCCTCTTTCAGGCGATAGAACGCCCGGTTGGCCGGGTTGACCAGGGTGAGGCTGCGGTTCTTGTCCATGATCAGGACCAGCGCGAAGCCCGAACCGAGCGTGGCAAGCTGGCCCGTGACCTCGGCGGTGAACTCGCCTACCCAGTTCGCCTCGGGTGCCGTGAGGTCGAACCAGCCGAGATTGGTCGGCTCGACATCGGCCAGGGGTCCCGCCGCGGTCGCGTCGAGGCCCAGGATGTGGTCATGGTAAAAGGAATAGAGCGTGAGTTCAGCCGCCTTGGGATGCACCACCTGCAGCGCCTCGGTCAGCACCACCATCGATTCGACCGGTGTGCCTCGCGGCATCACCGGAGCGAACCCGCCGGGGAAGCCGATCAGCGAGAGCTCCTTGTGGAACAGGCCGATGGTGTAGGGGATGCGCGTGGTGAAGTCGCCGGCTTTGTAGCAGATCAGGCCGCCATCTGAGCCAAAATCGCGGCGCAGGATATGCTCTTCGCAGGCGCCCTGAGCCACCGTGGCCTTGACGCCTTTGGGATCCATGACCACCCGCTCCGCGTCCAGGTTGCAGATTTCGCTGACTAGGCGGCGCACGATCGGCAGGCGGGCCGAGTTGCCGGCCAGCAGCACGGTGACCGGCCGCGTGGTGGCCGGACCACCGAAGTTCAGACCTCCACTGCCGCTTTCGGCGCCAGCCAGCAGCTTGGCCGCCTTGCCGATGGAGCGGCGCAAGGCCGGTTCGATGGCGGCATTGATTTCCGACTCGCTGACCGTCACGCCCATCAGCGCCTCGGGGCGGACCCCGGCGTACTTGGAGATCTTGTGCAACGGTTCGGTGAGGGTCGCCGCCTGGATGGTGTCGCTCACTGCCTTGATCTTCACCACCTCGGCAGGCAGCCACAGTTCGTAGAACAACTTCTTCGCGACATCCTTGGTGATCAGATCGCCCTGCTCCTCAAGCGTCTTCCAGCGGGTCGGCAGGATGCAATCGATGGCATCCTCGATGGCTTGCGCCGTCTCGTTCTGATCGATCGGCGACATCTGCTTCACGCCGTTGCTGACGAGCCTCGCGAGGGCCGTGCGCGCATCCACGCCCCAGGCCGCCATGGATTCGATGACCTCGGTCTGGCCGGCGAGAGCGGTGTAGGACTTCTCCAGGCGGGAGATCGGCGTGAGGCATTGGATGTCGGCCGTCTCCGGATCCTCTTCGGCCTCGTTCGTGGCGGGTGCGGCGGCCTGCTGGGCAGCCTTCTCCTCCTTGCCGAGATCGGCCCACGGATCGGCGGCGGTGGTGGGGGCCGGCGCCGAGCCGGCAGCAGGTAGCGCCCAGGGATTGGCAGCGATGGTATTGGCCTGCTGCGCCCGGTCCGCCTCCTGCTTGGCCTTCTCCGCCTCGGCCAGCCGGGCCTGGGCGATGCGCAGGGCGAGCTTCGACTTGAGGATGCGGAGCACCGCCAAGGTGACGATGTCGCCGCCGAAGTAGCGGTCGCCGGTGATGCCGACCATGTTGGTCGTGATGCTGATGCGCCCACCGTTGTCGCGCGACAGATCGACATCGACCAGGCTGACGTCCACCGTGCCGCCGCCGAAATCGTAACTCAGCAGCCGGTGGCCTGCCTGCTGCACCGTGAAACGGCGGAACTCGTCCATCAGGGTGCTGTAGACGTAGTTGAACGCAGCCGCGTTGGTTTCATCGAGCCGCAGCACGAGGCGGTCCTCGTTCCACTCCCGGTTGAGGCTTTCAAAGGCCAGGCGGAAGGCCGAACGCAGGGCCTCCTGCTTCTTGCGGTTGTAGAGGATCGGGAAGGTGGCCACGACCTGCTCGACACGTTGGCCGATGCGCGATTCGGCCTCGCGCAGCAATTCCCGGATGTAGAGTCCGGCGATCTCCTCGGGCTTGTAGCGCTGGAACCGGTCGGGCTCCAAGCCGCTGCGGTCGTCGAGGATGACGATCTCGCGATCGAGGCCGAGCATGCGCTTGACCGAGATCACATACGAGAAGCTTTTGCCGCTGTTGTGGGCGATGTAGTCGCGGGCGTGATTGCCGATCTCGATGATCGGCATCTCGCGGTTGGAGATGTCGCGGAAGCGGACCAGGGTCGGCAGTTCGCGGCTGACGGCGGGCGGCTTCAGCGCATCCGACATCTGCATCGCATCGCCAACCCGCCCCTTCCAGGCGTAGCAGGTGTTGGTGGTGCCGAAGTCCATCGAGAAGGTGCCGCGGAAGGCCTCGACCGTGGCGATGACCTCCTGCAGGTAGATGAACAGCACCAGGGGTTCGCGTCCGGCGAACTCCAGGCGGATCTCCTCCCGCACCTTCGAGGTGGTCGGGAAGAAACGATGATCGGTGTTGATGTTGACGACCAGCGGTGCTTTGCCCTTGCGCTTGAACTGGACGGTATCGCCGATCATCGCGCCTTCGACGTCCACCCATTCGGGCTTGGCCACGCCCGTCACGCTCAGGGCAAGTGCCTGGTCATCGGTGTTGGCGACATGGATGAGGGCGCGCTTCGAGCCTGAACCGCGCCGGATCGTCTCGATGTAGCAGGGATCGGGGATGAGCATGGTGGGGTACCTTGGTCAGGCGGCGTTGGATGGCTCAGGCGGTCAGGGCGGTCAACTGCTGCGACTGGGCGTCGGTCTTGGTGACCAGGACGTCGAATACCAGGAGACGCTTGCGCTTGGCCTCGTCTGGGTCCGGCTGGGTGTCGGTCAGCAGGTGGGTCGGCAGGTCCAGATCGGGGGTGTTGCGCAAGGCCGCCTCAAGTTCGTCGGCCCGCGACTTGAAGCTGCTGATCAGCGAAGCGATGATGACCTTGTAGTAGCTGCCGAGCACCGCGCCGAGCCGGTCGCTCGAGCCCTGGAATTGCTTGGTATAGCTGCCGACCAGGTCGTTCTTGAAGGCCTCCTCGACCCCCGGCGTCCAGGCCGGCTCGAAGCCCTGGGGGTGGATCGGCTGGGCGCGCAGCGGCCAGGTCTCCTCATCCGCTCGCAGGCGGGTGATGACCTCGACATTCTGCTTGGCCGTGGCGATCGCCTCGCGCACCGGGCCGGCCAGGTCCTTGGCCGACGAGGTGCCGATATGGTCGAGGATCACGTCCGCCCGCGACTGCTTGATCTGCTGATCAATCAGCGACTGGATGTTGCCGACCAGGGTCTGCTGCACCATCTCGGTGTACTTGTCGGACAGGCTCTGCTTCGACCAGTCGATCCAATGCTGTTTGATGGCTGCCGGGGACTGCAGCTTGGCGGCGGCGCCAGTGCGTCGGATCTGTTCTTCCAGATCGGCGAACTTCCACTTGCGGAGGTTGCCGATAAAAGCAGCAAACTGCGGTTTCAGCTGCGCCTGAATGACGTTGTTGACCATGCTCGGTTGACCGGGCTTGCCTGCGAGAGCGTCTGCCAGACCGACGAGGTTGACCTCAAAGGCCTGCTGGGTCTTGAGGATGAACTCGCGCATCTCGCCGATCGCCGTCGACTTGCGGGCCTTGGCCTGCTGCAGCATCGGGCCGTTCTTGGCCAGCACCTCGCGTGCTGCCTCGATGCCGACCTTGCAGTTGAGCTGGACGTCGCGCAGGCGCTCGAAGGCGAGCTGCTCCTGCAGATAGCGCAGGATGGCGTCGCGCACCACGGTGATGCCCTTGCCGGTGAGAGCGTCCTCGGCGATCTTGCGCCAGGGCTGCTCGACATTGCCGCCCATCATGCGCAGCTTGCTGGCGCAGCCGGCCATCAGCGCGTCGTAGGCGGTCTGGTCGTTGCGCAGCTTGTGGATGTCGAACAGGGCG
>JAIFKN010000266.1 GCA_020049615.1 bacterium | reverse complement strand
TGCCGTAGCGCACGACGCTGAACTTGGGCAGGCCCTTGGCGCCGACGTAGGCGTTGCCGGCGACGAACAGCTTGTCGGAGACCAGCTTGGTCGCGCCGTAGAGGTTGATCGGGTTGGCCGCCTTGTCGGTGGACAGGGCGATCACCCGCTCGACCCCGCGCTCGATCGCGGCATCGACGATGTTCATCGCGCCGTGGATGTTGGTCTTCACGAACTCGGTCGGGTTGTATTCCGCCGCCGGCACCTGCTTGAGCGCTGCCGCGTGCACCACCATCTCGACATCGCGGAAGGCGCGCATCAGGCGGTCCTTGTCGCGGACATCGCCAAGGAAGTAGCGGATCTTCTCGTGGTCGAAGACCGGATCTGACTGCCGCATCTCCCACTGCTTCAGCTCGTCGCGGCTGAAGACGATGACCTTGCGCGGATTGTGCTGGGTCAGCGCCTTCTTGATGAAGGCCTTGCCGAAGCTGCCGGTACCGCCGGTGACCAGGACGACCTTGTCTTGGAGCGGGAATGTCGAAGTCATGGACGGTTCTTCCTGTGGGAGGAGGTCAACGCACTCCGCGTGCCAGTGCGGTAAGCCAGGCGACCACCTGGGAGCGCTCGGCCTCGTCGAGGTCGGGATAGCACGGCAGGCTGACCAGACCGCGATAGGCCCGGTCGGCGCCGGCGAGGTCCGAGGCACGCCGCACCCCGGCCAGGACGGGCTGGTGATGTAGCGGGATGTAATGGACCTGCGGCGCGATGCCGGCGGCGGCGGCGGCGGCGAAGGCCTGGCGCCTGGTGGTGCCGAGCCGCGCCCAGTCCACCTGGGCGGCGGCGAGGTGCCAGAAAGGGTCCTGGCCGGGGGCCGGCGGCGGCGCGGCGATGGCGGCCAGGCCGGCCAGGTCGCGGCGGTAGCCCTCGACGATGGCGGCGCGCCGGCGCTTGAACGCTTCGATGCGCCGGCACTGGCTGGCGCCGAGAGCACAGTGCAGGTCGGACAGGCGCTCGTTGGTCGCCGGCTGATGGAACTCGTGGTACCACGGCGCCCCGGCGTCGGCGGCGGCCAGGTCGCCGCGGAAGCCCTCGCGCACGATGCCGTGGTGGCGCAACTGTCGCACCCGTTTGTCCCAGACGGGATCGCGCACCGCGATCGCGCCCCCCTCCGCGGTGGTCACGTTCTTCACCGGATGGAAGCTGAAGATCGCGCCCTCGCTGTGGCGGCAGTCGCCGCAGCGCTCGCCGCCATCGCGGGTCGAGCCGAAGGCGTGGGCCGCATCCTCCAGCAGACGCATGCCCTTGCGCCGGCACACCCCGGCCAGCCCGGCGAGGTCGCACATGCGGCCAGCGACATGCACCGCCACCACCCAGTCGAGACGCTCTGTGCAGGAGTCGAGGATCTCGGGGGTCAGCAGCAAGGTCGCAGGATCGACGTCCAGCAGCACGATCTCGGCGCCGCACAGCATCGCCTGGCTGGCGGTGGCGACGAAGGTGATCGCCGGCACGCCGACGCGCTGCCCCGGCCCGATACCGGCGGCCTGATAGAGCAGGCGCAGGGCACTGGTCCCGTTCGACACCGCGGCAGCGAACGGCGCGCCGCTGATGCGGCGGATCTCGCCTTCGAAGGCCTCGACAGCGGGTCCGCAGGTCAGCGGCTGGCCGCGCATCACGGCAGTGACAGCTGCAATGTCCGAGTCGTCGATGCTCTGGCGTCCGTATCCGATCACGGCTTCAGCGTAAACCCCTGCGGTTGCAATCGCAACAGTTGGCTCGGGGCTTGCGTTACTGGGCTTGGAGTCCCTGCCATGGCCATCCGCATCAACTACAATCCGATGTCCGTGCTGACCCATGCCAACCTGGCGAAGACCGACCGGCTGATGTCCGGCGTCCTCGACCGCATGTCATCGGGCGAGCGTCTGCGGCGCAGCGCCGACGATCCCGCTTCGATGGTGGTCGCCAACTCGGTCCGCTACTATCGGACTGGCGTAGAGCGGGCGCAGAGCAACGCCGAAGAAGCCGTTACCATGCTTCAGACTGCTGAAGGCGGCATGGACCAGATCACGCAGATCCTGCAGCGCATGCGAATCCTCGCCATCGGGGCCAAGAACACGGCCACGCTGGACCCCAATCAGGCCGCCGCCCTGCAGGCCGACCTCGAAGCCGGCATCCGCTCGATCACCACCATCACCGCCGGCACGACCTATGGCGGGAATGCCCTGCTCGACGGTTCGCTGCGCGACATCACCCTGTCGGACGAGGCCAAGGACTACTACCGCAGCCTGCGACCGGACTACACCAAGCTGCCCGGCGGCATGCGCGACGGGTCGGCGATCAGCATTGCCCCGGCCAGCGGTGCGCTCGACAGGTCGTCCACCACCCAAGCGTTCGCTCCGGGCGCCGCTGGCACCACGGTCGCCACCGCCGGCGCCATGACCCTGCCGATCACCGGGCCGAAGGGCACCGCCACCATCAACCTCCCAGCTGGCACCACCATCGATGGCCTGTCGGCGGCCATCAATGCGGTCTCCAGCCTGACCGGCGTGGCCGCCGCCTACGACCAGACCACCGGCACCCTGCGAGCCGAAAGCACCAGCTTCGGGAACGCGACGCTCAGCGTCGGACCCTCGGCTCCAGCAGGCCTGCTCGGCGGAGCGGTGGTGCCGGGCACCAACCGGACCATCACCATCTCCTACACCAACGCGGCAGGGGCCGTCGTTCCCGGTGTGGTCCTGACCCAGGACCCCACCTCCGCCGATGGCCTCACCTTCACCAACCTGGCCGGTGGCCCCGAGGCCGTGGCGCCATTCACCGGCTTCGCCCCCGGCGCCTTCAGCCTGACGGTCAAGGACACCTCGGATGGATCCGTCGGCTCGACCGTCTCGGCCGCCGGCATCGCCGTCCAGGCCACCCGCGTCGGCACCACCGCCTTCCAGATCGGCGCCCTGTCGAGCCAGCGCGTCACGGTCGAGATCCCCGACCTGCGCGCCGGGGCCCTGGGCAACTCCGCCGGGCTGGCCGGCACCGGCTTCGCCTCGCTCGACGATCTGCTCGCCCGGACCGGGCCGCCGGCCTATGCCGGCGCCTTCGTCGCGGGCGATGCCGACGAGGCGCTGGCGCTGATCGACGCCGCACTGAGCGAGGTCAACCGCGCCCGCGGCGCCACCGGCTCGCTGCAGGGCAACACGGTCGAGCGCGTGATGGAATCGCTGCGCGTCTCCTCGGTGAACCTGCGCGAGTTCGAGGGCATCCTGCGCGATGTCGATATGGCCAAGGAATCGGCCGAGTACGCCCGCGTCCAGGTGATGATCCAGGCGGCCACCGCCATGCTGGCGCAGGCCAACCAGGTTCCGCAGACCGTACTGCAATTGCTGAAGTAGCCTTGCCGGGGGCCGGCCCCGGCGTAAGCCCCGGGCATGCCCGAACCCATCGTCGATTTCGCCTTCAGCAAGCTGGGGCGCGACCTCGCTTTCGTCATGGGCTGCTTCCATGACGTGCTCTCCGACCTCGGGCATGCCGATCTCGCCGCCCGCCTGCCCTGGCATGGTGCGCACGCGCTGCCGCAGGCCCTGGAGGAGCGCGAGGTGCAGATGCTCTCGCTGGCCTTCCAGCTGCTCAACATGGTCGAGGAGAACGCCGCCAACCAGGCGCGGCGCAAGCGCGAAAGCGACGAGGGCGTCGCCGCCGAGCCGGGGCAGTGGGGCGAGGCGCTGGCGCGGCTGAAGGCCGCCGGGCTGGACGCCGCCGAGGTCGCCCGCCTGCTGCCGACCATCCGCGTCGAACCGGTGCTGACCGCGCATCCCACCGAAGCCAAGCGCAGCACGGTGATCAACGCCCAGCGCGAGCTCTACCTCGCCCTGGTGCGGCGCGAGAACACCATGTGGACGCCGGCCGAGCAGGACCACATCCGCGCCGAGGTCTGCGCCCTGGTCGAGCGGCTGTGGCGCACCGGCGAGATCCGCCTGACCAAGCCCGACGTGGCGTCGGAGCGGCGCAATGTCCTGCACCACCTGCGCGACGTCTTCCCTGAGGCGGTGGTCAAGACCGACCAGCGCCTGCGCACCGCCTGGAGCGAACTGGGCTGGGACACCGGCCTGCTCGACGGCCAGGGGCGCATGCCGCGCCTGCGCTTCGGCTCGTGGGTCGGCGGCGACCGCGACGGCCACCCCGGCGTGACCCCGACAGTGACCGCGGCGACGCTGGTCGAACTGCGGCGCGGCGCCCTGCACCTGCACCGCGGCGCCCTGCGCCGCCTGGCCGAGCGCCTGTCCCTGTCGGCGCGCCTGCAGGCCCCCTCGCCGGAGTTCGCCGAGCGCATCGCCAGCCGCGCCGCCCAGCTGGGCGAGGCCGGGGCGGCCGCGCTGGCGCGCAACCCGTACGAACCGTGGCGGCAGTGGTGCAACCTGTGCCTGGCGCGACTGCCGGACGGCGGCGATGACGGCCTGGCCGGCATCTACCGCGCACCAGCCGAACTGCTCGCCGACCTCCTGGTGCTGCGCCGCGGACTCCTGGCGGCCGGTGCACGCCGCCTCGTCGAGCTGGAGCTGGCCCCGGTCGAGCGCGCGGTCGAGTGCTTCGGTTTCCACCTCGCCGCCCTCGACGTGCGCCAGAACAGCGCGATGCACGACAGCGCCCTGGCCCAGCTGCTGGGCGCCGCCGGCATCGACGCCGCCGGCTGGGCGACCTGGAGCGAGAAGGACTGCCTCGCCCTGCTTGATGCCGAACTGCGCTCGCCGCGGCCGCTGACCCACCCCGACACCGCTCTGGGCGAGGAGGCGAAACGCGTGATCGGCGCCTACCGTGTGCTGGCCACGCACCGCACCGCGCACGGCAGCGACGGCCTCGGCGCGCTGATCGTGTCGATGACGCGGTCGCTGTCCGACCTGCTGACGGTATACCTCCTGGCCCGCGAGGCCGGCCTGGCGCATTGGCAGGGCGACGGGCTGGTGTGCGAGCTGCCGGTGGTGCCGCTGTTCGAGACGATCGAGGACCTGCGCGGCTCGGGTGCGATCCTCGGCGCCTTCCTCGCCCATCCGGTCACCCGGCGCAGCCTGCCCCGCTGGGGCGGAGTGCAGCAGGCGATGCTCGGCTACAGCGACTCGTGCAAGGACGGCGGCATCTTCGCCAGCCAGTGGAACCTGCACCGCGCCCAGGACCTGCTGGCGCGGGTCGGCCGCGAATCGCGCGTGCCGCTGCGCTTCTTCCATGGCCGCGGCGGCACCGTATCGCGCGGCGCCGGGCCGACGCACCGCTTCCTCGAGGCCCTGCCGCACGGCTCGCTGTCAGGCGACATCCGCGTCACCGAGCAGGGCGAGGTGATCGCGCAGAAGTACGCCAACCTGCTCACCGCCACCTACCACCTCGAGATGCTGGTCAGCGGCACGGTGGCGACGACGGTGCGCCACGCCCTGCCGCGCGAGGACGAGTGGCACGCCCTGCATCCGCTGGTCGACCGGCTCGCCGCCGGCAGCCGTGCGGCCTACGAGGCGCTGTTGAACAGCGACGGCTTCCTCACCTACTTCGTCGAGGCGACGCCGATCGACGTGCTCGAGCACGCCTCGATCGGCAGCCGGCCGTCGCGACGCAGCGGCAAGCGCACCCTCGCCGACCTGCGCGCCATCCCCTGGGTCTTCGGCTGGAACCAGTCGCGCCACTACCTGCCCGGCTGGTACGGCCTGGGCACCGCGCTGGAGACGCTGGAGCGCGAGGACGCGGCGGGCTTCGCCGAGCTGCAGCGCGCGGTGAAAGGCTGGCGCTTCCTCACCTACGCCCTGTCCAACATCGAGAGCAACCTCGCCTCGGCGGCGCCCGACCTGATGCGGGACTACGCGGGGCTGGTCGCCGACCGCGAGATCCGTGACGGCTTCCTGGCGCGCGTCAGCGACGAGCACGCGCGCAGCACGCGCATGCTCACGCGGGTGTTCGGCAGCCCGCTCGACACCCGCCGCCCGCGGCTCGCCCGCACGCTCTCGCTGCGCGACGCCGGCCTGCGCGCCCTGCATGCGCACCAGATCGCGCTCATCCGCCGCTGGCGCGAACGCCGCCAGGCCGGCGACCAGGCCGCGGGCGACGTACTGCTGCCGTCGCTGCTGATGACGGTCAACGCCATCGCCGGCGGCCTGCGCACGACCGGGTAGGACTTCTGCCACAGAGGCACGGAGATCCACAGAGGGCCACAGAGATGAGCCCTGAGGTTCCGTCTCCGCATGTCCTGGCGCGCACCGGCAGACCAGTTCCTGCCGTTGCCGACTTTGTGGCCCTCTGTGGACCTCCGTGACTCCGTGGCGATAGGCCAGGTAGATCCCCGGCCGCTGCGTGCTGGTCAGGAATCCCTGCCCCACTAGTGTCCCGCCCATGCCTACCCCGACCCCCCTCGTCAGCATCCTCATGGGCTCCGCCACCGATTGGGAGACCATGATCGAGGCCAAGAAGGTCCTCGACGAATTCGGCGTTCCCAGCGAATCGCTGGTGCTCTCCGCCCACCGCACGCCCGACGCCGCCATGGCCCATTCCGCCTCGGCCATCGAGCGCGGCATCAAGGTGATCATCGCCGGCGCCGGCGGCGCGGCGCACCTCGCCGGCGTGCTGGCGGCGAAGACCATCCTGCCGGTGATCGGCGTGCCCTGCGCGACCACCAGCCTGGCCGGCTTCGACGCGCTGCTCGCCATCGTGCAGATGCCCAAGGGCACGCCGGTGGCGACCGTCGCGGTCGGCAAGCCGGGCGCGGCCAACGCCGGCTTCCTCGCCGTGCAGATGCTCGCCCTCGCCGACCCGGCCCTGGCCAAGAAGCTCTACGAGCGCAAGGCCAAGGCGCGGGACGAGGTTCTTGCGACGAAGTTGCCGCTTTAGCCTCGGGGCTCTGCCCCGCGCCCCGCCGGGGGACTTCTCCCCCGGATCCCCCGCTCGACACGCTGCGCTGACGCTGGCGATTCGCCAAGCGGGGTCATCGTTCCAGTCTCGCTGGGCTTACGCCTGCGCTCGCTCCACGAACGGTTTCCACGGGACCGCCGTGCTCCAACTCGGCCCGACTACCCGAAGGCGCCGGTGGCCGCGGCGGCGCCGCGCTTCTTGACCCGCTCCTCGGTGATCTTCGTGAGGTAGCCGCTGCGGCGGAAGGCGGCGAGCGGGTTCGGATCCAGGCCCTTGTCCTGGCGCCACTGCGCCAGCTGCGGGCGGACGTCGGTGCTGTAGGCGTCCTTGAGGATCTCCTCGCACTGGGTCAGGTCGTGG
>JAIFKN010000154.1 GCA_020049615.1 bacterium | reverse complement strand
CCGAAGGCGATCATCCAGTCGCTCGACCTGCTCAAGCCGATCTACCGCCAGACCGCCTACCACGGCCACTTCGGCCGCAAGGCCTTCAGCTGGGAGAAGACCGACAAGGTGGAAGCCCTCACCGCGGCTGTGAAGAAGATCACCGGCGCCGGCTCGCTAGCCGCTGCCCGCTAGTCGGCTTCGAGGGGGATCACGATCCCCCTCGGACCCCCGTCCAGGGCTCTGCCCTGGACCCGCAGGCGCGGCTCACTGACGTTCGCCGATCGGGACCACGCACTCGGACACAGGCTCGCTGCGCGCTCGCGACATCTGCCACAAGGTGCTGATCCAACCGTTCGTCGCTCGCTTGGGCGCTCACCAGCGGCGGTGTCCGAAAACGCAGACCCCCGCCTGGATCCAGGCGGGGGTCTGCCATTCTAGACCAGAATCCGTTCAGGCGCTGGCGCGTTCGCCGTGGCGCATGTTGTGGTGGGCGACCTTGTCGTGCAGCTTGCGCAGTTGCGCGGCGCACTTGTCGGCGACCACGTCGATCGCGGCGTAGACGGTCTCCTCGCTGTCGTGGGCGATCACGTCCTTGCCATGGGGGAGGTGCATGTCGACGTCGACACGGTAGCCCTTCTTCTCACCTTGATGGATGGTCACGTGGACTTTCGTCAGCGTGGCGTTGAATTTGCGCAAACCACCCAGCTTCTCGCTGATGTAGCTGCGGATCCGGTCCGACACCTCGAAGTGGACACCGGTGATCTGGATCTCAGGCATGACGGATATCTCCCGTCGGCGACCGGCCGCCCACCCGCCGGTCTCTGTGGGGTTTGTCGTGAGGAGTGGGCGCCCTCACGGTGTTACTGTAGCGACTGCGCACACCACCCGTCAACGGTAATCCGTGCATCGCGTTCCCACAGACGTCCGCACCGGCCCTTCCTGACCTTCGGACGCGTAGTCGGAAGCGGCTGGCGTGTCAGGCTTTGCAGCCGAAGGCGAAATCCCCTGCCTGGGGCTCGCGGGCATGTTCGGCGATGAAGGCGACGACCCGCGTTGCGGCGTCGGCAGCGGTGGCGGCGAGGGCGTTCTCGGCAAAGCCATGCCCGACCCCGGGCAGGACGTCGAGGCGGCAGCTCTCGCCGGCGCCGGCGATGCGCGCCTGCAGCGCCTGGGCCTGGCTGAGCGGCACCTCGCGATCGGCATCGCCATGCATGAGCAGCACCGCCGGCAGCTGCGACGGATCGATGCACAGCGGCGAGTGGTCGCGATGCCGGCCCATGGCGAAGCGGTCGCAGGAGGGCTGGTGGGCGGCAGCGGTGCCGTGGGCGGGTTCCAACGTGGCCAGAGCGCCACAGGCGATCACCGCCCGCACGGCCTGCCGCCGCGCCAGGCGCGACACCAGATCGAAGGCGGCCAGCGAACCGCTGCCATGGCCGAGCAGGGCCAGCGAACGTCCACCGAAGCCGAGCACGCCGGCTTCCTCGAGCGCCTTGCCCGCGGCATCGGTCAGGTCGCCGAGCACCTCATCGCCAGTACGCGCCCCGTCGCCAAGCGGGCGGTGGCCGAGGCAGGCGACGGCCAGGCCCTGGCTCGCAAGCAGCAGGGCGAAGCCGCGTCCGGCCTCGCAGCGGCCGTCGGCCCACCAGCCGCCGCCGATGCAGCAAACCAGGGCGTTGGAGGCGTTCTCGGGCACGAAGACATCGAGCCGCTGGCGCGCGTGGTTGCCATAGGGAAGCGAGAGTGTCGCGGAGATCATGTTCACATCCGTTCAGGGGCGATGAGGCCGAGCAGGCGCAGGCCTTCACCGATGGCGCCGCGGGCGGCGCGCACCAGCAGGAGGCGGGCGGCGGACAGGGCGGGGTTGTCGCAGTTGACCTTGGCCGAGGGGTCGCGGTTGCCGGCGGTGAGCCAGGTCGATACCGCGGCGGCGAGGCCGAGCAGGGCCTGGGCGACCACGCTCGGCTCGTCGGACTCCACCGCGCGCTCGAGTTGGCCCTGCAGCCGGGCGATGGCCAGCAGCACGGCCTTCTCGTCATCGCGGACGAGCAGCGCCGGATCACCCTGGCCCGCGACGCTCTTGCGTTCGATCGAGCACAGCCGGGCATGGGCGTACTGCAGGTACGGCCCGGTCTCGCCATCGAAGCGCAGGGCCTCTTCGAACTTGAACTTCACGTCGTTGGTGCGCGCGTTCTTGAGGTCGTTGAAGACCACCGCGCCGACGCCGACGGCACGGGCGATGGCCTCGCGCTCGTCGCCGGTGATGTCGGGATTCTTCTCGCTGATGATGGCGCGGGCGCGGTCGACGCCCTCCTCGAGCACCTCGCGCAGGAGCATGACCTTGCCGGCGCGGGTGCGGCCCTTGGCCCAGCCCGGCTCCAGACCCTCGCCCGGCTCGTCGTTCCACACCAGCAGGACACCGAAGCCGACATGGCGCAGCCGCTCGGCATAGGGCCGCTGCAGCAGCTTCGCCGCGGCGAACCACTCCTGGAAGTGCAGCGACTGGCCGAGGTCGACGACGTACAGGGCGCGGTCGTAGGCGTAGTCGTCGAAGCGGTCGTCGGCGGCGGCGAGGTCACGGGTCGCATATAGCGTGCCGCCGTCGGCGCGCCGGAGCAGCATCGGCTTCTTGAACTGCTTGAGGCCATGCGCCTTGAGGTCGACGACAGTGGCGCCCTCGTCGATGCTGGTCAGCCCCTTGGCCTCCAGTTCGGCCAGCACCGGCCCCATCTTGTCCTCGTAGTGGGCCTCGCCCTTCCACGAGTCGAAGTCGACGCCAAGCAGGGCGTAGACGCGCTTGAACTCGGCCAGCGAGGCGTCTTTGAAGATCTGCCAGAGCTTCCGCGCCTCGGCATCGCCATCTTCGAGCGCCTTGGACCAGCGGCGGGCGTCCTCCTCCAGGGCGGGATCGCCCTTGGCGGCCGAACTCGCGCGCACGTACAACTCGTTGAGGAAGGTGACGCGGTCGGCGGCCCCCTCCAGCTGCGCCAGGGTCAGACCCTCACGCTTCCAGCCGCTGATCAGCCGGCCGAAGGCGGTGCCCCAGTCGCCGAGGAAATTGATCCGCACCACCTTCCAGCCGGCGGCGCCGTAGAGGCGGGCCAGGCTGTTGCCGATCATGGTCGAGCGGATGTGGTGGAAGGCGAGGTGCTTGGCGATGTTCGGGCTGCTGAAGTCGATGCAGGCGGTGCGCCCTGCGCCGGCCTTCGAGCGCAGCGCGACAGTGGGATCGGCGGCCAGCGCTGGCAGCAAAGCCGTGGCCACGCCAGCGGCGGTGAAGGTCAGGTTCAGGAACGGCCCTGCAGCCTGCGCCTGCGCCAATCCCGAGGCGTTGACTGCGGCGGCGAGTTCGGCGGCCAACGCTGGCGGCGCCACGCCCTTGGCCTTGGCCGGCTGGAAGCAGCCCAGGGCGAGGTCGGCGGAGCCTGCCTTGGGCGGGGCGAGGAGGCGGTTCAGGTCGGCGGCTGGCAGGCCGAGGCGGTCGGATAGCAGCGCCACGACCGGCGCGGTGACGAGGTCGAGCATGGAGGGCGCGCATGGTGGTGCGCGGCCAGGGTCGGCAAGCCTCGCGGGCAGATCAGGCCGCGGACGGGCGCGCCCGTCGGACGGAGCAGCCGCTGAGCAGATCATGCGGCGAGCGCAGACCCATCAGCACCAGCGGAACGGCGAGCGGCCACAACAGGGCTGCCAACAGCCAGCGCAGCAGGGCCTGGGGATAGCCGAGGGGGGAGCCATCTGCGGCGCGCACCACCACCAGGCCACGTCGCCGGTGCATGGCCGGCGCGCCTCTCGCCACGGTCGGAACGACCAGGACCAGCAGCAAGCCAGCGACGGCGAGCATCGCCGACAACGCCGCACCGAGCACCAGCAGCAGGCCGGCAGCCGGGCTGGCCGAGGCCGCCAACGAGGCGGCCGCCAAGCCGGTGGCCAGACCGCGCGAACTGAGCAGCGAGCCCAGCACGGCCGGGAATCCGGCGGGGCCGCCGGCTCCCATGCGTGGCACCCCGTCGCTGACGCCAGCGCCGGCCAGCGCCAACGCTCCGGCGAGGACCAGCAGGGCGGCCAGCAGTCCGAGGCCGCCGGCGCCGGTCGCCGCCAGACCATCACCCAGGCCCGCGGACAGGCGGTCGATGACAGCAGGTCCGGCAGACGACGGCATCTCCAGGGCACCGCTCGCGGACGGCGCGAAGGACGCCGCCTCCAGGCTGCTGGTGGAGGGCGAACGACGTGTCGGCGGACGCAGATCGTGCGGCTGCGGACGGACGGCTTCGAGCGGCGAGGTGATGCTGCCCGGCATCGGCGCCGGCTGCAGTGCGGACTGCCTGGCCGGATCGACACCGAACTCGCCGGAGCCGGAGGAGACAGCTGCGAAGATCGCCGGATCGATGCCCCTCCCGCCCGAGGCGGGGGGCTCCGGCACGGTCACCGCCGCAAGCATCGCCTCGGTGTCGCTGCGCCCCGAGGTCCGTCTGGTCGCCGGATCCTGCCCGCCCTGCGGCGCGCGCGGATGCGGCTGGGTCTCGTCGATCGACACCATGAGGACGACAGGGCCGCACACCACGACCTGGCCGTGGTGCAGTTCGACCGCGCCCTGGATGCGATGGCCATCGACCAGCACGCCGTTGCGCGAGCCGAGTTCCTCGACGTGCAAGGCGTGACCGCTGACCGAGAAGCGGGCGTGGCTGCGCGACAGGCGTGGATCATCGATGCGCACATCGCATGCGGTGCCCCGGCCGAGGACGCTGGCACCCTGGGGCAGGACCCAGGAGCCGAAGGTGCCATGGATGCGGACGGCCATGCGGGTGGGTAGCGCCGGCATCAAGCCCGGTCAGGCGGTCAGGGCTGCCCGTACCGCCTCGGGTGAACCGCCGGCGACGACGAGTGTTTTCTGCGGACTGCCATGGCCCACGGTCACCGTGCAGACGCAGCCGGTCAAGTCCCCCAGCAGCTCCTCGACCGCACGATTCGCCCTGCCGCCCTCCGGAGGAGCCGCGATGCGCACCTTCAGACGGTCGCCGAGCTCGCCGGCGACGGCGCTGCGGCTCGCCCCGGGCACGACCTTCAGGCGCAATTCGACGCCGCCGGGGACGGGGCGCAGCCAGCTCATCCGCCTGGGGCCCCATCGCCATGCGATGGGGCGGCCGCCGAGCGGCGGTGGGCGGATACAATGGCGAAGCCATCCGCCCACGATTCCGGAGCCTGCGACGGAATCGAGCTGCGACAAAGGCCGTGGGGGCAGGTCCGCCAGGACCGCGGGGGCGAAGCCCCCGAACTGAAGCGCAGCTCGACCCCGCCGGGCCGCCGAGAGCGCGCTTGAACGAACGCGTCTGGTTGACGATCGGCAGGAACACCACCACCTCGGTACCGACACCCGGCTCGCTGTCGATGCGCAGCACGCCCTCGTGGTCCTTGACGATGCGGCCGACCACCGACAGACCCAGGCCGGTGCCCTGCGGCTTGGTCGACCAGAACGGCGTGAAGATGCGCTCCTGCAGGTCACGCGGGATGCCGGTACCGGTGTCGGCCACGCCCAAACGGATGGCGTGATGCTCGAGCGGGTTGTCCTCGCCGGCGATGACCGCGGATAGGCGCAACCGCCGTTGCGGGCGGTCGCGCATCGCTTCCAGGGCATTGACCGCGAGGTTGAGCAGCACCTGGCGTAGCTGGTCTGGATCGGCGGTGATCGGCGGGAGATCTTCGGTGGCATCCACGCTGGTCTCCAGCCCTGGCGGAACGTCCTGGCGCTGGCCGATGAGCAGGGCGGCCTCGTCGAGCAGCGGGGCGATCTCGATCTCACGCCGTACCGGCGGCCGCAACCGCGACAATTCGAGGAAGTCGCCGACGATACGCGCCAGGCGGTCGGATTCCGAAACGATGACCTGGGCGAGCTGGGCATCCTCATCGCGTCCGCTGCGCGCCGCCACCTCGGCCAGCTCCTGGGCGCAACCGCGCAGGCTGGTCAGCGGGTTGCGCACCTCATGCGCGATGCCGGCCGCCATCTCGCCGAGCGCGGCCAGTGCTTCGGCGCGGCGGGCACTGTCCTCAAGCAGGCGCAGACGGGTCTCATCAGCGACCACCAGGGTCCGACCGATGGCCTGGCCGCGCCGGCCCCGCAACTCGGTCACGCGCAACACCAGCGCGCGACCTCCGGGGCCGGTGCGCCGTTCGAGCATCGGCAGCCGCTGCGATTCGAGCAGATCCCGGATGCCAACCGCGGCATCGCCGGGCGGGGCGCCGATGATCGGCGCCTGGACCAGTCCGAGCAGGCGCACGGCCTCGGCATTGACGTAGGCGACATGGCCGGAGCGGTCGACCGCCAGCACGCCCTCGCCGAGCTGATCGAGGACTCCACCGGCGAACACCCGGCTTTCCAGCATACGCCTGGCCAACTGGCCACCCAGGATGTCGACCAGGAACAGGGCCGCGATCTGGACCGTCAGGTTGCCGAGGACGCGGCTGGGCGCGAACAGGTCGGGAGCGGCCGCGACCAGCGAGGGCGGGAATGGCGAACGTTCACTCAGATAGAACGCTGCCACCAGGCTGAGCAACATGCCGGCGAGCGATGCCAGGAGGAAGCGCAGATACCCCGGCATGACCAGATTGGCGATCAGCACCACGGCGAACAGCAGCACGACGCCCGGCGAGGCGACACCGCCGGTCCAGTACAGCAGCAGACCGATCCACACCACATCGAAGACCAGATGCAGCGCCAGCTGCCAGCGCGCCCGTACCCAGGGTACGCTGAGCGAGAGCAGGGCGGCCATGCCGCACACCGCCACCAGCAGGAGCCGGGCGCGCTCCAGGGCAGTGACGGCGGCCTCGCCATGCCCGGCCGCGAACAGGGTGACCGTGCCGAGGCCGACCGCGAGGAGCAGCAGGCGCAGCAGCGAGAGCAGGCGGGCCTGGGCGGCGACAGCGGGCGGGACGGGGTCGATCATGGCTCTGGGACAGCGGGCTTCAACCCGCGCAGGCCGCTACTACGCGGGCTGAAGCCCGCGCTCCGGGACGCATCGCTACTCCGGCCCCTTGACGCGCGCCAGGATGCCGATTTTGCCAAACTGGGCCTTCGCCGCTTCGGCTTCTTCCTTCGGCACGCCTTTGAGCACCGGGATGATCATCTTCTTGGACAGGGCCTCGGCCTCGTCGGCGGGCATCTTGGCCAGTTCGCAGATCAGCGCAGCCGCCTTCTTGCGGCGGTCTTCATCGGCGATCTTGGCGAGGAAAACCGAGAATCCGCCACCACCGGATTCGGCAGTCTTGCGGCCGCTGCCACTGGAGTTGCCGGTGGCCGGACCGCCCGCCGCCTCATCCGGGAGGATCCGGTTGAGGATGTTGGTGATATCGTCCTTGCCGGGCATGAACCCGCCGCCCTCCTCATCGGGGAAGAGCTCGTTCAGCCGGGCCATCGGGTCTTCGGACCCCCCGCCGCTCGGCTCGGGCGGCGGAGGCAGTTGGGCGCGCACCGCCGGCGGCGGCGGCAGCGGCGTGCGGGTGGTCGCAGGGCGCGGCTCGGGCGGTAAAGCCGGGGTCGAGAATGGAGTGACTTCGGGCAGGTTGCTGCCCTTGAATTCGGCCTTGGTCGTCAGCGGCCTGCCTTCGATCGCCCCCAGCAGCAGATCGATCAGGCGGGCCTGGCCACCGGGAATCGGCAGCGGCACCTGCAGATCACCGACCCATTCCGACAGTTCGCGCTTGAAGACCTGCGGTCGCCGCGGCCAGTCGATCTTCGGCAGGTCCCCCGGAGGACCACCGGACAGCTCCACCTTGGTGCCCTGCATGGACAGGCTGTGCACCAGCAGATGCATGGCCGCGGCCTCCTCGCGACCCAGTCCGGTCAGCAGGACGATCGGGCACGACGCGACGATCTGCTGCGTGGTGTGCTCCTTCAGGGAGAACAGCTTGCCGAGGAACACGGCAGCGCTTTCGCGATGGCTCTCGGGGCAGGCGCGCAGGATGAGGGTGTAGTCGGAGGACATTGCCGCAGATGCCCAGCTTTCCCCCCGGCTCGGTACTGTCAACGCTAGCAGCCTTCGGCTCTCCCGGGGCGGCGCAGCCAGGCAACCAGCCGGCCCTGGCGGTCTTCGGGGCCTCCGAGGCCCGGCCAGGCGGCATCCCAGACCAGGTCTGACCGATCCGCCATGGCCATCAATTCAGCGGTCTCGTACAGTCGGACGCTTTCCCGCCAGCGCACCGGCAGGCCGCCGGGCGGCATGGCCTCCACCTCCTTCTCGACCCGCGAACCGGCCAGCCAGCGTCGCTCGCGCACCAGCCAGCCGCCGGCAGTGCTCCGTTCGCTGGCTGGAACCAGACCGCGGCGCAGCGCCGCCGGCTCCGGCAAGTCGAGCACCAGCCAGCCCCCCGGAGCAAGCAGGCCGCCGAGCGCCGCCAGACAGGCGGCGTTGCCGGCGTCATCGAAGTAGCCGAAGGCGGTGAACAGGCATATCGCAGCCCCGCAGCCGCCAACGATGGGCGGGGCGCGCAGGTCGCCGCGGACCAGCCGTCCAACGCAGGGCTGACGACGGCCCGCTGCAGCGAGCAGCTCGGAGGAGAGGTCGAAACCGAACGCCGGCACGCCAGCGGCACGCAGGGCGGCGAGGTGCCGGCCGGCCCCGCAGCCGGCGTCGACCACCGGCCCAGGCGCGTGAAGCAAGCGCGGCAGGAGTCCGGCGACCTCGACCGAGGCCTGTGCATCGCTGCGATGGCTGTAGACCTCGAGATAAGCGGCGCGGAAGGCCTCCGACCACCAGCCGTCCTTCATGGTTCGAGCGGCAGCAGATCGTCGAGGCGGGTCAGCACGCGCTGCGCCCCGGCGCGCTGCAGCTCGGCGGCGCCGAAGTGCCCGGCCAGGGCGGCCACCCGGCAACCGGCGGTGCGGCCGGCGGCGATGCCGCTGGGACTGTCCTCGACGACGAGGCAGCTCTCCGCCGGCAGCGCCAGCCGCTGCAAGGCGAGCAGATAGGGCTCGGGATGCGGCTTGTGCCGCACGGTGTCCTCGCGGCAGACACGCAAGGCCAGACGCCGACCGAGGCCGGCGGCTTCAAGCGCCGCCTCGGCCAGCGCGCGCTCCGATGAGGTGACGACCAGGCAGGTGACGCCACGGCGCCAGGCGTGGTCGAGCAGCTGCTGCCCGCCGGGATGCAGCCGCACCCCCTGCTCGCGGTAGATCGCGATGAGGACCCGCGTCTTCTCGGCCACCCAGGCGACGGGATCGCCCACCTTGCCCTGCGCCGCCATCAGGTCGGCGTAGAAGGTCACATCGCCTTTGCCGATGTTGCCGACCAGCTGGGCCTCGCTGGGGGTGATGCCCACGGTCGCCAGGAAGCGCCGGTGCGCCTCGAAGTGCAGCGGCTCGGTGTCGAGGAGGGTGCCATCCATGTCGAGGAGCAGGGCTGCCGGCATGGCACGAGTGGAAGACGCTCCGCCGCACGATCAACTGCACACCGTGCCACACCGCCTCACCCTGGTCGGCTACCGCGCCTCGGGCAAGTCGACGGTCGGCCGGCTCGCCGCCGCCCGCCTCGGCTGGCCGTTCATCGACGCCGACAGTGCGGTCGAGGAGGACCTCGGCCAGCCGATCCGCACGTATTTCGCCACCCAAGGCGAGCCTGCCTTCCGTGCGGCCGAGTCCGCGACCCTGCTGCGTCTGCTCGCCGGCAATACCTGCCTGGTCCTCGCCACCGGCGGCGGCGCCGTGCTGAGCGAGGCGAACCGCGCCCTGCTCGCATCCCGCGGCGGACTGGTCGCTTACCTGCATGCCCCGGCCGAGGTGCTGCAGGCCCGCCTGCGCCACAACGCCGGCGGACGTCCGAGCCTGACCGGCGGCTCGGTCGCCGACGAGGTCGCCGCGGTGCTCACCGTGCGTGACCCGCTCTACCGCGCCGTCGCGACAGCCGTGATCGATGCCACCCGCCCCACCACCGCCGTCGCCGACGAGCTGCACCGTCTGGTCGCGACCCCGGACCCCGGACCCCGGACCCCGGAACCCTGACCCATGTACGACTTCCTGCGCGGCTCCGTCGCCGCCCTCGACAACTCCGGCCGCCTCTCCCTCGACGTCGGCGGCGTCGGCTATCTGCTGCGCATCTCTGAACAGACCCGCCGGCGCATCCCGCTCGACGGCAGCGCGGTCACCGTGCATGTCCGCCTGGTGGTGCGCGAGGACGATCTGCTGCTGTTCGGCTTCGCCGATCCGGCAGAACGCGCCGCCTTCGACCTGCTCACCGGTGTGCAGCAGGTCGGACCGAACGTCGCCCTGGCCATCCTCTCGGCACTCGGCACCGACGAGCTGCGGCGCATCCTGCTGACCCGCGACGCCAAGGCCCTGCGCGAGGTCAAGGGCGTCGGCCCCAAGCTCGCGGAACGGCTGGTCGTCGAGCTGGCCGACCGCGTCGAGCGCATCCCCGCCAGCCTGAGCGCGGCCGGAGCCAGCGCTCCGCTGCGCGCGGTCGAGGAGGCGCAACGCGCCCTGGTCGTGCTCGGCTTCGGCGCCAAGGAGGCCGGCGACGCCCTGGCGGCGGTCGCCATCGCCGGCAAGCCGGCCGAGGAGCTGGTGCGGCTCGCCCTGGCCCGCCTCAGATAGGCTTGCGCGTGAATTTCGCGGTGCCGGGCGAACGTTCGTCGTCTTCGATACCCGCGGCGGCGGCGGCGGCATCACCGCTGCACTCGCGCGCCCCGACCTGATCCATCATCGCATAGAAGGTCCCGCGCGAGAGCCCGGCGGCCCGTGCTGCGCTGCTGACCACACCGCCATGCCGCTTGAGCAGCGAACGCAGCCAGCGGCGCTTGAAGGTCGCCTTGGCCGCCAGGTAGTCGTCGTCCCAGTCCTCGTCGCGTGCCACCATCTCGGCCTGCCAAGCCAGGGCGATGATGCGGCCGACCAGGGTGACGACGTCGGCGGCGCGCTGGACCGGGCCGTCGGCGACCCGGCAGACCAGGATCATCTCCGGCAGCACCGCCACGGTGATGCGATCGCCATCGACCTGCGGACCCAGTCCAGGCGGCAGGGATGTTGGCTCGCCAGGGGTCCGCACCCCCGCCTCGTGATCGGCGGCGATCAGTCGCCCGCCCTGGAACAGCCACATGCCGCGCGCCGGTACGCTGTCGCGCATGGCCGCGAGGAAGCGGCGCATCAGCTCTTCGGGCTCCAGCCCGCGGCCGCACAGGAAGGTCAGGCGGACGAGGCCCTCGTAGGTGCTGCGTCCGACCGATTCCTCGTCAGTTGGCATGCCCGGAGGATGCCGACGACTGGCGCCGGCTCAACCGCTCAAACCCGCTCGTCGATCGAGTAGGCCACCTCGCCGTGCTGATGGAGGTCGAGACCGGCGGCCTCGACCCGCTCCTCGACCCGCATGCCGACCATGGCCTTGACCAGCAGGCAGCAGATCGCCGTGCCGCCACCGGCCCACAGCACCGTGACCAGCACGGCCTTGGCCTGCATGGCGAACTGGGCGCCAGCCGCGACATCGCTGGTGCCGCCGAAGGCCTTCACCCCGAAGAAGCCGAGCAGCAGGGTACCGACCAGGCCGGCGACACCGTGCACGCCGAAGACATCGAGGGAGTCGTCGTAGCCGCCCTTGCGCTTCAGCCAGGTGACACCGAGGTAGCAGCAGGCGGTGGCGACGAGGGCGAGCACGGTGGCGCCGAGCGGGGAGACGTAGCCGGCCGCCGGCGTGATCGCGACCAGGCCGGCGAGCGATCCGGTGACCGCGCCGAGGACGCTCGGCTTGCCGAAGCGGAACCACTCGATCGCCATCCAGGCGCAGGTGGCCACGGCCGCCGCCAGGTGGGTGTTGAGCATGGCCATGCCGGCGGCCGCATTCGCCGCCACCGCGCTGCCGGCATTGAAACCGAACCAGCCGACCCAGAGCATGCCGCCCCCGACCACCGCCAGCACGATGGAATGCGGCAGCACCTGATGCTGGGGGTAGCCGTTGCGCCGGCCGACGAAGAGGGCCGCGACCAGGCCGCTGATGCCCGAGTTGATCTCCACCGCGCAGCCGCCGGCGTAATCGAGCGTGCCGAAGAGGAACGACCCGGGCCCGCTCCACACCATGTGGCAGATCGGCGCGTAGACGACCAGCGACCACAGCACGGTGAAGAGCATGACGAAGCTGAACTTCACCCGTTCGACGAAGGCCGAGATGACCAGCGCCGGGGTGATGATGGCGAAGGTCATCTGGAACATGCAGTAGACCGACTCGGGGATGGTCGGGGCGTTGGGATGCACGCCGTCGCCCGTCATGCCGCTGAGGCCGAGGCGGGCGAAGCCGCCGATGAACGCCAGCAGACCGCTTTGCGTCTCAGCCGTGCCGCGATCGAAGGCCAATGAGTAGCCGACCAGGATCCACAGCACGCTGACCACCGCAGTGATGGCGAAGCACTGCATGAACACGGTCAGCGCGTTCTTGGCCCGCACCAGGCCGGCATAGAGCAGCGACAGCCCGGGAATGGTCATGAACAGCACCAAGGCGGTCGAGACCATGACCCAGGCGGTGTCGCCGCTGTTGAT
>JAIFKN010000241.1 GCA_020049615.1 bacterium | reverse complement strand
CCGGAATGAAAATCCGGTATCCTAGGCCTCTAGATGATGGGAGCCTGACGGGTGCGGAATGTCTCGGGAATGTTCGCCGAGGCAAGCCCTCAGGTGGCCTTGGGCAGGCTGGCGACGTGCAGGGTCTGAGTGGGGAAGGCGAACTCGACCGGGATCCGCTCGCCCAGCCGCAGGACGGCCAGGAGCAGGCCCTGGTGCACCTCGAGCTCTTCGTTCCAGGTCGCGGCCTTGAGGTGGTAGTTCACCAGCACATCAAGCGAGGAGGCGCCGAGGGCGTTGAAGTAGACCGAGATGCCGTCCTGCTTCACCGCTGGGCAGGCTTGGAGGATGGCGCGGACCCCGTTGCAGAACTCCTCGATGCGTGCAGTCGGCGTGCCGTAGACGATCGCATAGGTCTCCCGCACCCGCCGCCATTCGCGCATGCCCATGTTGTCGATGTTGTTCAGCACCAGCTCGGAGTTGGGGATCGAGACCACCGAGTTGTAGAACGTGCGGATGCGGGTGCAGCGGAAGCCGATCTCCTCGACCGTCCCCTCCTCGCCCTTGACCTTGATCCAGTCGCCGACGCGGAAGGGGCGGTCGAGCATGAGCATCACCGAGCCAAGCAGGTTGGCGAGCGTGTCCTTGGCGGCGAGGGCGAAGGCGAGGCCGCCGATGCCGAGGCCGGCGATCAGGCTGGCGACGTCCATGCCCATGTTCTGAGCCCCCAACAGCAGGCAGAACACCAGGGCGAGGATCTGCAGGGTCTGCTTGAGCAGGCGCAGCAGGCCCTGGTTGATGTCCTGGTGCTTCTGCCGGACCCGATGCTCGAGCTGGTTGCCGATGAAGCCGGCGAGCTTGTAGGCGAGATATGCGAGGTTGACGAAGAACGCCCCCTTGATCAGGAAGGCGATGACCGTGTAGGCGGTGCCGCCGACCCCGATCAGGTGCAGGGATGCGAACCAGACCCCTGTGGTGCCGAGATGGGTGACCGGGCCGATCAGGGCATCAACCAGTTCGTCGTCCCAGGTCATCGACGTCTTGCTTGTGGCATGCTTGACCAGGAATCCGGCGAAACGGACCAGCTGGCGCATGACCAGGCCGACGAAGATGAGACCGCCGATCAGCAGCCACTGCCAGTAGGCGACGCCGAAGACCTCGGGGCGGAGCGACGGTGGCACCCACTGCTCCTGCCACGGGGCATGGAAGCCGCCGCCGGTGGCGCCGTCGAGCAGTGGCAGGTCGCGCACCTTGAGGAAGAAGTCCCTGGCCCGCGCCACCGTGTCCGGCGTGAAGAGGTATTCGCCGGTACGGTCGCCGACGGTCATGCGGTGCACCGCGATCTCGCTGCCGCGCAGCCGCCAGCGCACCAGTTCGGTGGAATCCGGGACGCGGTCGTAGTCGATGATGATGACGCGGTCGATGACCTCCTTGAGGTGGCGCGCCGCCTCCCGGCCGATGTTGTCGCGGCCGACCGGATTGCTCGAACTCAGGTCGAGGCAGCGCACCGCATCGTCGAGCCAGGCCTCGGCCTTGCGGTCGCGCTCGGCCAGGGCCTGCACGTGCCGGTCCATGGCACGCATGAACGAGCGCATAGTGTCGCGCGGATTGTCGGTCTTGACCGGCGAGAGCCGTTGCTCGACCGAGGCGACCTCCGGTGCCGCAGCCGCGGTCGGCGGCGGATCAGCGGCAGTCAGCAGGACGGCGAGGAGGAACAACGTGAGGCAGCGCATGCGCGGCTGGCAGGATCGGAGCCGGGTCAACTGCCCTATTTCGGGCGCCCACCCTTGCGCCGGGGCCGGAAGGTCGGGGCAGCCGCCGGGCCGGCGACCGTCCCGGCCTGGGCCGACGACTCGGCGCACAACCGCGCGAAGGCGCAACGCGAGCGGTCGCCGGTCTTCGCTGTGCGCCTGACATAGGTGCCATCCGGGCGCAGGTCGCGCACGCCGCAGTCATCCTGCAGGCAGATGTCGAGGATGGCCTGCAGCCTGCCGGTGAGACGGGGGTCGTCGATCAGCACCGCGCTCTCGACCCGCCGGTCGAGGTTCCTGGTCATCCAGTCGGCCGAGGCGATGAGGAACTGCGGCTTGCCGTCGTTCTCGAAGCGGAAGATGCGCGAATGCTCAAGCAGGCGGCCGATCAGCGAGTGGACGCGGATGCGCTCGGACAGGCCCTTCACCCCTGCGCGCAGGATGCACATGCCGCGCACGATCAGGTCGATTTCGACCCCGGCCTTGGAGGCGGCGTAGAGCTCGTCGCAGATGCCCTCGTCGACCAGGGCGTTGAACTTGGCGGTGATCCGCGCCGGCCTGCCGGCCTTGGCGTTCACCGCCTCGCGGCGGATCGCCTCGACCATGTTCGTGCGCATGGTCAGCGGGCTGACCCACAGGCGTTCGAGCTCCGGCGGACGGCTGTAGCCGGTGAGCATGTTGAACAGGGCGGCGACGTCGCGCCCGACCGCCTCGTTGCTGGTCATGTAGGAGAGGTCGGTGTACAGGCGCGCCGTCTTGTCGTTGTAGTTGCCGGTGCCGAGGTGGCAGTAGCGGCGCAGGCCATCCTCGTCGCGACGCACGATGAGCAGCAGCTTGGCGTGGACCTTGTAGCCGACCAGGCCGTAGACGACGTGGGCCCCGGCGTCCTCCAGGGCGCGGGCCCAGCGGATGTTGGCGGCCTCATCGAAGCGGGCCTTCAACTCGATCAGCACCGTCACTTGCTTGCCGGCGCGGGCTGCCCGGGCCAGGGCGCGGATGATCGGCGAATTGCCGCTAACCCGATAGAGGGTCTGCTTGATGGCGAGGACGCGGGCGTCGTCGGCGGCGCGCTCGACCAGTTCGACCACGCGCTGGTAGCTCTCGTAGGGATGGTGCAGCAGGATGTCGCCAGAAGCGATGGCGGCGAACGGGTCGTCCCACACCGTCGGGTTCATCTGCACCGGCAGCGGGGGGTCGCGCAGGTCGGGCCTGGGGCCATCCGGGAGCTGATCTAGCTTCTCACCCAGGCCGAAGAGGAAGGTCAGGTCGAGCGGGCCACCGACCGTGGTGATCGCGGCCTCGTCGAGGTCGAGGCGCTGCGCCAGCCAGGCGCGCAGTCCGGGATCGCCGCCGTCGACGACCTCCAGGCGCACCGGATCGCCGCGCTCACGGTCGAACAACTCCTGCTCGAGTTCGGTGAGCAGATCGGCGGACTGCTCCTCGTCGATCTCGATGGCGCCGTCGCGGGTGACGCGGAAAAGGCAGCGCGAAGCGATGGCATGGCCTGGAAACAGCGCGTCGAGGTGGTGCATCAGCACGTCCTCGATCATGGCGTAGCAGCCCGGTTTGCTGACCAGGGCGACCAGGCGGTTGTCGCGCGGCACCGTGACGATGGCGTTCTTGCTCTCGCCGTCGTCGCCAGCGAGTTGGACGGCAACGGTGATCGAGCGGTTGGGGATGGTGGGGAACGGACGGGTCGGATCGACCGCCAGCGGCGTCACCACCGGTTCGAGCTGGTCGCGCCAGAACACCCGCAGGGTCTCGCGGTCGACCTCGGTCCAGGATTGCGGCGGGACGATGGTCAGCCCCTCCTCGGCCAGGGCCGGCACCACCTCGTCGCGCCAGCAGGCGTACTGGTCGGCGAGCATGGCGCGCATGCCGGCGCGGATCTCGCCCAGCAGGCCTCGCGCCTCGTCGCCCTCGTCGCCCTTGCCCTTGGCCAAGCCGGCAAGCTCGGCCACCCGCACCATGACGAACTCGTCGAGGTTCGAGCTGACGATGGCCAGGAACTTGGCGCGTTCGACCAGCGGAACGCCTCCGTCCTGCGCCTCCTCCAGCACGCGGCGGTTGAACGCCAGCCAGCTGAGCTCGCGGCGCTGGTATCGGCGGGCGTCAGGAAAAACTCCGCCTTCGTGGCGGAACACGCTGGTGGGCTGAGGCACGGCTATTCTCCTTCGCGCGAGATGACATCCACGCGCAGGCCGAAGGTCTCCTCGAACATGAGCTTCTTGTCCTCGATGGCGTTGCGCTCGAGGGCGATCTGCCGCCGGTCGACGCGGATGAGCAGGCGGCCCGGCACCACGTCGCAACGCAGCTTCTTGATGCGCTGGCTGCGCTCGACGTCGAGGGAATACGCGATGCGCAGGATGCTGGCGAGCTGGGCCACCACCACCTTGCCGCGCCGGCCGAGGATCTGGAACCCCTCGTGGTGGGACTGCGGGCTGCTGCGGCGGTGATAGCGCGCGATCTGGCCGACCATGCGCTTCTCCTCGGCGGTCATTCCGGCGATGTCGGTATGGTCGAGGATGTAGAGCGTGTGCTTGTGCCGCTCGCGCACGTTGATGTAGGCGCCGATGTCGTGCACCAGCGAGGCGAACTCGAGCAGGGCGCGTTCGCGCGGCCCGAGGCCGTGCAGACTGCGCGTCTGCTCGAAGAGCTGCACCGCCAGGCTGGCGGTGTTCTCGGCGTAGGCGAGGTCGCCGCCGAAGCGCTCAACCAAGGCCCGGGCCTCGGCCAGGATGTGTTCGCGGTCGAGGTGGTGCGGCCCCAGCGCCCCGGGCAGCAGGTCGGCGAGCAGGCCGTCGCGCAGCGAGGTGCGCGGGACCAGCACCTGGTCCTGGCCGGTGATCTGGCAGACGTGGAGGAGGATGGCGGCGGCCGGCAGCAGCAGGTCGGCGCCGCGCTCATCGCAGCCGCAGCGCTCGGCGCGCGCCTTGTGCGACAGCCTGCACATGGCGTCGTACCAGCGGCGGATGCCAGCCGCCGGCAGCGGTTCGACCTGGCCCTGGGCGTCAGGACGGATCTGGGCAAGCAGACGGCGCACATCTCCGCCATTGGCGTAGATCGCGGCGATGCGGTCCACGGGATAGCGCACCAGCATCATGCGCGCCGCGCCCTGGGCGTCGCGGTCGATCGACACGGCGTAGTCGCCACTGTCGCGCATGGTGGAGAAGCGTTCGAATACGCGCACGGTGCCGTAGTGCTCGTCGGAGGAGCGCACCAGCTTGCCATCGCTGACCAGGCCGAGGACGGCGCCGCCGCCGCCGATCTCGACCACCAACGACTGGCCTTTGAGGTGGCCGCCCTGCCCCCTGAGCAGGACATCGAGGCCGGCGTAATAGAGCCGCGCCTCCTCGGCACCGTCGATCGGCTCGAGTTCGATGCCGGTGGCGGCGCGCACGCGTTCGATCAGCACGTCGCCATTGGCCGATTCACGTACGCCGCTGGTCGCGACCGCGCGGACCTGCTCGATGCCATAGGAGCGCATGGCCTCGCGGATCCCGGCGACAGCCTCGATGACCTCGGCCATCGCCTCGTGGGAGAGCTTGCCTCCGGTCAGCCCGGCTCCGAGATCGACCGGACGGACGATGTCCTCGAGGGTGCGCGGACCATCTGGCCGGATCTCGACCAGCAGGGCGCGCACCGCGCTGGTCCCGCAGTCGATCACCGCGACCGGCCGGCCCGACGGCGGTGCCTTGCGCACGCGTCTGGTCACCGACTTCACGCCGACCGTCCCGCTGCCACCGCGGCCCCGACCGCGACCGCATCATCACCGAGCTTCGCCATGACCAGCTTGGGGCGCTGGCGGCGGTACAGCACCGAGGTCTCAGCCATCATCCCCGCGAGCCTCGGCAGCAGCGGCTTGCCAAGCGTCTCAGCCAGCCCGCCACCGAGGATGAACACCTCGGGGTCGACGACGTTGCCGATCGCGCACAGGCCCCAGGACAGCGCTTCGACCATGCGGTCGATAGCGGCCTTGGTGACCGGGCAGCCGGACTCGAGCGCCTCGGCGATGGCGCTGGACTTGACCGTGCCGGTGGTGTCGAGTTGAGCCTTGCGGCCCTGCGCCACCGCGTCGCTGATCAGCCGCAGGAGGCCGGTCTTGCTGGCCACCGTCTCCAGGCAGCCACGCCGGCCGCAGCCGCACAGCGCATCGCCAAACGGGGCCGGGATGTGGCCGATCTCGCCGCCGTAGCCGTGGGCGCCATTGACCACCTCTCCGCCGATCACCACCGCACCGCCCAGTCCGGTGCCGACAAACGCGGCCACGGCGCTGCGCGAATCGATGGCTGCACCGTACGCGACTTCGCCGAGGGCTCCGCAGTTGACGTCGTTGCCGAGCACGACCCGCATCGCCAGGGCCTTGCCCAGGTCGCGGGCGAGCGGCTTGTCGAGCCAGCCCAGGTTCGGGGCCATGTGCATGATCCCACGCTCGGCGTCCACCGGACCGGGAGCGCCAATGCCGCAGACCTTGACCGACTTGCGCTTCACGTCTGCGTCGTCCAGCGCCTCCAGGGCGGTCCTGGCGATGCGTTCGACCACCGCCGCATAGCCACGTTCACCCTTGGTCGCGGTACGGGCCGAACCGACGATGCGCCCCTTGCGATCGAGTACGATGACATGGATCTTGGTCCCGCCGAGGTCGACGCCCAGGCGGTATTCGGGGATCTTGGCGGGCATGGCCGGCGATGGTGGGGACGGGATCGGATGTCAAATGGGCCGCCCGGGTTCACCTGACCTTAACACCATCCGCAAACCCCGGCATCATCGCCTTTGACCCGACGGGGTTGCCTGCGACCCTGCGGCATGCCGGTGATCTGGGCCTTGTCCGACCTCCATCGGCGCCAAGCCGATGGACGTCTTCGGCGGCCACTGGGAGAAGCACCACGAGCGCATGGCCGAGGCCTGGGACCGCCTGGTCGGGCCGGAGGACATCGTGCTGTCGCCCGGCGACCTGAGCTGGGCCATGCGGCCGGCCGAGGCCAAACCGGATCTCGACTGGGTCGCCGCCCGGCCGGGCTGGAAGGTCATCGCCAAGGGCAACCACGACTACTGGTGGGCGGGGACGAAGAAGGCGATGGGCGCCCTGCTGCCGCCGCGCATCCTGGCGATCAAGAAAAGTGCCGCCCGCATCGGCCCGGTCGGATTCTTCGGTGCCCGCGGCGGCGACTTCGCCCCCCTGACGCGCTATGGCGACAAGCGCAGCGATGCCGACATCGAGGCCTGGCTGGCCAACGAGGAGCACGAGTTGAAGCTGTCGATCGCCGAACTCGACCGTCTTGACGTCGAGTCCGGTACGCCTGCCGCCCTGCGCATCTGCGTATTCCACTACCCACCGGTCGCCTCCGGCAAGCGCAGCAGCCGCTTCACCCCGCTGATCACCGCCGCCCGGGCCTCGTGGTGCGTCTACGGCCACCTGCACGGCCACCGCGTCGAAGGCGAGATCGGCGGAGTGCAGTACCGCTGCGCCTCCTGCGACCTGATCGGATTCGAGCCGCTCAAGATCTGCGACTTCTGATGCGTCAATCGACATGCCTTTCACAGGAGGCACAGAGGCACAGAGGCTCGAAGAGGTGGATTCCCGCCATCCGCCTCCTGCGAGCCTCCGTGCCTCTGTGCCTCCTGTGATCGAGGTGGACAACCGGATGGATCGGCACCTGCACCTGTACGGCGCGTTGAGCCCGGGACAGGTGCTGGACCTGGCCCAGGGGCATGCCGTCGACTGGGGCTGGCTGGCGGGGCGCTGGCGCGAAGCCGGACTGACCCCGCCGGACTTCGCCGCCCTCGCCCGCCGGCACGCGGCCGGCGAAAACGACGTCGACTGCGAGCTTGCCGAGGCGCTGGCCGCCGGCCCATCGGGCTTCGCCGCCTTCCAGGCGCGTTACGACCTGGTCATCGCCTGCTGCCGCTGGGCCAGCGGCGGCCACGACCGCTGGAGCCGCGAGACCGCCGAGGAGATCGACCGCGTCTGCGCCCTCGTCGCCGCCCGTGGGCCGGCGGAGGTGCGCGTGCTGCTGCCCGGCACGGCGTCGGACGCCTGGGCCGAGGCGGCCCTCGACCACCTCGCCACAGCGACGGGCCGCCACGGGCTGCACCTCGCCCTGTCTCTGCCGCGCTCCGCTCCCCTGCGCCACTGGCCGCTGGTCGCAGCCGCGATCTCCCGGCATCCCTGCATCACCGGCATCGACCTGTGCGGCATCGAGGATGAACCTGCGGATCATGCCGTGCTGGCTGCCGCCATCGCCGCCTGCCCACGCCGTCCAGCCTTCCTCGTCCACGTCGGCGAGCAGTTGCGCGCGGTCCAGCCCCTGACCGCCGTGCGACGGGTGTGGGATGCGGTGGCGCTGGGTGCCGACCGCCTCGGCCACGCCCTGGCCGTGCGCCTCGACCCGGCAGCCTGGCCGGCGACCCCGGCGTGGGAGCGGGTCGACGAGCGGCGCGCGCGCCTCGCCTGGCTCCAGTGGCAGGCCGAGGACCTCGGCCTCGACGCCGATGCGATCGACCGCGGACTGGCCGACCTCTCCGCCCGCGATCCCGCCTCCCAGCTTGCCGCCGAACCGACCGACCCCGGCCTGCTGCGCGCCTGCCAGGACGCGGTGCTGGAGCGCATCCGCCAGGCTGGCCGCACGATCGAGGTCTGTCCGACCTCCAACTGCGTGGTCAGCGGAGCGCCGGTGTCGGCCCACGGCATCGCTCGGCTGCGGGCTGTCGACGTTTCCTGGGTCGTCGGCAGCGACGATCCAGGCATCCTCGGCACGACGCTGGTCGAAGAGCGTGTGTATGCCGCTGGCGCGGCTGGCCTGGACGCTGAAGCTGGCCACAGCCCATGACCCAGCCCGACCTTGCACGCCTGCGCATCCGTTCTGCCGCCGACGAGGGCGCCGGGGCCTGGGCCGTCATCGCCATCGGCCTCGCCGGCCTCGCCATCGGCGCAGCCGGCCACTGGGCCTTCGCCCGCGCCACCGCCGCCCCGCCGCTGCCCGTGACCACCGCCGCGGTGCGCCCGCCCGGGGCAGCCACCGGGGCCGCCCTGGTCGCTGGTGGCTGGATCGAGGCGGCACGGCCTGAGCAGCCGGTCGCCGTGCCGGCCCAGGTCGCCGAACGGATCACCGCCATCCTGGTCAAGGAAGGCGACGAGGTCGCGCCGGGCTCCGAGATCGCCACGCTGTACGAACTCGACCTGGCCAAGCAGGCGGCCGAGGCCAAGGCCCGCGTCGCCCACGCCGAGGCCGCCCTGCGCTTCGCCGAAGCCAACGCCGGACGCATTGCCGAACTGAAGGAACTGGCCTCGCGCGACCAGCGCGAGCGCTCCGCCGCCGAGGTCGACATGGCCCGTGCCGCCCTGGCCGAAGCGCACGCCGCGCATGCCCTGGCCGAGCTGCGTCTGTCCTTCACCAGCATCACCGCGCCACCGGCGGACCGACCCTGGCGAGTGCTGAAGCTGTGGCACCGGGTCGGCGACACCATCGCACCGGATAGCGGCCGGACCGTCGCCGAGCTCTACGACCCGACGCGGCTGCAGGCGCGCGTCGACGTACCGCAGCGGCAGATCCGCTCGATCCGCGTCGGTGGACCGGTCGAGGTGCGCACCGACGCGGCGCCCGACCGCACCTACCGCGGCAAGATCCTGCGCGTCGAGCCGCTCGCCGACCAGGCCAAGAACACACTCACCGTGCGCATCGCCCTGGAGGCCCCGGACGAGCTGCTGTTCCCCGAGATGACCTGCACGGTCGGCTTCCTGCCCGACGCCAGCGCCGGGGGCGAAAAGCCCCTGGTGCCGCGCGCGGCGGTGCGCCGCGACGCCGACGGCGCCTTCGTCCTGGTCGAGCGCGGCGGTATGGCGGTGCCGGTGCGCTTCACCGCCGGAGCCGAAATCGGCCCGTGGCTGGCCGTGGCCGAAGGCCTGAGCAGCGGCGAGCGCGTGGTGCTCGACGATGTCGCCGCGGGCAGCCGCGTAACGGAGGCCCCTTGAGACTGCATGCGTTTCTTGCCACGGAGGCACAGAGATCCACAGAGGGCCACGGAGCAGGCATCCTGATATCTGTGGCGCAGCCCAACCGCCCCCTCTGTGGCCCTCCGTGGATCTCCGTGCCTCTGTGGCAGGTCGGGTTCGATGGATATCCCAATGGTTGATGTCGCCACTCCCATGCTCTCGGCCCGTGGCCTGAGCAAGCGCTACGAACGCGGCGGCCAGGTGGTCAACGCGCTCGATGACGTCTCGCTCGACGTCCCGCCCGGCGACTTCCTCGCCCTGATGGGGCCGAGCGGCTCGGGCAAGAGCACCCTGCTGAACATCGCCGCCGGCATCGACGAGCCGACCGCCGGCACCTGCGTCGTCGACGGCCGCGACGTGCAGGCGATGCGCGCCGGCGAACGCGACGCCTGGCGCACCCGCACCATCGGCTACATCTTCCAGTTCTACAACCTCATCCCCACCCTGACCGCGGCCGAGAACGTCGAACTGCCGTTGCTGCTCCTGCCGCTGTCGACGCGCGAGCGGCGCGAGCACGTCGCCGCAGCGCTGGAACTGGTGGGACTCAGCGACCGCATGCACCACACCCCGGCACAGCTGTCCGGCGGCCAGCAGCAGCGCGTCGCCGTCGCCCGCGCGCTGGTCACCGACGCCCGCCTGCTGCTGTGCGACGAGCCGACCGGCAACCTCGACGCGATCAGCGAGCAGGAGGTCATGCACCTGCTGCGCCGCCTGGTCGATGAGCACGGCAAGACTGTTGTGCTGGTGACGCACGATCCGACGGCCGCAGCGCACGCCACCCGGCGGCTGCGGCTGGAGAAGGGCAAACTGGTAGCCGCCATGGAGGCCTCCGCATGAATCCATCCTCGACCCTCCGCATGATCCTACGCAGCGTGGTGCGCGCCCGCGCCCGCAGCGCTACCACCCTTATCGGCTGCACCATCGGCGCCGCCGTGGTGGTGTTCTTCCTGACCGCGCAGGCCGCGATGGACCGCGCCTCGCGCCAGGCCGGCGACGAGGTCGTGCTGCAGGTCGGGGAACGCGACCGCTTCTGACCGACCAGCAGCAGCCTCCCCGATAGCGACAGCGAGCGCATCGGGGCCCTTCCGCAGGTTGCGGAGGTCATGCCCGTCCGGTTGAAGATGACGTCCTGCAGTTCGACCACCGACGTGGTGGTGATCCATGGCATCGACAAGGAGCGCCTGACGCGCTTCCGCCGCCTCGATGTCGATCCGGCGCAGTGGCGGGCCTTCGCTGGCGACCAGGCCGGCGCCCTGGTCGGCGAGCGCCAGCTCAAGCGTTCACGCTGGACGGTCGGTGAGCAGGTCGAACTGCCGACGCTGGGCGTCTCCTTCACCATCCACGGCACCTTCGCCACCGCCAATCCGGGCGAGGACTTCGTCATCTACGTCGGCCGCGACTACCTCCAGCAGGCCGACGAGGCGCAGGGCGAGAGCCACCACGCCCTGGTCCGGCCACTGCCCGGCGCCGATGCGAACGAGCTGTCACGCGCCATCGACGCGCTGCCGCTGACCGTCGAGACGCAGACCCGGCCCGAGCACGCCGCCCATGCCGCGGCCGTCGCCCAGCTCGCCGACCTGGTCCAGATCGGCAAGGTCGTCGTCGCCACGCTGCTGGCGGTGATGCTGATCGGGGTGGGCAACGCGATGGCGATCAGCACACGCGAACGCAGCCGGGAGTTCGGCATCATGCGCACGCTCGGATTCCGACCACGGCACCTCCTCGGCCTGGTCCTCGGCGAAGGGGTCGCCATCGCCTCGGCCGGCGCCATCCTCGGCTGCCTGCTGGTCGAGCTGTCCATCCGCCTGGGCTGGCTGCAGGGCATCAGCACCTGCGGCTTCCAGATGACCCTGGAACCCGGCCTGTACGAATGGCTGGCCGGCGGCCTGGCCATCGGCGGGGCCGGTCTCATGGCCACACTGATCCCCGCCTGGAGCGCGATGCGTGTCCAGCCGGTGCGCGCCCTGGGCATGGCCGACTGATGCTGCGTCTGCCCCCTTCGCACGCCGTGCGCAACCTGTGGCGTCGGCCGATCGCCAGCCTGCTCACCGTGATCGGTATCGCGGCAGTGGTCTTTTCCGCCACCGCCATCGCCGCCCTGGCGCGTGGCGTCGAGACGAGGCTGCAGGCGACCGGCGATCCGCGCAACCTGCTGATGATCTCGCGCAAGGGCCAGAGCACGATGTTCAGTTCGATCGAGTCGGACGAGATCGTCCACCTCGCCCAGCTGCCCGGCCTGGGCAGCGGGGTCGACGGTCTGCCGCTGATCTCGCCCGAGCTGCACCATGTCGCCCTCGCCCGCCTCGATGAACGCGAATCGCCGGTGCACGTGCGCGGCGTCGAGAGCGTCGCCTATGACGTCCATCCCGCCGTCCGCGTGTTCGAAGGCCGCCTGCCTGAACAGCCGTTCGAGATCCTCGCCGGAGCCACTGCGCACATCCGCTTCAACGCACCGTCACTGCCACTCGGCAGCACGGTGTCGTTCGAGAACCAGGAATGGCGCGTGGTCGGACGCTTCGCTGCCGGCGGTGGATTGCATGAGGGCGAGCTGTGGGTACGCGCCGCCGATCTGCTGACCAGCCTGCGCCGCCGCACCTACAGTCTGGTGGTGACGCGCATGGAATCCCGCGACGCAGCAGCGGCGGCCCTGGCGCAGTTCTCCATCCCCGGCCCGGTCGAGCGCTCGTTCAAGGGCTGGGTCGAGAGCGAGCACTACCGCGAGGCGCTCGGCGGCCTGGCCTGGTTGTTCTGGGTCGCCCGCCTGATGCTCGCCGCCGTGCTGATCGCGGGCGCCTTGATCTGCGTCAACACCATGCTGACCGCGGTCGGCCGGCGCCTGCGCGAACTGGCGACGCAGCGTGTGCTCGGCTTCACCCGCGCAGATCTCGCAGGTGGGCTGGTGATCGAGGCACTGATGCTCGCGGTCATCGGCGGCGCGGCCGGTCTGGCCGCCGGCCACTGGGTCGCCGGCTGGTCGCTGGCGCTGAACCAGAACGCCTTCTTCCTCACCGTCGATGGCGCGGTGGCGGGAACCGCCCTCGGCCTGGCCGCGCTGATCGGCGCCTGCGGCGCCCTGGCCAGTTGCTGGCGCGCCTTGCGCCTGCCGATCGTGGCCGGACTGGCCAGCCGCTGAGCGCTGGCCTCCGCTGCTGGAGCGGTAGGAGTGGTGCCATGGGACAGACCTCTCCCGAAGATGCCGAATTGGAACGCGAGATCCGCGCCGGCCGCACCTACTCGATGGCCGAGGCCATCGGCCGCCTGGCTGGCCCCGGTGGCTTGAAGGGAGGCTCGCCTGTCGCCGGCCGCCAGGAGGCCGAGGCCGCGATCGGCCACTACATCCGCAAACACCTGCCCGATGTTCCTGGTGTGCTGAAGGATGTGCTGCTGCGCGATGTCGCCAGCAGCCCGTTGCTGCTACGCGACCACGACCAGCCGCTCGCCGCGCTCGCCGCGCATGTCCGCCAACTGCTCGCCTCCGAACCGTTGCTTGCCGACCTCGTCCGTAGCGCCGACATGCAGTGGGGGCAGGTCATGGGCGAACGGCCGTTCTTCGAACGCGAGGGCAGCCCGCCGCATCCGGCCGATCCATACACGGCCGCCTCAGTGCGCGGCGCGCTCAGCCGGCTGCTTGAGACGTTGGCTTGAACCTCAGATCCAAGCCTTGCCAGCGGGCAGCACGTCGCGCTTGAACGCGTCCTTGTAGATGTGGTGCGCCATCAGGTACCAGGCGTGCAGGGCGCAGACCATCAGTTCGTAGCCAGCGACCTTGGACCAGAACTTGGCCTGCTCGGGCGGAACGAAGTGGGCGATGTCCAACAGGATGAAGCCGAGCAGCAGCAGGCTGAACAGCGCGGCGAGGGCGCCGTTGATGCGCAGGGCGGCGAACCACAGAATCGCGGTGAACAACGTCCAGGCGACCAGGTAGAGTCCGAGTTCATGCGGCGTCACGGTGAAGAAGCCCGCCTTGTTGCCGATCAGCATGAGCACCAGGCTGATCCAGAAGCTGCCGTAGGCGGTGAAGGCGCAGTAGCCGAAGTTATTGCCCGAGGCGCGCTCCTGCAGGCCGGCGATGAATTGGGCCACGCCGCCGAAGACCAGACCGAGCCAGATGACCGGCCCCATCTCCATCCAACCGACATTGTGGAACTGCAGCACCAGGGTGGTCAGACCGAAGCCGCCGAGCCCGACGACAGCCGGATTGCCGAGGATGATCGGCTTGTAGGTGCTGCTGTAGGTGCTCATGGGGGTCTCCGTGCCTGGGCGCGGCATCAGATCACCATTTCGACAATTCCCAGCGACCTGGGACAGCCTGGGTCACGCATACCGCGGCTGACCACCCCACCGATCAGCCCTGGTAATACCCAGAGCTCTTAACCCCATGCGATCAGGCCTTGAGCGCCTCGAGCGCCTTGGCGCTGCTCTCCAGCAGGTCCTTGTGCAGCGAGCGGCCGTGCGCGTCCATCGTCACGATGGCGGGGAAGCGCTCGACCCACAGGTGCCAGACCGCCTCGGGGCTGCCGAGGTCCATCCAGTCGACGCCGTCGACCCGGGTGATGCGCTGGGCGTAGATCTGCGCCGCCCCGCCGATGGCGTGCAGGTAGACGCAGCCGTGCTCCTCCAGGGTCTTCGGCCCCATGCCGCCCTTGCCGATCACCGCGCGGATGCCGTGGTCGCGCATGACCTCGGCCTGGTACGGCTCCTCGCGCGAGCTGGTGGTCGGCCCGGCGGCCTTGCACACCCAGCGACCGCCCTCCTGCACCATGACCGGGCCGCAGTGGTAGATGATGCCGCCGCGCAGGTCGACCGGCGGCTTCTCGCCGTGGTGCAGGCGGTGATGCACCGCATCGCGTCCCGTATACAGCCGACCGGTGATCTCGACGGTATCGCCGAGGTGCAGCGAGCGGGCGACCTCCTCGGTCAGGGGCGTGGTGAGTTGCACAAGTGCCATGGCGACCTCAGTAGATCCAGCGGGTGATCGAGCCGTCGGCGCGCAGGTCGACACCCTGGCGACGGAAGGCCCAGCACATGTAGCTGACAGCGACGAAGTAGCTGGCCGGAACACGGTTGAGCTTGCCCACCTTGCAGCCCAGCAGCGTGGTCTTGCCGCCGAAGCCCATCGGGCCGATGCCGCTCTTGTTGGCCTTCTCAACCACGCGCTGCTCGAGACCGGCGAGGACCGGATCAGTGTTGCTGTCGTCAAGCCGGCGCAGGAACTGCGTCTTGGCGCACGCCATGCCGCTGACCCGGTCGCCGCCGATGCCGACGCCGAGGATGCCGGGCCCGCAGCCCTGGCCCTGGGCCTGCAGCACGCAGTCGAGGAGGGCATTCTCGACCCCGGCCAGGTCGCGACCGCCGAACTTCGGATTGGGCAGGGAGTAGGTCGCACCGACGTTCTCGCAGCCGCCGCCCTTGAGCATCAGCACCACCTCGACGTGATCCTTGCGCCACTGGTGGAAGTGCAGGTCGGGGGTGCCGGGGCCGACGTTGTTGCCGCTGTTGGCGCCGGTGATGCTGTCGACCGAGTTCTGCCGCAGATAGCCCTTGGCCGTCGCCTGCTTCACCGCCTCGACGAAGGCCTCGTGGAAAGCGATCTGGTCGTAGCCGACCGGGGTGTGCACGTAGACCAGGATCGAGCCGGTATCCTGGCACAGCGGCGCGCTCTTCTCGCAAGCCAGGGTGATGTTGTCCTGCACCACCTGGAAGGCGTAGGCGGCGTTGGAGCCTGCCTCCTCGACCGCAGCCCCGGCGGCCACCTTGGCCCGCACGTCGGCTGGCAATTCAGCCGAGGTTCTGCGGATGAGTTCGAGGAGCGAGGCGAGGAGCGGAGCGTCTGCCATGCCGGCAGCCTGAGAGCCGGCGCCGCGGTTCAACGCGCGGGAGCATCCAGCTTGCTGCGCGCAGCCCGCACCGCCGCACGGTAGATCCGCTCGACCGCCGGATCTGGTGCACCGAGCGTCAGCACCAGCTGATCGAGGAAGCGGCGGTCGGCATTCTCGGCGTCGATCAGATCGTCGATCTCGGCCCGGCGCATCGGCGGGACGCCGAGGGCGGGAGCGAGCAGACCGTCGCTACCGGTGGGCACGGCCAACTCCTCCATCATGGCGGCTGCCACGGAGGGCCAGCGGGCACGTCGGGCAGCGAGTTGACGCGGCGGCTGCCAGCGTTCACCGAATTGCGAGCCGGCAGCCCAGCGGGCGATGGCGGCATCGCGCGGCCCGCCATCGATCATGTCGACCTCGCCCGGCACGCGCGGCAAGCCGTGCGCGACGTCTTCGATCCACCACGCCACCGCCTCGGCGCGCTCCGGTTGCCAGGCGTCGGCAGGACGGGCGGCGCAGCCGACGAGCAGAGCCAGCGCCAGTAGGACGGTCAGGCGCATGTGATCCCCGCCGCGGCGATGCGACGCACCAGCTCAGCATGGTCAGTCCGACGCGAGAACACGAAGCCGGGGACCTTGCCAGAAGCTGTGTTGAAACGCAGATCCGCGCCGACCAGGTCGGTGGCGGTCCCGCCGGCGTACTGGATCACCGCAGCCGGCGCCGCCGCGTCCCACTCGGCGATGCGCCGCGAATGGATGAACAGGTCGGCCTCGCCGAGTAGGATCTGCGCCGCCTTCACCCCGACCGACTGCGCCGGCAGATGGGTGAACTCCGGCAGGGCAGCGAGGATGCGAGCGATGTGGTTGCGATTCCGTTCGCTGGTGCCGCCGGCCAGGACGTCGCGCACGCCATCGACCGGGGTCAGCACGCGTTCGCCAGCGGCATCGGACTGGCCACCCCCGAGCCCAGCCGCCGCCCACACCGCCAGGCCACGGGCCGGCAGATCGAGGACGCCGAGCACCACCACGCCGTCGACGGCCAATGCAACCTGCACGCACCACTCGCCGCCCCCGGCGACGTAGCTGCGCGTGCCGTCGATCGGATCGATGATCCACAAACGGCGGCTGGCCAGACGCGACTGTTCGTCGGCCAGTTCCTCGGAGAGGATGGCATCGTCTGGGAAGTTCGCGCAGATCGCCTGGCGCACAATGCGATCGGCGGCGAGGTCCCCATCGCTGACTGGCGATCCGTCGGCCTTGGGCCGCGAACCGATACCCGCCTGCAGGCGCAACGCCTCGGCTCCGGCAGTGCGGGCAGCGAGGCGGGCGAGGGCGAGTTCGCGGGCGAGGTCCATCAACCCGCGCTGTACCGCGGGTACCCGACCTTCTCCCGCCGCGCGCTCTGCACCCAGTAGTCGCCGGCCTTCTTGCCGTCGACGATGCGGGTGCGCCAGCAGCCGACGAATTCGGTGTCGTCGGCGAAGTCGCAGTAGACGGCGGTGAAGCCGAGGGCGCAGACCGACTTCAGCTGGGCCTCGTCCGGCACCCACGTCACCGGGGTGGTCGGGGCGAAGAACAGTTCGATCGACTGGTCGTAGTCGTGGACCTTGCAGCGCATCACGGCTCGGCCCGGATCGGCGCCGAAGATGAGGGAGAAGCGCTCGGGGCCGTTGGCGGGGTCGAAGGTCTCGGTCATGGCGCGCATGGTCGTAGCGATCTTGAAGCCGGCGTGAAGTGCATTGATCCTGCCGTTGCGGGAGGTGCCGGGATGGAGAGCATGCCGACGTGGATGCCATCGACCGCCTGTGCCAGCGCCTGGACCGGCGCCACCGCATCGAACGAGGCCTGGCACGCGTCCTGCCCGTCGCGGCGCTCAGCGGTCTGCTGGGGGCGACCTCCCTTGCCGTGATCCGTCTGGCGGTGCCGGACGCCGGATGGCTGGCACCGGCCATTGCCATCGCTGCCGCCCTCGCACCGCTGACCCTGCTGCCTCGGGCGCTGGCCGTAGCGACGCCACGCTGGTGGTTGGCCGGCGAGGCCGACCGCCTGGCTGGAACCGACGGCCTGATCATGGCCCTGGCCGCCTGCTCCAGCCGGGATCCGGCCTGGTACCAGCGCGCCGCTCCGCGGCTCGAGAAGGTCGAACTGCCGCCGCTGCGCGCCCCTGGACTGCCCACCGCCCTCGCCGCGGGCGCCTTGCTCGCCGGAGCCTGGTTCCTGCCCCAGGTCACCGCCCCGCCGCCAGCGCCACCAGTCGCCGATGGCTCGCTCGGCGCCGCGACGGCAAAGCTGGAGCAACTCCGCGACCAGCGCCTCGCCGCGCCGGAAGCGATCGAGACGCTGGAGGAACGCCTCGCTGCCGTGCGCGAGGCGCTCGCCAGGCAGGGGCTCAACCAGCAGACCTGGGCCGCGCTCGACGCCCTCGAGCGCGACCTCGACGACACCCGGGCCACCGCCTCCGATCGCCTCGCCGACGCCCTGGCCAAGGCCGAGGCCCTAGCCGGACTGAATGCCGGCGGCGATCCCGCCGTCGCCGCCGCAGCAGCAGCCGATCTCGCAGCCGCGCTTGCCGACCTCGAGGCCCAGGCGCCTGGTCTGGCCGCCAAGCTGCCGGCCGGCCCTGAAGGCGAAGCGCTGCTGCGCCTGGCACAGCAGGCCATGGCTGGAGGCGAACTGACCCAGGCGCAGCGTCAGGCGCTGCAGCGCTGGGGATTGGAGGCCGCGCAGGCCCCATCCGGCGGGGCCGGCGGGGGCGATCCTGCGGCGGCGCAGCGACTCGCCGACCGCCTCGCTGGCGAACTTGCCCAGGCTGCCGGCATGGTCGGCCGGGAGGGCGGTAGCGAGGACGGACAGGGCGGCCCCGGCCCGGGCGGCGGCCATGCCGACCTCAACTGGAAGGACGTGCAGCGGGTCGAAAGCGGCTTCCGCGACCGCCTCGCCGCCGGCACCCCGCGCAACCCCGAATCCGGCATCGCCATCGGCACCCAGGCCCGCGCCCCGCGCGCGGACGAACAGGGCACGGCCACCGCCCCGGCAGCCCTGGCCGAGCATACCGCCACCGCGGCCGGCACCCGGGCGACGACGGTGGCCCCCCGCCATCGCGGCGCCGTCTCGGGCTACTTCGCCGCCGCCCCCTCCCCATGAGCTGCGACATCCTCATCCTGTCCGTCTCCGCCGGCGCCGGCCACATCCGTGCCGCCGAGGCGATCCGCTCCTCCGCCCCGGCCG
>JAIFKN010000035.1 GCA_020049615.1 bacterium | reverse complement strand
GAGGCGGGCGGACGGGGCGAGCGCGTTCCATTCCGCCGCGCGCGGCTCGTCGGCGGCGGCGGTGTAGCGGCAGGCGTCGGCGATGGCGGCGGCGATCGGCGCGATGCCGACGCCCTGCGCCAGGCACAGCCGGGCGGCGCCGACCAGGCGGTCGTCGGCCGCCAGCTTGCGCCAGGGATCGCGGGCGACGCGGGCCACCGGATCGGCCAGGGCGCGGTTGCGGTAGCGCTCCAGCAGATCGTCGGCGATGGCCAGGCTGTCGGCCTGCGCCGTGCCGCCGTGCCGCCGGCCGAGCGCCTCGGCCACCACGGCGGCGATGGCGCGGACCTGGGCCACCAGCGCATCCTCCTGCATGCAGGCCGGGATGTCGACGCAGCCGCGCAGGTGGCCACCATAGGCGAGGCAGGCGTGGGTGAGGTTGTGCAGGTAGAGCTTCTGCGCGAGGACGAGGTCGAAGTCGTCCTTGGCGGCCAGGTTCGGCACGATCGGCACGGCGCCGCGGAAGGCGGCGCGCTCGACCGGCAGCTTGGCATAGGCTTCGACGCGGATGTCGAGCGCATCCTCGCCCGGGGCCGGCGGCGGGATCATGCGCCCGATCGAGGTGCGCACGCAGCCGAGCCGAGGGGCGAGCGAGGGATCGCGGGCCAGGACCGCGGCGCGCAACTGCTCGTGCGCCTGCGCCCCGTTCTCGCACACCAGCACGTCCAGCGGCCGGTCGCGCCGCGCCAGCCCGGCGGCGAGCGGCTCGCCCAGGCGCGGCAGCACGTTGAGTCCGACCGCGGTGGCGGCGAGGTCGCAGCTGGCCAGCGCCGCCGCCACCGCCGGGACGTCGCGGCCGTCGACCACCTGCACGCCACGCACCTCCTGCACCTGTTCACCGCTGTTGCCGACCACGCGCACACGGTAACCACCGCGTTCACGCAGCGCGGCGACCAGGGCCGGCGCGACCTCGACGAAGACCACCGTCCAGCCGGCGGCGGCGAAGGTGGGGGCGATGAAGCCGCGGCCGATGTTGCCGGCGCCGAACTGGACCAGGGTGGGCATGGCCGGCATCGTGCCGAAACGGTTCCATGCGCCATATCTGCCGCAACGGCGCCCATGCCTTGGGGGCTAAGGCCCGGGAGCGCCGCACTCCTGTGCGGCTCGGATGGAGATGTCAGCCCCAAGACAGCCGCACGGGAGTGCGGCGCTCCCGGGAATCACCCGAAAAATCGCGTTCGAATTCACAGGAGACACAGAGACACAGAGCCTCGATGAGGTTGGCAATGCCACCATTCACCACAAGTGAAAGGTGCGGAAGGTGCGGAATCTCTCCCTCTCCTTCGAGCCTCTGTGTCTCTGTGCCTCCTGTGAATCGAATCGCCGGTTTTTGGATCACTGCGTCGCAATGACCCGGTCGGCATTGGCATGGCGGGTGCAAGCAGGCGGGCAACGCAGGAGCCGCCATGACCCGTCGTTTCATCCTCACCACCGCCACCCTGGCGGCGTTCCTCGCTGCCGGCACGCCGCTGGCTGCTGCCCCCTCCCCCGAACGCCGCAGCGAGCGCGTGGCGGCACGCGAGCGCACGCTGCCCGACCTGCCTCCGCTGCTCGCCATCGGCGACGACCTCCTGGCGGTGTACACCGCCGGCAGCGCCGCATCCGGGGATACGCTCGGCGTCGCACTGTTCATCGAGGCCGGACTCGACCCCGGGGACCTCAGCCTGTGGGCCGGGCTCAAGCAGCCAGCGGCGCCGAGCCGGTGCCCGGCGCCAGCGGCCTGCTGGTCGCCAGCGTCGCCATTCCCGCGACCCTGCCAGCCCAGTCCCGGCTGTGGATCGGTACCGGTCGCGGCACGGGCTCGATCGGCCTGCCGACGGCTTGAGCCGACTCAGCTCAGCGAGATCGGAAGCCCGGCGACACTGAACGGCACCGTCACCTGTTCGCGCCGGCTCCAGAAGCGCAGCAGCAGGCCGGCGTCGTCGGGGATCTCGCTGCTGTAGGTGCGGTAGTCGGTCTCGCCATCGCCGCCGCCGCTCCAGCTCTGGTTGATCGTCTCGCCGGCGGCATCCACCGGCACGATGTCCTCGAAGCGGTCGAAGGCGCCCGCGGGGACGCGCAGGGTCAGCTGGCCGTCGGCCTCGCGCGCCACCTCCATGGCCGTGCCGAGGACGGGCAGCTCGACCCGGCTCCCGACCAGGCTGCCGACCGGGCCGAGCGCGAGCTCCAGGAGCTCGCCGCCGACCAGGGACAGGCGCGCGGTCCCGGCGAGCTCGCGCAGGCCGGAGCAGGGGCCGCCTGGCACCGGCAGGGACAGCTTGACGTAGGTGTCGCGCCGTTCGCGCTCCCACGAGCTGTAGCTCTCGGCGCCGAGATCCTCGCCGGCATCGGCGGGCCGCAGATCGGCCCCCTCGCAGGAGGTCGCTGCCGACAGAGCCACGCCCAGGGTGGCGAGGGCGGTCCACGACGGGTCGAGTTCGAAGGCGAAACGGAGATTCAGTTCGACCGCTCCCTGCCACTCGGACTGCAGGTCGTCCCGGCGGCGGCGGTGGTGGAGATCCAGCTCCAGAACCTGCGCCGTCAGGCTCTCCGGCAGGCTGGCGGCGCTCTCCGGCAGGGTCGCGTCGGCGGCGATGCGGCGCGCCACGGGGGCGTCCTCGCCGCCACCCATCGCCTGGCCGAGGGCCTCGCCCATCTGGGCGAAGCCCTCGGCCAGCGGTTCGACCGCGGCGCGCAGGGCCTGCTCGACCATTTGGGCCGGATCGCCGCCGAAGGTCGCCTCCATCGAGGCGGGCAGGTCGATGCCGCAGCCATCCTCATGCGGCCGGACGACGAAGACGAAGCGCTGCTCGGTGCCGTCGGCGCCGATCAGCCGGGTCGGCACCCGCGTGCCGGCCTCGCCCGGCTCGGCCGGCTGCACCTCAACCGCGACCACGCCCGGCGGGGCGTGCGCGCCGCCCGACAGGCCTTCGCGGCACGAGGGATGGATCTCGACCAGCGCGGCGTCGGAGTCGCCGGCGGCGCTCGCCACCATGAAGCGCACCACGCAGCCGCTGGGGCCCTGGTCGCTGCTGTCGGCTCCGCTGATGGTCAGGCTCATGGCAAGCTCCGTGGCTGGCGCGGCAGGTGCGCCACGGACTTGGTACGGGCGGAAGTCCCGGCGCAAGGGCGGTCAGCCCGTCCTTGTCCGCCAGCCCGGATCGGGCAGCGTGGCGGCATGGATACCCCCGCCCTCGAACGCTTCGTCCTCGCCACCGATCGCGCAGCCGCCCTCGCCGGGCTGGTCGCCGGCAGCGATGACTGGTACCGCTTCCACGCCCTCGAGGCGGTGCATGCGCGCGACGGCAAGCGGCTCAAGGAGCTGATCGCCGAGGCGCGGCAGCACAGCGGCAGCCTGCCGGCCTGGGCCGACACGCTGCTCAACCGGCTGCTGCTGCTCCGAGCCGATGTGGATCCTGCGGCGGTGCGCAGTTGGGCGGTGCGCGAATTCAGCCTCGACTTCACCCACCAGGCGCCGCAGGACGAGGACGCCCCGCCCAGCCACGCCAGCGCCGTGCCGGCCGACCTGTTCGAACCGGGCCAGCGCCTGCAGTCGGTCGGCGACCGCTGGCTGCACATTACCGCCGCCGCCCTCGACTGGGCCCTCGACCAGGCCGACCGCGAGAAGCTCGGCGACGACACCCTGCGCGATCTGCTCAAGCGGGTCGAGAGCCCCGACCATCCCGCCCTGGTGCGCCTGGTCCTGCGCGACCTGCAGCATGAGGACTCGGGGGGCTTCGGTTCACTGCCGATCCACCTCCGCCTGACCCTCGACCAGCTGCATGAGCTGGCCGACCTGGACGCCAGGCTGGACGCCCGGGACGGCAAGCTGCGCCTGCGCCACGACTCCCGCTGGGTCGGAGCGGTGCTGGCGCGCATGCGCCCCGAGCCGCTGTCCGCCGATCCGCACGACCCCGCCGTGCTCGCCTGGCTGCAGGCCGCCTGGGCCTTCGTCGAGAGCCTCGGAGAGCTGCCGCCGGCCTTCTCCAGCCTGCAGGCGCACGTCCTGTACCACCTGCTGCACACCCTGTGGCGCTGCGACCGCACCGACTCAGCGCTGTTCCTGCGCTATCTGCGGCTGCCGCGCCGCACCAGCTACATGAACGGGGCCTGGCTGGAGCAGCAGTACGAGCCCGCCCGCCTCGATGCCGACTTCCGCAACTGCACCGGCCTGCCGGCGATCGGCGACGATACCGCCCTGGTGCGCGAGCACCTCGCCGCCGCGCTCGCCGCCGGCGGCAAGCCCGAGAACTTCGCCACCTGGCTCGACGAGCATTGGCTGCGCCGCACCTGGGCCGCCCTGCGCATCCTGCACGCCGGAACCCCGGCCAGCGAACTCGCGGCCCTGGCCTCGCGCCTGGGCGGCGCCGCCGAGTACCAGGCCCTGGTCGACCGCATCGAGCTCGAGCTGTCGGAACGCAATCGTCTGCGTCTGTGCATGGGCACTGAAGCGGTCGAGCTGCGCGTGGTGGTGAAGAATGTGCCGCGCCTGCTGGTCAAGGTCTTCCGCATCAACACCGTCAACCATGTCCTCGCCTACGGCCGCGACATCGACGGCAGCCTCGACCTCGACGGCCTGGTGCCCAACCGGCAGTTCGAGCTCGACTACGCCCAGCCGCCGCAGGTGCGGCATGACGAACCGGCACCTGGGTGGTCGAGCTGATCGGCCGCGGCGTCAGCAGCCGCGCCATCATCCGCAAGGGCGCGCTGCAGGCGGTGTGGCGGATCGGTGCCGCCGGACAGGTCGTCACCATCCTCGACGCCGCCGGACGCGAGCTGCCCGACGCCGTGCTGCTGCTCGGCGGCCGTGAATTCCGCCGCGCCGCCGGCGACGACGGCGTCATCCTGCCGTTCACCGCCCAGCCCGGCCAGGCCATCGCCCTGCTGGTGCACGGCGAGGTCGCCACGCCGTGGGCCTTTGCACAGCTCGACGAGAGCTACACCCTCGACGCCAGCCTGCACCTCTCGGCCGAGGATCTGCGCGGGGGTGGCCAGGCCCAGGTCGCGGTGCGCGCCCGCCTGCACCTGCACGGCCATGCGGCCAGCCTCGAATTACTGGAGGACGCGCACCTCAACGTGGTGACCACCGACCTCCAGGGCGTCGAGATCGCCAACCGCACCGCCGTGACGCTGACCGACGACGGCCTGCTGCTGCACCGCTTCAGCCTGCCGCTCGGGACGCAGCGCGTCGCCATCAGCCTCGGCGCCCGGCTGAAGCGGATCGACGGCACGCTGCTCGAGCTCGACGGACCCGAGCTCGAACGCGCCGTGGCGACCATCGACGCCGGCGTCCTCACCGAGCAGGTGCTGCTGCTGCGCCACGCCGACGGCGGCACCCTGCTGGTCACCGGCAAGAACGGCGAGCCGCGCCCCGGTCGCGTCGTCACCCTGCAATTCACCCACCGCTGGTATGGCGACACTATCCACCACACTTGCCAGAGCGACGCCGCGGGCGAGATCCAGCTCGGCAGCCTGACCCGGGTGCTCAGCGTGCGGGCCAGCCTGCCCAACGGCTTCCAGCGCAGCTGGTCGCTGGCCGAGCCCGGCGACGGCTGGCCGGAGCGCCTGTGCCTGCCGCCTGGCCAGGGCTGCGCGCTGCCCTGGTCCGGACCGCTCGACGGCCGCCCGGCCGAGCTGCTCCGCCTGGGCTGGAACGGACTGCCGCTCGAACTGCTCAGCGGCAAGCTGGGCCTACGCGACGGCCTGCTGACCGTGCCGGCGCTGCCCCCCGGCCGCTACCGCCTGCGCGCCCGCAGCCACGACGCCGACTGCGACATCCTCGTCGCCCCGGTCTTCACCCCGGCCTGGCTGCGGCATGGCGAGGCGCTGCTGCGCGTCAGCCGCACGCCGCTGCGCCTCGACGCGCTGACCCTGACGGCGAAGCGCCTGGGCCTGCGCATCGTCGGGCAGGAGGGCGACTGCCGCGTGCTGGTGGTCGGCACGCGCCTGGTCGAGGGCGCCGACGCGGCGCTGGCCTTGGCCGGCGACGGCTGCGAGCCGGCCGGGCCGGCGCAGGCCTGGTACGAGGCCGTCGCCACCTACCAGAACGGTCGCGACCTGGGTGACGAGTACCGCTACATCGTCGAGCGGGCCCGCACCCCGGCCCTGCCCGGCATCATGCTGGCCCGGCCGGGCCTGCTGCTGAATCCGTGGGCCATGCGCAGCACCAGCACCAGCCGCCAGGACGCCGTCGCTGGCGGCGCCTTCGCCGGCGCGCCGGCCCCGGCCTGCTCCGCACCGCGCGAGCGGGCGATGAAATGCGCCGAGCGGGACGAAGGCTCCGCTGGCGGCAGCGTCGAGCCGAGCTGGGACTTCCTCGCCCGCGGCGCGGTCGTGCTGTCCGCCACCACGGTTGACGGGACGCTGGAGGTCGACGCCGCGCCGTTCGCCGGCTGCACCGCGATCGAGGTGCTGGTGCTCGACGACAGCGCGCTGGCCGCCCGCCGCCTGCTGCTGCCGCGCACCGCCGCCACCCTGGCACGCCGCGACCTGCGCCTGCTGCGCGGCCTCGATCCGGCAGTGCATGTCGCGCAGCGCCAGGAGGTCACCCCGCTGCCGCCCGGCAGCGTGCTGGAGGTGCAGGATCCGGCGACCGCCCGGCTCGGCTGGATCCCCGACCGCCAGCGCGTCATCAGCCTGCTGCGCGAGTTGGCCGATGACGCCGATGCGCTCGATCCGTGGGCGTTCCTCGGCGCCTGGGAATCGCTCGGCGAAGTCGAGCGCCGCGAGAAGCTGAGCGAGTACGCCAGCCACGAACTGCACGTGTTCCTGGCCCGCCGCGACCCGGCGTGGTTCACCGCCACGGTGCTGCCGTGCCTGCGGCAGAAGCGCGAACGCACCTTCGTCGACCGCTGGCTGCTCGGCGAGGACCTGCGCGAATGGCTGCGCCCGGCGACCTTCGCCACCCTGAACGCCCTGGAGCAGGTGCTGCTGGCCGAGGCCCTCGGCGGCGACGCCGCGCAGGCCATCGCCCGCAGCCTGGCCGACCGCGGCGAACTGATCGAACAGAATCCCGAGGAGCGCCACCGCCGCTTCCTCACCATGCTCGGTGGCGAGGGCGGCGACCTCGGTGGCGGCGACGATGACGGTGGCGGCGGCATGGGCGGCGCCCCTGCGCCCGAGATGGCCCTCGGCGCGCTCCGCGCCTCGGCCGACATGCTCTGCGAGGAGAGCGAGTCCTCGTACGACAAGAAGGAGGACATGGCGAGCATGCCACCGCCGCCGCCGGCCCCTGGCGGCCCGATGGCATCGAAGGCCAAGCGTTCGCGTTCCGCCGACCTCGAACGCCGCGGCGGGGTACGCCCGATGTTCCGCCAGGTCGACACGACGATGGAGTGGGGCGAGAGCCACTGGTGGAAACGCCCGCTCGCCGATCTCGATCCCGAGGATGTGGTGCCGGTGTGCGCCTTCTGGGCCGACGCTGCGCGCTGGATCGCCGACGGCCGCCAGGGTCCGTTCCTCTCACCGCATCTCGACGAGATCGCGGCCGGGGGGCACAGCGCCATCCTCGGCGCCCTCGCCTTCCTCGACCTGCCAGCCAGCGCCGCGCCGCCGCAGGCGGAGGACGCCGACATCGGTCAGCGCTACCGCCTGGCCTCCGCGGCCCTGCTGGCCCAGCGCCAGACCCTGCCCTGCCCGGCGGTCGAGGCCGGCGCCTCGCCGCTGCTGATCAACCAGTACGTGCTGCGCCTGGATGACAGCGAGACCTGGATCGACGGCGCCAAGGTCGAGAAGCCGGTGACCGGCGAGTTCCTCGTCAACGTGGTCTACGCCAGCGTGGTGGTCATCACCAACCCGGGGCTGGCGCGCATCGACGTCGATCTGCTCAGCCAGATCCCGCGCGGCAGCCTGCCCTGCCAGGGCGGGGCGCGCAGCCGCTGCCAGCCGGTGCGGCTCGAGCCCGGCTCGACCGAACGCGTCAGCGTCGCCTTCTACTTCCCGGTCGCCGGCGGCTTCGCCCAGTTCCCGGCCCACGCCAGCCAGGCCGGACGGCTGCTGGCCCACGCCCAGCCGCAGCGCTTCCAGGTGGTGGAACGTCCCAGCGCCGTCGACGCCACCAGCTGGGCCCAGGTCGCCGGCCACGGCACGCCCGAGCAGGTCCTCGCCTTCGTGACGCAGGCCAACCCCGGCCGCATCGATCTCGACCTGGCGCTGTGGCGCTGCCGCGACAAGCGCTTCTGGAACGAACTGATGGCGCGCCTGCGAGCCCGCTGCCATCTCCACCCCGACACCTGGACCTACGCCGCCAAGCACAAGGACGACGCCAGCCTGGGCGAGTGGCTGGAGCTGCAGGACGAGGCGGTGACGGCCCTCGGCGACGCCTCCAGCGCCGCCATCCGCCGGCCCGAGCGCATCGCGGGCGGCCAGCACCTCGAATACGCTCCGCTGATCAACGCCCGCGCCCACCGCCTCGGCGACCAGCCGCGCATCCTCAACGACCGCTTCAGCGCGACCTGGCGGCGGACCCTCGAGCGCCTGGCCGAGCGCCCGGCGCTGTCCGACGATGATCGCCTGGTGCTGGCCATCTACCTGCTCCTGCAGGACCGCCACGCCGAAGGCGTGACGGTGGCGGCGACGATCAGCCAGCCGCCGGTGCAGCTGCCGATGGACTATCTGCGCTGCTTCCTCGCCTTCGTCCAGGGCCGCCCCGGCGAGGCGCGCGCCATCGCCGAGCGCCATCTCCAGCTGCCGCTGCGCCGCTGGCGCGAGCGCTTCGCCGACGTCTGCACCCAGCTCGACGAGCTGGAGGGGCGCAGCGTCGGCACTGCCGGTGCCGGCGCCGGTGACGGCCACGAGGCCGCCGCCCGCCGCCAGGCCGGCCTCGCCGCCGAGGAGCCCTCGCTGGCCCTGCGCGCCGACGCTGGCGGCCGGCGCCTGCGCGTGGTTAGCCGCCACCTGACCGAGGCGCAGGTGAACTGCTACCCGATGGATCTCGAGCTGCTGTTCAGCCGCCAGCCGTTCATGCAAGGCGACGCCAAGCGCTTCGCCTGCATCGCGCCGGCCTGGAGCGGCGGTCTGACGCTCGGTGCAGAAGGCGCCGAGCTGGCGCTGCCCGAACGCTTCGCCGCCGACAACGTCATGGTCGAGGTGGTGGCCGGCGGCCTGCGCGCCTGGCTGGCGGTCTACGCCAACCGCCTGCGCGTCCAGGTGCAGGAGGCCTACGGCCAGCTCCAGGTCCTGCGCGAGGGCGACCCCGCGGTGCCGCTGCCGGCGACCTACGTCAAGGCGTTCGCGCGGATGCGCGGCCAAGGACGGCTACAGCGACCTGCGCGGCCGCTTCGACTACGCCAGCCTGAGCACCGACGACCTCGACCGGGTCGAGCGCTTCGCCCTGCTGCTGCTCCACCGCGAGCACGGCGGGCTGGTGCTGGAGTGCGCGCCTCCGCCGCGCTGAACGGTCAGCCAGGCTCGACGCGCAGCATGCCGCCGCAATGCACGCACAGCGTGCTGTAGGCGGCGGGCTTGATCTCGACCCGGACGACATTGCGGCAGGAGCCGCAGATCACGCCGCGTACCTTGCCCGGATCCGGCGGAATGGCCGCCGCTGCTGCCACCGGCAGCGGTGTGGCGCGCGTCAGGTGCCGCGGCGTTCCGATCGGTGGAGCGACCGGCAGCGGTGTGTCGAGCGATCGGCGCTGCCGGGGTGCCGCCGTCGACAGGATGCGGCCGGTCGTCTGCTGACGCTGGACCATCACCCGGGGCGGCAGCAGGGAGTCGTGCATCTGGTGCTGCGGAGGCAGGGCGGCGGGTTCGAGGGCCAGGCCTCGCCCAGCGGATGCTTCGACCTGGGCCAGAGCCTCGGCGACCTGCACCGGTTCGATCGGCGTGTCGAGGATCTCGCGTACGCCCAGGCGCTGGGCCTCGGCGGCGACGAGCGGGTCGATGGTGCCGAAGTCGGCGGTCAGGATCACCGGCACCGGATCCCGGCAGCGCTGCAGTTCGCGCATCAGGGCCAGACCTTCGCCTGCCAGATCCATGAGGTTGCCGACCACCAGTCCGAAACGCGAACCGGTGGCCCGCGCCCGCTCCAGGGCTGCGATCCCGGCGCGCACGTGGGCCACCACCAGGATCTGCCGGCAGCGCTGCGTGAGCGCCTCGTTGAGGACACGATCGCCTCCCGGATGGTCATCGATGAACAGGATGTCGAGTCCGTGTGCCATTGCGGTTCAGGGGATGATGCCGGTAGACTAGCGCGGACCATGCGCGTGCGCCAGTCCTGCACGATGGCCTTTGCGGTCCATCCCATACACCTGCGCGACGATCGCCGCAGGTCCTGCTGCAGGACCTGCGGCTATGCCTCGATCTCGCGCCCGAGTTCAGCCAGCCAGGCGAGCAGGAACGCGTGACGCCGCCGGGCTTCGCTGCGCCCGGTCGCAGTATGCATGCCATCGGCCAGCTTCAGCAGCTTGGCGAACAGGTGGTCGGTGGCCCAGGCCTTGTCGTCAAGCGTCCGGCCGCTGCGCGCCAGCGCGTCGTCGGGGTGGTAGAACCCGCCGCGGCCAGGCTTGGCCATGTGCTGGGCGCAGGCCAGGTTGCGCATCAGGCCGAGAGCGCCGAGCGCATCGAGCCGGTCGGCGTCCTGCAGCACGGCGCCGAGCGGCCCCGCCGGCGGCAGTCCGCGCGACCAGGAACTGGTGCGCACCGCGTCGGCGATCTGCGCGATGTCGGAGGCGGCATAGCCGGCGGCGGCGAGGACTTCCGGCGCCGCGGCGGCGCTGCGTTCGCCGCCTTCGGCGCGCTGCGCGCTGTCCTTGGGCACGAAGACGAGATCGTGCACCAGGGCGGCGGCGCCCGCCAGCTCGGGATCGGCGCCGGCCTCCGGCGCCAGGCGCAGGGCCCAGGCGTGCACGCGCAGGATGTGGAAGCGGTCGTGGGCCAGCTCGCCAGGCGGCAGGCGCGGTTCGACCAGGGACCAGAGGACTCCGTGGCGCGGATGCGCCCAGTTCACCGCAGCTCCACCCAGCTCGCTCCGGCGTGGCGCTTGAGGAGCTTGCCGGTGAAGTCGAGCCACTGCGCCTTGTCCACGCCTTCAGGGCCGAAGACCAGCTGCACACCGCCGTTGACGCCCTCCTCGATCTCGAACGGGGGCCAGGAATTGCGTTTGGCGACCTCGTTGAGGAACTCGCGCTCCTTGAGCAGCCTGGCACGCGCCTCCGGAGTGGCGCGCATCTCGGACAGCACGATCAGCTTCCACTTCGGGCGCGTCGCCGGCGTCTCGGCGGACACCGCTGCCCGCGGGACCGGTTCCGCGCTGGCGGAACCGGGCTTCACCACCTGCTTGGTGATGAGGATGGCGGCGGCGATCGAGGCGATCCAGCAGACCAGCAGCAGGCTGGCGAGCGTTCCCGAGAGGACGACGCTGTAGCGCTGGTGCGCCCCGACTCCGGGCGGCAGCAGCGGCGGGGCAGGCGGCAGGGCATCCTGCGGACGGATCTGCGGACCGGCCCGCACCACCGGCAGCGGGCCTGGCGTCGGCGTCCCCGAGGCGGGGGTGCGGCTGCTGGCAGGCGCGCTCATCCCGGCTGGAGTCGAGACCGTCGAGGCCTGTCCTCCACCCTGCTCGGTGATGCGGCGCTGCACCTGCTGCAGGGTCGCATAGACCTGGTCGGTGCGGCGACGGGGGAACATGGCGGGATGATGGCCGACCCCGGGCGGCGCACCAGTGCTTTGCGCTGGCCGCTGGCCGCCACACTGCCGCCGTGGAACTGGTCCTCGTGCTCGCCGCCCTGGCGCGTGATCCGGCGCGCATCGATGCCCGCGCCGCCTGGTATGCCGGACCGCTCTGCCCGCTGGTCATCCCGGTGGAGGCGCTGCCACCTGCGTCGCGGGCCGAGCGTCTGCTGGCCGAGCAGCGCCTGCCGCTGGGCGATCGCGTCGCCGCTGCCCTCGCCTGGGGCGCCGTCGATGCCGCGCTGCGGGCGGCCGCCGGTCAGGCTGGGCCGCTGAACGCCGACCCTGCGCTCGACGATGCCCTCGGGCGCTGGGCTGGGACGGAGGCTGCGCGGCTGGGCCTGCCACGGGATGCGAGCGTGGTGGTGATCGACCAGGATGGACGGGCGCGCCCGGGGGGCACCGACGAGCGCGCCGCCCTCGCCGACGTGCACGAACTCCTCGCCCCGCTGGCCTGGCCACGCTGGCGCGGTCCGCTGCTGCTGGTGCCCTACGGCTTCGACCACCCGGCCATCGCCCCTGGCGCCGCGCGCGTGCTGCGCCCCGCCCTGCCCGTGCTGCGCCCCCCGCCCGGCGGTCGGACCGGGCTGACGGTGGCGATCGCCGAGCTGGCGCTGGCCCTGGCTGCGCCCCCGCCGACCGACTGGCCGGAGTGGCTGTCCGCCGGGGTCGCCGGCTGCGCCCGGGCCCGGGCCGACGGCAGCGGGCTGCCCGAACGGCGCCTGGCAGAGGTGCGCGCTGCGGCGGGGGCCGGGGCAGTGACGCGATTGCTGGCCGGGGATGGACCGGCCGACACTGCCCTCGCCACCGCGGTGGTCGGCGGCCTGCTGCAGCCGCGCCGGCGCGCCCGGCTGCCCGATCTGCTGGAACTGCTGCGCCACGGGGCAGGCGGAGCGGGAGCGGTCGCCACCGCCTATGGGCTCAGCCCGGAGCAGCTGGCGGCTGCGCCAGGAGACGCTCCAGCAGGTCGGTGAGCCGGCTGGGCGGGAACGGTTTCTGCAGCACCTCGTCGGCACCGAGCACCCGAGCCATCTGCAGATAGCGCATCGGCTCGATGCTGCCGCCGCCGCTGATGATCACCAGACGCGGACGCGGCTGCCGGCGGCGCATGGCGGCCATGACCTCTGCCCCATCGGCCTCGGGCATGATCATGTCGCAGACCACGGCGGCGAACTGGCGTTCGCGCAGCAGACGGATGGCGCTGAGGCCATCGGCGGCCTGGGTCACCTGATGACCGGCCTCGGTCAAGGCCTCAGCCAGCAGTTCGCGGAGTTCCGTATTGTCGTCGACCAGGAGCAGATCGGCCATGGCTCGCCTAGCGGAAGGTGTTGCCGCCGTCATCGGCGGATCTGGAGGCATCGCGCAGGCTGTCCGCACCGCCGACGTCGGCGGAGACCGCGGCTGCCGCCGCTGCGGTCAAGGGGTGGCCAGGGTGCGACTGCTGCAGGTCGGCGAGCGCGGCAGCGGCGCCCGCCTGGTCGCCCAGGCGCAGCCGCGCCAGGATGGCCGCCTGGCGCAGCCGCGGCCCGGCGTCGGGCCGCGCTGCGACCGCGGCGACCAGACCCTTCCAGTCGCCCTGTTCAGCGAAGCCGGCGATGAAGGCGATGTCGGTGCGATCGGCGGCGAGGGCGGGATCGTGCGCGGCGTCGCGCAGCAGGCGGCGCGCGCCTTCAGCCGCTGACGGGATCGGATCGCCATCCTTGCCTGACACGGCGGACATGCGGTCGTGGCGGCCACCGGACCACAGTTCGACTTCGGCGACGCGGTCGCTGCCGGTGTCGCGGCGCTCGACCCGCAGCAGCACCAGGCGCAGGTCCTTGGCCGTCGCGAGCAGGGCCTTCTCCGAGTGGCTGACGAGGTCGGCATCGTGCAGGCCGCGCTCAGCCAGCAGCCGGGCGGATTCGGGCGGCAGCACGACCTGGGCCTTGGCGTCGTGCTGCGCCAGCGCGGCGGCGACGGCCTGGGCGGCGCGCAGCGAATCCGCATCGCCGGCCGACAGGATGAGGATGAGGAGTACCGCTTCCACGGCGGGATTCTGTGCCGTGCGGCGCAGGGAGACAAGCGGATAGCGCCGGAGTCACCGCGCCTCCCACGCCGGCAGGGCACAGGCCGCGCCGACCCGCCTGCGCCAGCCCGGCCAGTCGGCGAAGACCGCGCGCAGGCGCTCCTCCCCGGGGTCGTGGCAGTGCAGGCAGGAGCCGACCAGCAGCATGCGCCGCTGCCCGGCGACATCGAGCGGCGCCAGGTCGCTGCGCGTCGCGGTCGGCCCGACCCGGGTCCCGAGGAACGGGATCCAGGCGTCGGCCGGGAGGCCATCGGCGGCGGCGGCCAGGGCCGGGGCGAAGCGCCAGGTCCCGCGTCCATCAGCCACCTCGTAGTCCAGACGGCCGCGCCCATAGCCCAGCGCCAGCGGATCGGCGTGGCAGGAGGCGCAGGAACGCGCCGCGCTGACCGTGGTGTGCGGCGCCACCGGGGCATGCAGGCGGCGGAAGGCGTCGGCGCCACGGCCGGCGATGGTCATGATCATGCCCGGGGCGGTGGGGACGATGCGCGGACCGTCCGTCGTCGTCCTCACCCCCAGCACCGGCGGCTCGGCGCGGTAGGCGTGGCCGGCCTCGATCCAGGCCCCGGTCACCTCGCGCTGCGCCAGATGGTCCCAGGCGGTGGCGGCCGGATCGTAGGCGGTGTGGCAGGTGATGCACTGCGAGGTCCAGGCGCTGTGGCAGGTGCGGCAGTCGACCCGCTGATGCCCGGGCAGATCCCGGCCGCAGGCCGCGGAGGGCGGACGGGGATGCAGCGTGCCGCCACCGGACTTGGGATGCAGCTCCAGGCTTTGGCCATCGCCGCTCTGCCAGACGTTGGTGTAGATCTCGCCGCTGGCGGTGCGCAGGAAGCGGCGGCCGGCGGCGGCGTGGCCGCGCAGCGCAGTCACCACCGCTCCCTCCGCGTCCGGCGTGGCCGTGGTCGCAGGGTGGTCGGTATGGCAGTCGGCGCAGGCGATGCGTCCGGCCTGCTCCTGGTGGATATGGTTGCGGCCGTCGCCCATCACCTCGCTGGCGATATGGCAGTCGATGCAGTTCATGCCGCGCTCGTGGTGCACATCGGCCGGCATGCGCTCGAACAGCCTGCCATCATCGAGCCGTCGCGTCGCCACCCCGGCACGCGGCTCGGCGCCGGGGGCGACCTCGGCCCAGCCCTCGTAGCTGGTCGAGATGCGTCCGGATCGGCTGTGGCAGCCGAAGCAGGCGATCGCCGGCACATCGACCGAGATCGCCGGATGCGCCGTCGGCAGGGCGCGCCGACCCTGGAGCCGCGCCGCGAGCTCGACGCCGGCCGCCCCGTCGTAGCGCAGGTGGCAGGCCGAGCAGCCGCCGCCGCGGCTGGACTCGGTGATCGGCCCCGGCCCGTCCTTGGGCTGCCCGAGGTGGCACGAGGCGCACAGCTGCCGCAGATGGTCGTCGGCCGGACTGCGGCCCAGGCGGCGCACGTCGCAACTGGTGTCGGGGTGCGGCGCCTCGCCGAAGACCCAGCGGTCGACCGCCACCACGCCGGACATGGTATTCATCAGCGAGCCCTCGACCCGCGCAGCGATCGCCTCATGGCAGCCGGCGGTGGCGCAGCTGCGCGGCAGCGCCGCCAGGTCCCCCGGCGAGCGCGTCATGCCGGCGTGGGCGGTCGCGGCATCTAGGCTGAAGCGGTCGCCGCCATGGCACACCGCGCAGCCGATGACGGCCGGATCATGCGCCGCCGCCATACCGCCCAAGCCGGCATGGCAGGCCATGCAGCCCTCGCGCCGGCCGCGCACCAGCGGCGCGGCCGGCGCGCCCGCCAGGGTCGTGACGGTGCGGCGCAGACCGATGCCCTCCGGGATGGAGCGCGACCAGGCGACCAGGCTCAGCCCGGCGTAGACCACGGCCGCTGCACCGAGACCGAGACGCATCGCCGCGGCCCGCCGCCCGGTCGCATGCGGCAGCCAGGCCAGCGCCGCCAGCGCCGCCAGCGCCGCTGCCACCGCCAGGGTCGGATGCGGCAGCCAGCGCAGCGCCTCCTGGCCGCCGGCAAGCCACCACGGCGCATGGTCGGCGGCGGCCGGACCGGCGCCGAGATCCGGCCCGAGCAGCAGCGCCGGCGGGATCGAGAGCAGCAGCATCCAGGCCAGTGCCGCGCGCTCGGGCAGGGCGCGCCGGGCGTGCTCGGCCACCGCCAGCCACACCAGGATGGTGGAGGTGGCGACGTGGTGCAGATAGACCGTCGCCGCTCCGCCACCGGGACCCAGCAGCAGTAGGCTCAGCGCATCGCCGACCAGCGGCAGCGAGCGCAGGACCCCGTCCAGGGCCCGGGCCGCCTGCTGCGCCGCCTCGTCGCCACGGAGGATGAAGCCCGACAGCATGGCCCAGGCCGCCGGCACCAGGGCCAGGCTGGAGCGCAGCCAGACGCCCGACGGCAGCCGCGACGGCCCGCGCTTCAGCGCGAGCACATGCTGCACCACATGCACCAGGCCGAGGACGACGAAGGCCTGCGCCGACCACCAGTGCACCGCCCGCGCCACCGACGCCAGCGGGTTGTGCAGCAGGACCAGGGCGAGCGAGTCCTGGCCGTGTGCGGGATCGAAGACCAGGCCGATGACCACGCCGCTGCCGGCGCAGATCGCGAAGGCGGCCAGCGCGAGCATCCCTGCCGATGGCAGCGGCCTCATCCCGGCAGCCGGATGGTCAGGCGGGCGCCATCAGGCGTCGGAGCGCAGGATAGGCGCTGCAGACCCTCCGCCGCCGGACCCTGGCGCAGTGCGCCATCAAGCGCGAAACGCGAGCCATGGCAGGGGCAGACCAGCTCGCCATCCTGCACCCGGTCCACGCGACAGCCCAGATGTGGACAGCGGCTGGACAGGCCCAGTGGCGTCCCCGCCGGATCGCTGGCGATGACCTCGCCGTGGCAGCCTGCACCGCCGCGGGCGGGCCGCGGCACGACGCGCTCCGCCGGACCGCGATCCAGGCTGCGCTGGCGCCCGGCCATGACGGCGGCGGCGGCGGCCAGGGGCAGCAGCAGCAGTTCCAGCGACAGCCCGAGCAGGCGGCGGCGGCGCATGGCGCCATGATGCGCGGCGATGGTCGGGAGCAATCCGGGCCGGCTCAGCGGAAGCGCTCGCGCACCAGCCGGCGCAGGCCATCGAGGTCGCGTATCTGCTGCACCGCCGAGCGGAACTCGGCGAACCACGGCGCGTCCTTGGCGAAATAGCAGGCGGTGCGCGGCAGCCGGCGCAGCGCCAGACCAGGGCCGTACCAGCGCCACTCCGCCTCGGCCAGGGCGATCAACTCACGGCCGCGGGCCTGGATGTCGGGTACGGCGGGCAGGCCGCCGCCGGCGAGCAGGGCGCGGGCGCGGGCGAAGATCCACGGGTTGCCGAGGCAGCCGCGGGCGATGGCGACGCCGTCGCAGCCGGTGGCCTTGAGGCAGGCGATGGCGTCCTCGGCGGTGCGGATGCCGCCGCTGGCGACCACCGGGATGGCCACCGCCGCCTTGACCCGGGCGCAGATGGCCCAGTCGGCCGGTCCGGCGTAGCCGCGGGCCACCGAACGGGCATGGACCATGACCAGGGCGGCGCCGGCGTCGGCGGCGGCGCGGGCGCAATCTGCGGCGTTCTCGGTCGCGTCGTCGGGGCCGCTGCGCAGCTTGACCGTCACCGGGATGCCGGCGCCCGCGTGCATCGCGGCGACCACCGCGCCGATCAGCGCCGGATCGCCCATCATCGCCCCGCCGGCGCCCTTGCCCAGCACGCGCTTCACCGGGCACTCGCAGTTGAGGTCGACGGCGGCGAAGCCGCGCTCGGCGCACACCCGCCCGGCCTCGGCCGCCGCCGCCGGGTCGCGGGTCGAGACCTGGGCCACCGCCGGCCGCTCGCCCGGCTCGGTGGCGAGCAGCTTCAGCGCCCGCTTGTCGCGCGCCGCCACGTCCTCGGCGTCGAGCCGCTCGGCGAAGACCAGCCCGGCGCCGTGCGCGCGGGCGCGCATGCGGAACGGCAGCGAGGTGTGCTCCTCCATCGGGGCGAGGACGAAGGGGTGGGGCAGGAGCCTCATGCCTCGCGCTCGACCGACACCGCGGAAGCGCACATGCCGAGTCCAAGCCAGCACACCACCATCGATGAGCCGCCGTAGCTGACGAAGGGCAGGGTCACGCCGGTGACCGGCATCAGGCCCATGGCGACCGCGAGGTTGATCGAGGCCTGGCCGCCGATGAGGCAGGTGAAGCCGCTGACCAGCAGCCGGCTCCACGGCCCCGGCGCGCGCGAGGCGGCGAGCAGGCCGGCGCCGCACCAGGCCAGCACCAGGACGACGAAGGCCGCCGAGCCGGCGAAGCCGACCTCCTCGCCGATCACCGCGAAGACCAGGTCGGTGTGCTTCTCCGGCACCCAGCCGAGGCGGTTCTGCTCGCCCTCCATCCAGCCCTTGCCGAGCCACTGGCCGCTGCCGATCGAGCGTTTCGAGCGCTCGGTCTGGTAGGCCTCGGCGAGGGCGTAGTTCTCCGGATGGAGGAAGGCGTCGATGCGCCGCCACTGGTAGGCCTTCTTGCCCTCGCGCGGCAGCACGGCGTACCCCGCCGCCAACGCCAGCATCACGACCAGACCGGCGAGGACGAGATGCCGCGCGCGCATGCCGGCGACGAGCAGGATGCCGATCGCCATCGGCGGGAAGGTCAAGGCGCTGCCGAGGTCCTCCTTGGCCACGATCGCCGCCGGGATCCCGGCCACGAGCAGCAGCCAGCCGCAATGCGACAGGCGCCGGCCGTCGAAGCCGGGCCCGGCGGCGAGGGTGGCGCAGGCCAGCAGGGTGGCGAGCTTGACCAGCTCGACCGGCTGCAGCCGCAGGCTGCCAAGTACGATCCAGTTGTGCTGGCCCTTGATCGACGGCACCAACGCGGTGCCGGCGAGCAGCAGCATCAGCACCATGACTCCGCAGCCGGCGAGGGCGGCGGGCAGGGCCAGTCCGCGCCAGGTCGCCGGGGCCACATGCATGGCGGCGGCGCAGCCGATGCCGCCGAACAGCCACCAGAGCAGCTGCGAACCGGCCTCCCGCGAAAACAGGCCTTCACCGCCGCCCTGAGCGGTGGCGCTGACGACGAAGAGGATCCCCACTGCCGACAGCGCCAGGCTGAGGCCGAGCCACCACCAGGGGATGCGCGTGTAGTCGGGACGGTGGAACATGTCGGTCCGGCCGCAGATCGGCCTTAGAACAGCCCTTCGATCACCTGCTTGAACAGGGCCGGCAGCGGGCTCTCCACGCGCAGGCGCGAGCCGGTGCGCGGGTGGTCGACCTCGAGCGTGTATGCGTGCAGCATCAGGCGGGCGGCCCGCGCGTAGGGGTTGCCCTTGGCGTAGACGCGGTCGCCGAGCACCGGGCAGCCGATGGCGGCGAGGGCGACGCGCACCTGGTGGGTGCGGCCGGTGCCGAGCTCGACCTCGAGCTCGGCGGCGTGGGCGAAGCGGCGCAGCACCTTGTAGCGCGTCACCGCCTCGACGCCGGGCTCGTCCTCGTCGACCAGGGCGCGCCGGCCGTCCTCGCCGCGGCCCTGCTTGCCGCGGATCTCGTCGGCGTCGTGGCGCGGGTTGCCGGCGACCACGCAGCGGTAGGTGCGCACCGCCGAGGTGCCGGCGAACTGCGCCGCCAGCATGCGCTGCGCCTCGCGGGTCAGGGCGACGGCGATGCAGCCGCTGGTATCGAGGTCGAGGCGGTGGACCACGCCGAGGAAGCCCGCCTCGCGACCCTGCTTGCGCAGCTGCCGGCGCAGCACCTCACCGACATGGTGGACCTTGCGCTCGGTGTGACCGGCGGGCGGCGGCACCGAGGCGAGTCCGCTTGGCTTGTCGACCACGCACATCTGCTCATCGAGGTGGAGGATGCCGAGGTCGAGGGTCTGCTCGAGCGGCGCGGCGCCGTGGCGGATGCGCACGTAGGTGCTGCGCACGCCATGGCGCAGATCGAGCTCGGCGGCGGCGCCGGCGGCCGGCACGGTGGCGCGCGGATCGGAGACCGGCCTGCCCGCCAGCTTGACCAGCCCGGCGACCAGCGCCTTGCGCGCCTGGCTGCGGGTCAGCCCGGGGACGTTGGCGGCGAGCGCCTCGAACACCGGCTGCCCGGCGGTTGGCAGGCGCAGGCGGTGGAGGATGTAGAGGTCCTGCGGCATCGGCGGGATGACACCAGGAATGGCGGAAAAAGCCAGGACCGCGGACCGCCGAGGACGAAGCAGTGGGATATCGCCACAGAGGCACGGAGATCCACAGAGGGTCACAGAGTCGACAACCGTCGAACTCTCTACACACAATGCGGAGATGCGTGAATGCCCGTCTCTGTGGCCCTCCGTGGATCTCCGTGCCTCTGTGGCAGAAGTCCACCGGATCGGCTACTTCTCCCGAGCCTTGAGATCCTTGGACGCCTTCTCCACCGCGGCGCGGGCCTCGACCAGCAGGCCGGCGGCCTGCTTGAAGCGCTTCTTGAGGCCGTCGACCTCCTCGCCGAGGCGCTTGATCTCCATGACCGCCTGGGCGATCTGGGCGTCGCGCTCGGCGAGGGCGGTCTGGCTGCGGCGCTCGATCTCGGCGATGCGGTTCTCGGCCGCGACCGCCTTGGTCTCGGCGTCCTCAAGCCGGCGGCGGTCCTGGGCTGCAGCCTCGGCCCGGCGCTTCATCTCGGCGACGTCGGTCTTGCCGCGCTCGGCGGCCTTGTTCAGCAGCTCGTTCTCGCTGGTGAGGCGGTCGTTCTCGCCCGCCAGGCGGGCCTGGACCTGCTTCATCTCGCCCAGTTCGCGGCTCTTCTCGGTGAGCCGCAGGGTCAGTTGCGAGACCTGCTCGTCCTTGGCCCGGGCCAGGGCGGTGCGCTCCTCCTGGGCGGCCTCGAGGGCGGCACGGAAGCGGTCGCGCTCGGCGGCGGCGTTAGCAATCTGGCTGCGCGCCTGGTCGCGCTCGCGCATGGCTGCCTCGGCAGTGCCGTCGGCGGCGGTGATGCGGCTGCGCAGGGCGTCGCGCTCTCCGGCGGTACGCTCGTTGGCGGCGCGGGCGGCCTCCAGCTCCTTGCGTACCTGGACCAGCTCGAGGTCGAGACGCTCGCGCTCGCCCTGGGCGCGGTCGCGGTCGAGGGCGGCGGCCTCGACCTGCTTGGTCTGGGCGGTGGCCTTGGTCTGCAGCGCTTCGCGCTCGCCGCGGACCTGCTCGAGATCGCGACGCAGGGTCCCGACCTCGGCCAGGGCGCGCTCGCGCTCGGCGACCAGCTGGTCGCGTTCGGCCTGCAGCTTGGCGGTGCGCTCCGAACCGGAGCGGTCACGGGCGGCGGCGGCGTCGGCCTCGGCGCGGGCGGCGGCGAGTTCCTTACGCAGGGTGGCAGCCTCGCTCTGCAACGCCTGCAGCTGCTGGTTCGCATGTGCGGCCTGGGTCTGCACGCTCTCCGAGCCGGCGCGGGCGGCGTCAAGCTCGCGGCGCAGGGCGGCGAGTTCGGCGGCGGCGCGTTCGCGCTCGGATTCGAGGCGGTCGACGCGCTCCTGGGCGTTGCTCACGCGGCCCTGCAGCTGGTCGCGTTCGGCGATCGCCAACTCGGCGCGCTGGCTGGCGGCGGCGAGATCGGCGAGCGCCCGAGCCACGGTCTGCTCGGCCTCGTCCTTGGCCTTGGCGCGGAAAGCCTCGGTCTCCTGCCGGTCGCGCGAACGCGCCATGTTCGCCTCGTGGGCGGCGCGGCGCTGCTCGCCGAGCTCGACCTGGAGGCGCTCGACGTCGCGGACCAGGGTCTCGCGCTCGGCCTGCAGCTTGGTGATCTCGCGTTCGATGATGCCGGAGCGCTCGGCCGTCGACTTGCCCTCGGCGACCGCCTTGGCCGCCTCGGCGCGGGTCTTCTCGAGCTCCGCCTTGAGCTGCGCCGCCTGCTTCTGCCATTCCCCCGCAGTGGCGCGCAGGCCGTCGAGCCCGGCGGTGGCGGCCTTGGCCTGGCCGAGATCCTCGACCAGGGCCTCGGCCCACGACACCAGCGCGCTCTCGGCCGCCTGGCACACCATGCCCAGGCCACCCTCCTCCTTGAGCGCGTCCTGCAGCACGCCGCAGGTGATCTGCACGTCATCGCCACCGGCCGGCGCGGTCTGGATGACGCGCAGCAGTTCGCTGCACAGGCCGAGGGCCTCGGCCCGGTCAGCACGCAGCACCGCCTCGGAGTCGGAGTTGGCGCCGGCGATGGCAGCCGAGGCGCGCTCCTCGGCCTGCTCGACGCGGGTGGCCAGGCCGGCGACGATGGCGGCGTGCTCCTCCTGCAGCTCACGGGTCTGCCGGCGCAGCTCGGCCAGCTCGCCTTCGCGGGCGACCAGCTCGGAACGCAGCACCTCGGTCATGGCCGTGCCGGCGACGGCGGTCGCGCCGGTACCGGGACCGCGCTTCTCCAGCTCGCCCGCGGCGGCGGCGAGGATGTCGGCGGCGATGACCAGCTCCTCCTGCGGATTCGGCTGGCGGCCGGAGAGGAAACGCCCGCCGAACTGCTTCTCATCGAGGGCCAGGGCCTGCTGCACCAGGCGGCCGGTGGCGGTCAGCTGCTGGACCATCCCACGGCGGAGGTTGGCTACATCGGCCTCGAGGGCGGCGATGCGTTTGGCGGCGGCGGCGAGTTCGGGAGGCGGGTTGGACATACGGCCCTGTGGGTGTACGCCCGGGCCGGTGGGGTGCAAAGGGGCAGATCGCCCCCCCGGCAGCGGTGGCTCAGGCGGGGTCGGCGGCCAGCTTGCGCGACAGCAGCGCGCTGCGCAGGGCGGAGAAGGCGCGCGAAATGTCGCGGCTGGACTTCAACGAGCCGGTCAATTCAGCCACCCGAGGGTCGCCAGTCGCCTGGCCCAGGGCCTTGAGGAAGCGGATCAGGCTCATCGGTCCGCCTTCCGGGTCCTCGACGAAGGAGAACAGGCGGAAGATGTTGAAGCGGGTGTCCGGAGCGCGGGCGATGAGCGCCGCCGGCAGCAGCGGGCTGGTCCGCACCGGAGCGAGCGAACGCGAGTAGGTCTTGGCGATCAACTCCAGCGTGGTGCGGCTCTGGCCCTGGTCCTGGCCGTCGAGGTCAGGCCACTCGGCGACCGCGCCGAGCGAGTCGAGGATGCGCTCCATGCCGTCCGCGGTCAGGGCCAGTTCCTTGAACTTGACGTGGTTGTCGGTGATCCACTGGCGGGCCTGCGCGTCGAGGATGCGCTGGCTCTTCACGAACTGGCGGAAGCGCTGGAATTCGCGCCAGTCCCCCAGCATGAAGAACTCGCGCGCCATCAGCACCTCGACCATGGCGGCATGGGCGTCGTGCGGCGGCTGGCGCAGCGAGCGCTGCAGCCAGACCAGCACCTTCTCGCCTTTGCCATAATGGGCGCGGATCGAGACCTGGTTGTCGAAGACGTACTTGCGCTCGAGGTAGACGGTCTCCTCGATCTCCTGGCTGCGCACATGGAACATCGGTTCCTGCAGCACCTCGTGGTGCTTGTTCTCGATCGAACCGGCCAGGGTCAGCAGGTTCTCGCTGAGACCGGCGGCGGCGATGAACGCCTCATCGAGGACTGCACCTTTGGACATCGTCCGTGATCATGGCCGATGGAGCGGGGATTGGTAGGGGTCCATTGCCCCTGGCTTCGGCATGCGCTCCGAAGTCCGAAACCTGGTTCACTTTTTCTTCAGCAACTGCTCCATGAACGCCGCCTCCTCGGCGAAGCTGGCGTCATCTCGGAAGCGTGTGGCGGCCATGCGCGCCGTGGCCAGGGCGTTGGCCGGGGCGCCAGCGATGACCGCGGTCCAGGCGATGGAGAACCACTTCGGCTTGTAATCGACCTCGTCAGCCCAGGCCTTCAGCACGCCCTGCCAGGCCTTGGCATCGCAGGCCGGGGCGAGGCTGCCCAAAGTGATGGCGGTGAAGTCGCGCAGGCGCTTGTCGTTCTGCTTCTTCACGTGCCGCAGCCGCTCGCGCAAGGCCTTGTCGTCGCCGGCGATGACCGCTGCGTTGAGCTGGGCGAAATGGACCGGCTGTTCGAGCATCTGCCCGTTCAGGCCGAGGGCCTTGCAGGCCGCCAGCGCTTCGGCCGCGCCCTTGGCTGCGGCGGCGACGCGGACCTTGTCGATGCGGGCGGGATCCAGCGGACGGATGCCGTCCTCCTCCTCGTCGGCCTTGCCGGCGCGCAGGGCGCGGTTGACCTCGCCAAGCCACCAGGCGGGTGACAGCCGGATCCACGGCAGGTCGGACTCGCGCGATTCGGCCGCCGGCGCAAGCTTGCGCGCCGCATGGTCATGCTTGGCGTCGCCCGCCGGCTTGGCCGCCTCGACCGCCTTGGCCAGTTCGTCGGCGGGGATGTCGAGGGTGTGGATGCGGGCCGCGGTGGCGTAGATCGGCACCGCCTCGGCCGGGGTCTCGGCCTCGAGGAAGGCGATACGCGCCAGCCAGGCGTCGACCACCTTGCGCGCATTCTGCAGGGTGGGGTCCTTGGCGGCCTGCGGCCCGGCCTTGTCGAGGTGGGCGATGAGGCACCCGATGTAGCCCTGGATCAGGGCGCGGACCGCGGCGAAACGGCCGTCGCCGGTCCAACTGGCACGGTCGAAGCCCGGGCGCGAAACCATGTCCAGCACCTGCCCGGTCATCTGCGCCAGCGGGCCGAACGCGGTCGCCATCAGCGTCTTGCGCGCGCCTTCGGCGTCGTCGGCGGCGAGCTGGGCCAGGCTCAGGCGCATGCCCAGGCGGGCGATGCCCTGGCCCAGCTTGGGCGCCAACGGCGGCAGCGAGGCGGCGACCTCGGCCAGTTCCTTGCGCGCCTCATCCGTCTTGCCGTCCCGGCGCAGGACGCCGGCCAACTCCATCTGCACCTCGATCCTCGACACCGGATCCTCGAGCGCGGCGAGGTTGCCGCGGAATTCCTCGACCGCCTTGCCCCACTGCCCGGTGGTCTGGTAGAGCGCGGCCAGTTCGTGCAGGTTGGCCGGATCGCGGTCGCCGGCGGCGATCAGCTTCTCCATCTTGGCAATGGCCCGGGCGTAGGTCTGGTACTGCCAGTCGCGCTGCACGTCGATCATGACGCGGGCGTACTCCTTCTCGGCGAAGATGCGCCAGCCGAGACCGAAGGGGCCGCGGGTATTCTCGCCGGAGAAGCGCAGCAGCAGGCCCAGGTGGTCGGGCGAGAACGGCGCCGCGGCGTCGAAGTTGGCGTGCGCTGCGCGCAGCGCCTCGGGGACCGTGGCGGCGCGGAAGGCCATGGTCGGGCCGGTCTGCATGACCTCGACGATCCAGTCCTGACCATCCCGGCGCGCCGCGGCGAAGGCGGTGTGCGAGGGCAGGATGAGCAGATGCCCGAGCCGCCCCTGCTTCTCGGCCACCGTCTGGTAGAGTTCGGCGAGATCGTCGCAGTCGCCGCGGCACTGCCCGCCAGTGGTCGCCGCCAGCGTCTGGGCCGCGGTCTGGTGCACCTCGCCTTTGACCTCGATGCTGCCGATAACGGCGGGGAAGCGTGGATCCGGACTGTCGTAGACGTAGCGGAAGAGATGCTGACCGATCAGGTCGAGGTGGGCCGCGTCGGGCAGGGCCTTGGCCGCCTCGGTGATGAAGCGATCGGTCTCGGCCGGCTTGGCGGAGCGCGGCGGGGTGACGTCGCCGTGCAGGGTCGTCAGGCGCAGCGGGTCGCCGTCGAGTCCGGCGAGGACGAGATGCGGCGGCAGCAGGTTGGCGGCCAGCCCACGGCCGCGCGGCTCGGGCACCGCCATCCTCCACGTCACCAGATCGGCGGTCAGCCGCCCCTCCTTGGCCGTCCAAGTCGCGACCACCGCGCCATCGGCGGACAGCGTCGCCGTGAGCGCCTTGCCGGCATCCTTTGCCGGATCGGACTTCGGCGGCAGCTCCACCACCAGGATCAGCTGCGGCATCTGGTTGAACTGCGCGTCGCTGTGCTCGACGGCATAGGCGCAGCGCGAGCCGGTCAGCACCCAGCCGCCGGCGCCGAAGGCGTCACGCAGCTCCTCGAGACGGGCCCCGGCCGGACCGGCCAGGGTGACGGCGGGCAGGAAGCGGGCGGAATCCTGGACCGCCTTCTCGACCTCTCCCGCCACCGCGTCGGCGCCCAGTCCGCGCAGCGCCCCGCCGCGCACCGCACGGCGGGCGAAGACCGGATCGAGCGCGTCGGGGCGGGTAGGCCGGGCCTGCGAAGCCAGCGAGGCGACCAGCGCCGCGATGGCGCGCTGGGCCGGTTCGCTGGGACCGTCCTTGGCCGTCTTGAGCGCGCCGACGAATTTGGCGCCGGTGGCGGTGATCCGCGTGCGGTCGGCGGCGCGGTCGGCCGGCTTGCCGGGCTGCTCGCTCCAGGTCCCGGCCGGCGGCGCGAGAGCCGCGACGAGCGGCGACCGGCTGGTCACGTCCGCCAGGGCGCCTTCGGCGGCTCCGAGGTGGACCAGGCAGATGGCGAGGACGAGATGGCGGATCATGACCCGACGGTGCGCGCCTGGGTCTGCAGACAAGGACCGGTCGCGGCGTCCAGCCCTTGCCCCCTCCCCCCGTAGCTGAATCATGGCCCTCCGATGTCCGCCACCCTGGCCCTGGCCCGTCTCACCGCCGTCGACCTCCTGCGCCAGCCGGCGACCTGGCTGGCGCTGCTGATCGGCGCGGCGCTGCTGGGGCTGTCGCTGGTCTTCGGCATGTTCAGCTTCGTCGAGGCCGACCGCATGCGCATGCTGTGCTCGGCCGGCATCGCGGTGCACGCCCTGGTCGCGCTCTTCGTCGGGGTGGTCGGGGCGACCATCGCGGTGCACCGCGAACTGGCCGACCGCACCGCCCTGACCCTGCTGGCCAAGCCGCTCAGCCGCGCCTCCTTCCTGGTCGGCAAGGCCGGCGGGGTGCTGGCCGCGGTCGCGCTGTGCGGCCTCCTGCTCGCCCTGCTGCATGTCGCCTGCGTCCACTTCGGCAGCATCACCGGCTTCGAGTTCGACCGCATGGGGCACTCCCATCGCAATCCCGAGGATCTCGTCCCGATCCCATGGCTGTCCCTGCTGGGTGGCCATGCCCTGGCCCTGGCCCAGGCGGCATGCCTGAGCTGCCTGGCGGTGGTGCTGGCCCTGCGCCTGGGCCTGGCCGGCAACATCATCGCCTGCTTCGGTGCCTGGGTCGTGGCCCACCTGCTGCCCCAATTCGGCCTGCACGGCGCGGTGGTCCTGCCCGCCCTCGACCTGCTCGCCGCCGACGATGCGGCCCAGGTCGAAGGCGGCCTGCCCTTGGCGGCGGTGGGGATCGGTCTGGCCTACGCCGGCCTGTGGTGTAGTGGTGCGCTCGCCCTGGGGCTGGCGCTCTTCGAACGGCAAGATATCCCTTAAGCTCGGAGCCCTGCGTGCGCTACGCCTTCCTTGGTGACATTCACGGCAACACCGATGCCCTCGGCAAGGTGCTGGCGTCCATCCGCGAGAGCTCCGTAGACCGCGTGGTCTGCCTCGGTGACATCGTCGGCTACGGTGCCGAACCGGTGCAGTGCCTCGAGATGATCCGCGAGCTGAAGTGCGACGTCATCGCCGGCAACCACGACTGGGCGGCGGTCGGCAAGATCTCCATCGACGCGTTCAACGCCTACGCCAAGGCAGCCGCCCTGTGGACCCGCGAGCAGCTGTCGCAGGAGCAGAAGGACTGGCTGGCCAACCTCCCGCTGGTGCTGACCTACGACCACTGCGCGGTCGCCCACGGCACCTTCCACCAGCCCGAAGCCTTCAACTACATCCAGACCGTGTTCGACGCCGAGCAGAGCTTCGAGGCCCTGCGCCGCCTCGGCGCCTCGCTCGGCTTCCTCGGCCATAGCCATGTGCCGGTGGGATTCTTCGACACCGACCCGATCACCTACACGCTCGAGAACGCGATCCCGATCGACAGCGAGACGGCGACCATCGTCAACGCCGGTTCGGTCGGCCAGCCGCGCGACGAGAACAACAAGGCCAGCTGGGCGCTGTTCGACAGCGACAAGCGTGAAGTGTCGATCAACCGCATCGAATACGACATCGACACCGCGGCCAACAAGATCCGCGCCGCCGGACTGCCCGAGATCCTCGCCGCCCGCCTCTACCAGGGCAAGTGAAACCGTCAGCGATCGCCGACGCCCTGCTGCCGGGCTCCGGACTGGTCATCGATGGCCGTCCCGCCTGGGGCGCCCCCCTGCTGGTCCCTGCGGTACTCATCCTCGCGGCGCTGGCGCTGGCGCTGCTGCTCGGCGGCTTCGCCGGTACCTGGATCCTGCCGCGCGCCCTGCCGCTCTACGTCCTGCTCGCCCTGTCCGCCCTCGGCTGCCGCTGGCATCTCGAGCGCCGCGCGCGCATCGATCCTGAAGCGGTCCGCCTGCATGCCCGCGCCGCCAGCCAGGCCTGGCTGCGTGGCGACCCTGCCGACGCGCACGCCCTGGCCCTGGTCCGCGCCGCCCCCGAGCAGGCCCAGGCCTGGCGCCTGCACGCCCTGGTCACAGGAGATGCCCGCAGCCTGAAACGGGCCGAGTCGATCGAGCGGCGCTAGCCGCGCCTCCTGGGACCGCGCCGGCGGAGCGTGCCCCCAGGGGCATTGCAGCCCGGCCCCTCGCGCGAACATCCCGCCATGCCCTCGGGCACGCATCGTCGCCCCTCACGTCGCCTCTGGTGGATCCTCGGCGCATGCCTGTGCCTGGCCGGGCTCGGCGTCGGCCTGTTCGCCCTCGCCTTCCGCAGTTGCCGCTTCGTCCTCGAGCCCGGCCAGGCTGCGACCTGGCAGCTCACCGTACGTTCCGCCCCGCTCATGCCGGATGGCAAACCGGGCCCCGAGCGCGTCGCCGAGCACCACATCGTCCTGGTCGGGCTCGGGCCCGAGCCATCCTCCGCCGCCTGGCTCGCCGGACCGGCCGGCGCCGCCGCGGCGACGCTGCGCCTGATCGACCTGCCCAACGACGGACGCCTGCGACTGCGTGGACGCGACGGCCGGCCCGGCGAGACCGGGCCGCTGCTCGCCGGTTTTGATTTCAACCTCATGCCGCTGCCACTTGGCGCTGAACAGGAATGGAAGCCGGAAGTGGTGTGGGCAGCCCTGCCCGAGGGCCGGCGCACCGTGCCCTGCACGGTCAAGCGCCTGCGTTCCGGCGCCCGACCGCAGTTCCGCTGCGATTTCCCGGTCAGCGTCGAGTGGCCCGACCCGGCGAGCGGACGCTACCGCCAGGTCCGTGAACTGACTTCGACCTACCGTTTCGACACCCTCAACGGGCTGCCCCGCGAGGCGCGCATCACCTACCTGCTGCGCGAGGAGCTGCCTCCGCCCGGCGGCATCACCGCCCGGCGCATGACCCTCGAACTGGCCTGGCGCGGCGAGGACGAGGCCGGCGATCCGCGCAGCCTGCGCGACGCCGCCGCAGCGGCAGCGGCGGCCGAGACCTGGGTGGCCAACCGCCGCGCCCCGCCGGCAGAGCTGCTCGCCCGCCTGCGCGCCGCCGAGGGTCCGCTGCGCGGCCTCGCCGACGGCCTGCTGGCCCGCCTGCAGGGCCGGCGATGAGGGCGCCGCTCCTGCTCCTGCTGACGATCGGCGCCCTCGCCGCGCTCGAACGGCAGATCGTCGCCGATCCGCGCCTGGCGCTGGAGTGGATCCCCGACCGCACCTCGCAGGAGGCCTGGCGCGCGCTGTTCGACCCCGCACCGCCGTGGCCCGAACGCGATGTCGCCGCACTCGCCCTGACCCATCCCGACCGGCTGCCGACGCTGTGGGCGGCCCGGCTGCTCTACCGCGGCGAGCCCTGGACCCGGCGCGACAACGAGCCCAGCAGCCTGCGCCGCTGGCGTGCCGCGGACCGCGGCATCAAGCTGGCCATCCTGCGCGACCTGCGCTGGCGCCGCGATGCGCAGTTCCTGCCCGTGCTCGGGGCCTTCCTCCAGGTCGAGGACGGCGACCCCGCGCTGGTGGTCTCGGCGCTGTCCGGCCTGTGGCTGAGCGCGCCGGCCGAGGGCCGCGCCGCCGCCCTGCGCATCGCCGATCCGAGACGCGGCGACCGTCTGCCCGCGGCCGGCCTGCCGTCGGCGCGCTCGTTCGCCCTCAGCCTGCTGCTCGAGGACGCCGAGGCCGGCCCAGCCGTGCGGCCGGCGCTCGAGTGGGCCCTGCTCACCGCCGACGGCAGCGAGCGCCTCGCCGCGCTGTCGCGCATGCCGACCGGCTTGGTACCCGAACTGGTGTCGGGCTGCCTCGCGCGTCTGGTCGCGCAGGTGCGCGAGGGCCGCATCGATGACGACGGCACTGCCGCCACCGTGCTCGCCTGCTCGCGCCTGGGCGGGGCGGTCGGCGAGGGCGCGGCCCGTCTGCTCGCCGAACTGGCGGCGAGCGCGCCACGCGAACTCGCCTGCGCCGCGGCCGGCGCCCTGGCCCGCAGCATTACCTGGAAGAACGCGATCGACCCGCAGCCGCTGGCGGAACGCCTGGCGCGAGAGACCGACCCGGCCGTGCGCCACGCCTTGTTCGCGGTGCTCCTCCGACTGGCCCCGGCGCGGGTAACCGCGATTCCCGGCGCAGGCGTCTGGGCGGATCTGGCGCGGCACCGCGAGGCGCTGCAGGACTGGGCGTGGCGGAGGTACTAGAGGATCCGGCGACGGACAGGACGCGGAAAGTGCCGCGCAAGCCACCCCTCCGACTGCATCATCCTCTTGCCTGGCCTCATCATACACCCCCTCCACACCCATTCCGCGGGGGGTTGTCCCCATACCTCCCCATGGCCAGCATCGCCAACCCAACCAACGGGTGCGCAACCTGCGACCCGCGCGAGGAGGAGTGATGAGCATGACGCACCAGGTCAACCCGCGAGCCCGGCTCCTGCGCCCGCTGGCCTCCGTGCTGCTTGCCGCCGCCCTGTGCGCCCCGGCCGCCGCCGCCGATGGCGAAGGCCCCAAGCCGGACGCGAACTTCCCCAACGCCGACCAGGCCCGCGCCGCCTTCGCCGAAGGTGTGCAGCAGTACCGCGCCGGCCGGCTCAAGGATGCCGCCCTCGCGTTCCGCACGGCGCTCAATCTCGAGCCCGAGAACAAGCTCGTCTACGAGTTCTATCTCGCCTGCGGCGACGCCCTGGTCGTGCAGATGCAGGACAAGGACGTCCTCGATGACGTGCTCAAGGATGTGCTGCGACGCGCCCGCATCTACCAGAAGCAGATGCGCCGCGATCCCGCCTATATCAACCTGCTGATCGGCAAGCTGGAGAAGAGCGAAGAGGAGCGCGTCGTCGCCTCGCTCGAACTCGCCGCTGTCGGCCCCTGGGCCGTGCCCCACCTCGTCCTGGCCATGGCCGACACGCCGCAGGAGGAGCGCCGCACCTACTGCCGCGTCGTCCTGACCAAGATGGGCGGCCGCGCCGTCCATCCGCTGACCGTCGCCCTGGCCAGCGACGATCAGCGCCAGATCCGCTCAGTCGCCCTGGTCCTCGGCGACCTCGGCGATCCTCGCGCCATGCCCGCCCTGCAGCGCTGCCAGGCCCGCGAAGGCCATGAGGACGTCACCAAGCAGGTCCTCGCCAGCGCCCTGAAGTCGATCGCCGACCGAGCCCAGATCGCCCAGGTTCCCAGCCCCGAAGAGCTGCACCTGGCCGAGGCCCTGCGCTACTTCCGTGGCGGCCCCGAGGTGCGCGACGAACTGGCCGGCTCGGAGAGCCTGATCTGGCGCTGGAACAGCGCCGGCGAGGGTGCAGCCAAGCTGACCCCGGTGCGCGTCCCGGCCTACGCCTGGAACGAGCTGGTCGCGGAAGAGATCCTCTTCTACGGCCTCGCGACCTATCCCCAGACCTCCGCCTTCCATCCGGCGTTGGCCGCGGTCTATGCCGCCGAGATCAGCGAAGCCGGCGAGCGCGAGCGCCTGTCCAAGGATCGCACCATGCCGGCGACCGCCGGCGAGGATGCCGCCGATGCCATCGCCGAGCGCGTCGCAGCGCTGGGTGAACAGATCCACCGCGTGCGCATGGCTGGCGCCGAGAACCTCTGCCGTGCCGTGCAACAGGCTCTCGCCTCCGAGCGGTTCGACGTTGCCGTCGCCTTGCTGCGCGTCCTCCAGGACCGCGACATCGCCCGTCCCGAGACGGTCCTGCCCGCCCCTGGCGCCGGACTCAACCCGGACAAGCCGGGCAGTGTGCTGATCGCAGCCCTCGACCATCCCGAGAAGCTGATCCGCTACCAGGCCGCCATCACCCTCGCCAGCCTCGACCCGGATGCCGGTGGCAAGATCTCGGCCGCCGAGGCCAAGGGACTTGCCGACCAGCTCGCCGAATCGATCAAGAAGGACAACGAGCGCACCAACGAGGAACTGATCGCCAAGCTGCAGGCGGTCCTCGCCGGCGGCGCGGTCAGCGGCTACCAGGGCTCGGAGAAGGTCATCCCGACCCTGGCCGAGGCCCTCGGCGAGTGGGGTGTGCGCGTCGTGCTGGTCGTCGATCCCGACTACCGCATGCGCAACGCCGCCCGCGCCGCGCTGCAGGCCAAGGGCTTCATGGTCATCACCGCGGCTGACGGCTTCGAGGCGATGAACCGCCTGGCCGAGGCGCC
>JAIFKN010000271.1 GCA_020049615.1 bacterium | reverse complement strand
ACTCCCGAGCAGTGTCAAGTGCTTTTACTGCAATGCCTTACGCTCCATCACAACTGTGTCACACCACGCAAAGTCAACGGCATTGACCCATTGGGAGCAATATGGATTCCCGGGGGGATTCGTCTTGGATCCTCTGACCCTGACCGGCAGTTCCCTGAAAGGCATTTCCGCTGCATCCGCTGCGGACAAGATACGTGCCAACCAGATGGAGCTCGTCGTCAACGACATGCGTATGAGTTTCTTCGGTGCCAATCCGACCTATGCCGCCGCCTTCAGGCCGAAGGATTTCAGCGGGGACGGCCTGGTGTTCTGCAGCGCCTACGGCTGGGCAGGCTTCATGCCGAGCAAGGCCAACACCACCCACGCCAGATATGCCGTCGCCGCGAGTTTCTACGGCTCCTGCGATGCAGGGGACGGACCGGCCCTGATGCTGCAATCAGATGGAACGCCGGCAGACCCCGGCACGGTAGCCATTGCTACCACGCGTTGGGACACCAATCGTGACAACGTGATCGATGCCCGCGATGGCCCGCAGAGCGTCACCGGTTATTTCACGCTGCAGAAGAGCCACTACTACCGTATGATGGTACGTGGCGAGGTGTGGGACCAGGTCAAGAAGGTCGCCGTCGCCCAGGCGAACCTGGAGACGGTCTATGCCCTGGATCCAGGGGGCGTCGGGGCGTTGGTGACCACGACGGCTCCGCCTGGCGCACCAGGAGTCACAGGCACGGCCTGGTCACGACGCACCTCTTCCGGAAACGGACCCTCGCCGAGTTCGACCGCCAGCACCGTGTTCGACAGCCGCAACCAGGCACGAAGCCCGGCGCCTGCATCCGGCGGTCTCGAAGATTGCGCCGTCCTGTTCCAGAAGTGGCACCGCAACCGCTATCAGACGAACCGGATCAAGACCTACCCATGAACGACTACCGAGCGACGGATGAAGCCACCATGTGGCAACTCGCCCCCCCCTGGGCGAATGGCGTCGGGGAGATGGGGAATGGGGACACGTTGCTCGTTCGTCTGCGGCACCAGGACCAGACCGCTGGTTTGGGGACGATGCTGCAGCGCCTGGCGCTGGCACGCCAACTGACTGGCGATGTTGCCATGCGCCATGCCGCTGGGCAATTGCATGGCGATCTTTCGCCCCACGCCGTCGTCTTCGTGAACGGTGTCGCCCGGTGGAGCGATGGTCCGACGATCGCAGCCTCCGAACCACCTGCCGGGACCCCCATGTATGTCGCCCCGGAGGTGGCCGCAGGGGCCGCGGTCGACGCCACGGCGGAGTGCTACGCCCTGACCGCCAGCATCGCTCATCTCCTGCGACTGACGCCGCCATTTGAACTGCCTGCCGAGCGGGAGGCGTTCTGGAGGGCCAAGCGTGAGGTGCCGGTACCATCCTGGGGTGATGGTCCGCAACTGCCCGAGGAGGTCCGCTCGGCCCTGCTGGCCGGGCTGCTTGGCGACCGTAGCCTGCGCGCTGATGCACAACGCGTGCTTGCGGCCCTTGATGCCGTCCTTGCCCATGCGGATGACATCGCACTGCGTGAAAGCGTCCGCCAGCGGCTCGACCGGCAGCATGCCGGCACAGACCAGGACCTGGACGGCATCCTTGCCGATCTGGCCGTCATCCAGGCCAACTACCCTGGTGACCCGCTCTGCCCTGCCCTGGTCGCGGAAGCCCGTGCGGCCCAAGCCAGGCGTGCTGTGGCTGCCGGAAACGTCGAGCAGGTGCGATTGCTGACCGCGACGGCCGCACCGGAGGACCAGCCTGCCACGCGCCTGCTCCTTGCTGCGGCGACGACGGCGCATCATCGCAAAGTCACCCGCGACGTCGGGCGTTGGCTGCTCGTCGCGCTGGCCGTGCTCGGATTCGGCTGCGCCGCCATGCTCTGGACGACGAAGTCGACCGTGCCGGCCGCCGCATGGATGCCGCTCTGGGAGCGCTCCTTCTACCAGCCGGACACCCTGCTCGCCGGACTCGGCAAAGCGCATCATTCCTGGCCGGGCCTGCGCCCGGTCGAACCGCCGAGCGCCGAAGGGTTGCTGCTGCACCCCGAACAGCTCATATGGGTCACGGATACACGCGAAGGTGGCGATGTCCGGGTAACAGCCGACGTGCTCTGGACGGAACGGGTTGACGGCTTCGAAATCCTGGTGCACGCGGATGATCAGCCCCCGCCGCAATGGTGGATGATGCCACGCAGCATCGGCTGTCAGTTCGGTGCAGGGGATGGACTAGTCCATCTCCTATCGCCAAACCATTCGGCAGGGGCGCCCAGCCCTCTGACCAGCACGACCAGCGACGTGGTCCCGGGCAGGCTCTACCGTCTCGCCCTGGAACTGCATGCCGACACCGTCCGTCTGCTGATTGACGGGCGCGAGATCCTTAGCCGGCGCGTCGGCATACCCATCGCCGGGGCTGGGCTCAACCGCATTGCTATTCGGGCTTGGTCCGACATGCGGTTGCGCCATCTCATGATCGAACGCCTGGCCCCGAGGGATCGCGTCTCTCCGGTCGCCATTGGCGATGCTCTGCTTGCCAATGGCGATCCTGCAGCCGCCCTCACCGCCTGGCAACATACGGTCATCGACAACTTTGGCCGACCTGAATCAGGTATTGCCGCAGCTCGCGGATTCCTGGTGTCCTGTGGCCATCCTGACCTTTCACCAGGTCGGGCATGGTTCATGGATCGCCTCGTGCTTGATCACGCCCGCAGCCCCATGCTGGCCGACTGTCAGGCGGCTGAAGCATCCCTGCTGTGGCGCAACGGCCGCTACCAGGCCGCCCTCGCGCTGGCAAACGAACTTCTCGACTACGATCCGTCCAGCACCGTCGCACTGGGTATGCTCGCGAGCACCCCGCGCCCCCTGCCCGCACTCCAAGCCCAACAGTTGCTCGGTCTGCTGGCCCGACGGCCCGAGACCCCGGCCCTCGATCTGCACAACCTCGATCTCGACGACATCGCCCCGCTGCGCGGCATGCGCACGCGCATCCTGAATCTGGCTGGCAACCGCATCGCGAACCTGGGGCCCCTCGCCGGCATGCCGCTCGTCGAGCTCAATCTGACCGGGAACCCGATCAGCGGCATCGCCATCCTCTCTTCCGCATCCCAGTTGCGTCGTCTGCGCCTGGGTGGCAGCAAGGTCGCCAGCATCGCTGCCCTGCGTGGCCTGCCCATCGATGAACTCGACCTCTCGGACACCGCGGTTGCCGATCTCGGTGCGCTGGCGGGCATGCCGTTGCGCGAGCTCCGCCTCGAAGGCTGCCCGGTGAATGAACTCAGCGCGCTACGCGGCGCACCGCTCGAGACCCTGAACGCCAAACGATGCCTCATCCGCGACCTCGCGCCGCTGAGCGGGGGCAAGCTACGCGAACTGTATATGGCGGGCAATGCCATCTCCGATCTGCGCCCCCTGGCTGGCATGCCGATCCGCAGCCTGGATCTCGCCTTCAATCAGGTGACCGACCTGTCGCCCCTGGCGGGCATGCCGATCCGCGAGCTCGTCCTCAATGCGAACCGCATCGTGGACATCAGCGCCCTGGCCGGCATGCCGCTCCGGGACTGCCACCTGGCGGACAATGCCATCGCCGATCTCTCGCCGCTGACGCGGGCGTCCGATGGCGCAAGCCGCAGCCTCGTCCTCGACACCCTGCACCTCGACGGCAATCCGCTGGTGGACGTCGAGGCCCTCGCTTCCGTGCAGAGTTCGGTACTGACCCTCGTGGGTTGCGGACTGCGACAGATGCCGCTGGGCCAGCATGCCAGCCTCGACCTCAGCCTGAACCCGTTGGACACGGCTGGCGAGGCCACCATCGCGCCCGCCCGCCTCTACGTCCTCGGCTCCCGGCTTGGACCGGACCGCCTGCTGGCCTGGGCGTCCGCATGGGAACGGCAGCAGGCCGATCCCGCCCTGGTGCGCCACCTGCGCGCCCAGGCGGCCGCCCTGGCGGGCGACGTCCAGGCCCTGCGCTCGCTGGCCGCTCCCGCTGGTCCCCAACACCTGATCAACGTGGCCTCGCAGCTCACCTTCGCGCAAGCCATGCAGGTGGCGAGCGGGCTGGGCGCACAGCTCCCGCGCCTGCCCGATGCCGCCAGCGAAGATGCCATGGCCAGCGCAACCGCCCCCATGATCTCCGCCTGGCTGGATGTGCAGCACGGACCCGAAGGCTGGGCCTGGCAGGATGGCAGCCGGGCCATGGCCAGGCCACTGCCGGCTGCAGGGCCGGATGCGGGAGCGTGGCTTTTCAATGTCGTCCAAGGCAGACGTATTTGGGCCGCTACGCCCAATGCGCAGCTTGAGGCCACCCGCGCCGGTCTCGTCCTCGCCTGGTGAGCCGCAGGTCGCGGATCCGCGTTGCGGTGAAGACCGGTCAGGGTCGGGGCCGCCAGTCCTTCCACACGAGATCGCCGCCATCGCCGGCGGTCAGGCGATAGCCCCCCTTCCCATCGCTCACGGCACGCAGACCGGTCGTATTCCAGCCGACGGCAGCGCCATCCGCGGCGCCGCTCGGCAGGCTGAATTCACCCTCGACCGTGCCGTCCGCGGCGTCGATGAGCACCACCTCGCCGATGCGCTGCCGACCCAGCAGCACCAGATCGCCAGCGCAGGTCAGCCCGCTGATGTTGCGATCCGATCGCGCCTCATACGGGATGGGAACCTGCCAGCGCATCCGCTGCGGACCGGACAGCCAACCGTCGACCCGCACCAGGGTGCTGCCGGCCCAGCGAGCATCGTCGCCCGTGGCTGGCCGTTCCGCGGTGAAGCCGGTGGCGTAGAAGCGGTCATGTTCGGCATCGTAGGCCATCCGTTCCACCGCACGCAGCGGGGCCGGCACCGGCATGGTCCGAACCGGGGCGAAGCGCGGCACCTGCCCGCGGCTGAACCCCGTCAGTGCATAGTAGCGGATGCCCGCTTCCTGGCGCAACGATCGCCACACGCCCCCACGGCTGTCCAGCCAGCAGCTGCCGACATAGCCCTGTTCCTCATCGGCGGCGAACTCATCGGCCTGCATCGCACCATCGCCGTTCGCGTCGCTCCATGACCAGCTGCCCTGGGCTGGTCCGGCAGCCGGCCAGGGGCCGTCCACCGCGCGCCGACCATCGACGGAGACCATCCAGGCAGCGGTCGGAACAGCGATGCCGTCACGGCCGACACGCATCAGCACCGCATTGCCGAAATCGTGGCGGAGCAGCAGCAGCGTCGTGCCGTCGACGTGGCAGGCCTGGGGGCTTCCGCCTATGCCATGCAGGCGCGGGTCATCGGGAAACCGCTCAGGATCGACGGTCCAGCCGGCCCAGGATCCATCGCCACGCCAGACCTGGGCATTGCTCCACCACCGGCCGTCCGGAGTCGGGGTGGCGCCATCGATCAGGCCTACGCCGCGCAGGGTCCAGCTGCCGGACATGCCGATCGAGATGCCACCCACCGATTCCGCGAGCGGACCGGCCCCATTCGCCGCGACAACCCAGCTTCCCGCCGCGGTCCTGGCCAGACCGCTGATGCCACGCTCCGCGGTCGGAGAGCTGCTCAGGACCGTGCCGGTCCCGGCGTGGAGCGCCGACAACCGCCCTCGGTTGACGATCAGCAGCGTTTCGTCCCCACCATCAGCGATCATGGTCGCCTGTCCTGGGATGCGCGTCAATTCGCCGCGGGCATCAAGCCGGAAGATGCCGCCATCGGCGAACAGGACATTGGCTCCTGCCACCTGGCGCAGACCTGGATGGAACCTGCGCCACCGCTCGACACCGCCGGCGTAGGCGACCAGGGTCTCGTCCACCGCGACCAGCGTGAGCTCGCCGAGATGACCGATCCCTCCGGCGGGCCGCGCAATGGGTCCGCTGACCTGGTCGATGTCCGCCTGCCTGGTCGGATCCCCGTCCAGCCGCCACAGCTCCCTGGTCCAGCGGGTCTGCTGCGCGTCCCCATCCAGACGTCGGGCGAGCACCGCCCACAGCCCGCCCGCATGGCGCGACAGACCATGGTTGCCGACGCGCTCTGGAGGCAGAGGCAGGAACCCGTCTGGCTGCCCTCCTGCCGTGATCAGTGGCAAGCCCTGACCGGGATCGGCCTGCAGGCAGCCGCCCAACCACCTGCCGTCCGCCATCTGCACGAGGCCGCGAACATCGACACATGGAAGGCCTGCGCCCTGTTGCAGCCACCAGGTCGGCGCAGGCTTCGCTGACGCTGGCGCCTCCGCGACCGGCACAGGTCCAGATGGCAGGAGCGGGGCCATGACGGCAGGAGTCCCGGTCTGATGCACGAGGATTCCGACCACGATACCGCCAGCCACCAGCGCTGACGTCGCCGTGATGAGCGATGCCTTGGGCGCGAATCCCCAGCCGGGCGTGCGACCTGTGTCCAAGCCGAACAACGCGAGCGCAGGCGACGCCGGGTTCAGTTCCACCAGCCTGCGCCGAAGACGCCCCCGGGCCCGCTCGATGCGCCGCGAGACGACGGCCTGGTCGAGCCCCACCTCGTCTGCGACCAGACGTTGCGGCCGACCTTCCAGGACATGCGCGACGAATATCCGCCGATCGGTATCCGACAGGGTCTGCAGGGCCTTCTCCACCTCATCGACGACCCCCCAGGCCGGCGTACGCATCGCGTCATGGAGTTCGCGCCCCGGCATGGACCGTTCGCGCTGGGAAATGGCTGAACGCAGATGGTCGATGGCGCGAAGCCTCGCCACACGATGCAGCCAGGCGCCCGGGTTCTCGATCTCCGCCGCGCAGCGGGCGAACTCGGCGAACACCTCCTGGGCGATGTCCTCGATCTCGCCCCGGGCGCCCACCACGTTGCGGATCACCGACATGACGGACCCGCGATGCCGGGACCATAGCTCGGTGAACGACTGATCGTCACGGCGTTCAGTAAATGCGTCGAGCAATTCCCGGTCTGAACGCATGGAGAAGATGCTACTGTTCTGCTTGACGGACCACAGGGCGACCGCCTTCCCCGAGACGGCCACGCATCACTCAGTCCGGGTGGCGCAGTGGTCCGCGATGGACGGACGCCTGGAAGTGTTGAAGCGCAGCATCACCAGCAATCCGGCGAGCATCGCACCGAGTGCGCTTCCCATGCCGCAGTTGCCCTGGGATTCTCCCTGATTACGGCTCACCACCGGAACCAGCGGAGGCACCAGAGCCGTCACCGTGACGATCACCGTCGCCGAGGTCGTCGTCGCCCCGGAATTGTCCGTCGCCACCGCGGTCAGCGCATAGCTGCCGACGGCGACGCTGCTCCACGACCACGCATACGGAGCCGTGCTGTCCTCGCCCAGCTTGGTCCCGCCAGCGTAGAACGCGACCTTGCTCACCGTGCCGTCGCTGTCCGCCGCCGTCGCGGCCAGGGCGAAG
>JAIFKN010000112.1 GCA_020049615.1 bacterium | reverse complement strand
GTTCATTTTCGGCTTCGCCGGGCTGTTCTGCTGTTGCTGCAGGGCTTCGCCCCGCACCCCACGCACTCCTCGGCGAAATCTCCAGACGAACCGGAGATTTCGACTCGTAGTGCTACAGAGCGGTCGTGTTTCCAATCGCCCACCGAGTAGGTAGGCAGCCCGGATCTCTCGTCTCCGTGGCCCTCTGTGGATCTCCGTGTCTCCGTGGCAAAAGGCAGTCCTCTCGCAGCGCAGGCCTCTGTTGATCCCCGGCGCCGTGCCCGACCATCCCGCCGATGACCGAACCTGCCGTATCGCCGCCAAAGAAGGATGCCGCCGAGCGCTTCTGGGACATCCTCGGAGCTTCAGATGACGCTGCCGAGCTGCCTGCGGTGGAATGGCGTCGCCGCCTGCACCGCTTCTGCGAGAACTGGATCTTCGCCCTCATCATCGCCTTCGGCATCCGCCACTTCGGCGTCGAGCTGTTCCGCATCCCCTCCGCTTCGATGGAGCCGATGCTGCTCGGCGATCCCGGTCTCGGCAAGGGCGACTTCGTCGTCGTCGACAAGCTGACTTCGCGCTTCCGCGAGGTGCAGCGCTGGGATGTCGCGGTTTTCCAGTATCCGGTACCCGAGATTGAGAGCGGCAAAGGCGGGCGGGCGCGTCCGGCGGTGGCGGCTGACGGCACGCGCCTCGACCATCCGATCACCCGGCCGCTGCTGGGCGGCAACTTCGTGAAGCGAGTGGTCGTGCTGCCTGGCGAGGAGTTCTACATCCAGGGCGGCGAGGTGTTCCTGCGCGATGGCGATGGCTGGAAGGCCGCGCGCAAGCCGCCGGAGCTGCAGGAGCACCTCTGGCAGGTGGTCTACCGTGCCGGCGACCAGCCCGGCTATCGCCCATGGACCGCCGAGGGAGGCGCCACGGTCGAGGTGGTCGGCGCGAACCTCGAGTTCACGCCGGCCGGTGGCACGGTGCGTTTTGACCAGCCGCTGCGCAACGTCTACATCAAGGACGGTTCGGTGGCGGTGCGCCGGCTCGGTTCAGGCGATGGGTATGTGCGGGTCGACGGCGTCGGCATGACCCATCCCCGTTTCGCCTGGACCGGTGGGATTGAGGGCAGCATCTGGCAGCTGGACCGCTGGGAGATCAAGCGCCTGACCAGCGCCGACAATGACGACCCGAGCCGCGGCACCCAGGTCAACCAGTTGATGAACGAGTGGACGGGCGATCTGCGCGTCGGCTTCCGCGTCGGGCGTGTCGACGGCGACATCGTCCTGGGCCTGCTCGCTCAGGCTCCGGGTACCCCGCTAGCGGAACGAGGTCTGGCCCTGACTATGCGTGCGGATGGTTGGAGCCTGGCCGGCAGCGGCCTGGCTGCAGGCGTAGCCGCCACTGGGGTCGGACCGACAGCCGGCCGGACGATCGATCTCGCGCAGGTCGATGGCCAAGTGGTGGTGCGGCTCGATGGTCGGGAGGTCTACCGTGGCGAACTCGCCTGGGCCGACCCCAACCTGCATCGTCCAGCCATCGTCTTCACTGGCGGCGGCAGTGCCGTGCTGACGGCTCTGCAGGTCGAACGTGATCTGCACTACACTGCCCGCGGATTCCTCCAGCAATGTCCCGGAGTGGACAAGCCGGATCGAGCCCTGGAGACCATCCAGGGCAATCACCGGGATCCCGAGGATCGCGACAACGCGTTCGCCAGCCAGGTACGTCTTCCGCGCGAGGTACGGGCCCAATTGCTGGCCAAGTCGGCCGAGGAATTGACCCCGCGCGAGGCGACCAGCGCCTACGCCACCGGTCCGGATCATCCCGCCCGCGCTCCTACGGGGGGCTACCTGATGCTCGGCGATAATAGCCCGCATTCCCTTGACGGCCGCGAATGGGGCTTCGTTCCCGCCGAAAACCTGCGTGGACGCGGTTGGTTGGTGGTGTTCCCTCCGCAGCGTTGGAAGGTCATCCGGTGAGCCGGATAATCATGGAGGGCCGCTTGTCCACCTCCACGGGATTCGCAGGGACTGTTTCGACATGTTTTCCACAGTCGCACGAGCATGCAGAATTGATCAAGAAGCGAGCAACCTTCCGTAAAGGTCGCGCAACAACTGAAACGGTGGCTTGTAATAGACTTTCAATACACGTTTTGGATGATCTTCGCTGTGACCGACGGGGCGTGTCCAATGGCCGGGTTTCCAGGTATCGGCTCTAGCTCAACGAGTTTTCCACAATGCCATTTTTCCGCGTACAGGGACTCTCGAAGCGCTTCGGTTCGCGCACCGTGGTCCAGGGATTCAGCATGGACGTGCAACCGGGCGAGATCGTCGGGTTGCTCGGCGCCAACGGCGCCGGCAAGAGTACCACCTTCCGCATGGTTGTCGGATTGTATCGTCCGGATGCCGGATCGATCATCTTTGGAGACCGGGAGGTCACCGGCCTGCCGATGTACGCCCGCGCCCGCCTCGGCATGGGGTATCTGGCCCAGGAACCGACGGTATTCGCCGGGCTCAGCGTCGCGGACAACGTCAACATCGTGCTCGAGGAGCATTGTCCGACCGAGCAACGCGCCGCCCGACTCGACCAACTCCTTGGAGAACTCGGTCTGGCTCACCTGCGCGACGCCCGCGCTGCCGGGTTGTCCGGTGGAGAACGCCGTCGACTGGAAATCACCCGGGCCCTGGTGGTCCAGCCGAAGCTGGTGTTCTTCGACGAACCGTTCGCCGGTGTCGACCCCAAGAGCCGCGGTGAGATCGTGCGCATCATCCACGATCTGCGCACGCGCGGTGTCTCGGTCCTGATCACCGACCACCACGCCGAGACCATCCTGCGTCTGGTCGACCGCCTCTATGTGATGAAGGATGGCACCAACTTCGCGGCCGGCACCCCGTCCGAGATCGTGGCCGATCCGGCGGTACGGCAGGCGTATCTCGGGGAGGATTTCGCCCTATGAGTCCAGTGCCCCGGGCGGCAGGCTGCAGCCTTCAGGTTTCAGGTCCAATGTCAGCCCCAAGCCTGCCCACGTGCTGAAACTCCGCGCGGTATTGGGTTCCAGCGCCCGCTTGCGCGATGAGGCGCTTGCTCCGCTGCTGGCGGCGTGGAGCGGACCGCTGAAGCGAGCGACCGATCCTGCGGATCTACGCTCGATCCTCAGCGATGTCGACACGCCCAGCCTGTTCGGCGATCCGACCCTGTGGCTGGTGCGCGGCAGCGACGCCTGGCTCAAGGGCAAGGCGTCGGAACTGGCCACCGCCACCGGCGTCGAGGCCCTGGCGGGAGGCATCATCCTGGTCGCGTCCGGCATCGATGGACGCCTGCCATTGGCCAAGGCCCTGGCTGCGGCGCATGCCGTGGTCGATGCCGATCCGCCCTGGTCCGGGCTCAAGCCGTGGGAGGCGGGGCCAGCCGCCAAGGGGTGGATCGCCGACCGGCTGGCGGCGCATCCGGCCGGGGTGCAACGGGCGATGCTGTGCGCCGAGCAGTTGCACGCCCACGCCGGCGAGGATGCGGACGCCTTGCTGGCAGCTGTCGACGTGTTGCGCACCTATGCAGATGAGGGGCCGATCACCCCTGAGGCGGTCGAGGCGGTGGTGGTCGGCACGGCTTCCAGGCCGGCATACGAGTTCAGCGGTGCCGTGCTCGCCGGCGAGGCGGCCAAGGCCCTGGGCCTGCTGCATGCCGGACAGGGCATGGAGCCCGGCCAGGCCATGGCCGTGCTGCACAACGAGGTGCGCAAGCAGATCGCCTGCCTTGACGCTCCCGACGATGCCGGAGCGGCCGAGCTGGCCGGGATCAAGGGCCGGCCCAACCTGCGCATGGCCCGGCGACAGGCCCAGACCGTCGGGCGCCCGGCCCTGATCCGGCTGCTCGGCGGCATCCTCAAGACCCAGCGGCAGTTGCGAGGCGGCGCCGAGGATCCGGTGCTGGCTGTCGAGCTGCTGGTGCTTCACGCACGCCAACTGCTGGCGCCGGGGAAACGCTGAGAACGGGCACCGCTTCCCGGTAGGTTCCTCGCACCAGGGCAGCGATGGACATCTACTTCTGCGATGAGTGCGGCACCCGCGTCACCGACCTGGATCTCCGGGCGGGCAAGGGCATGCGCAAGCGGCATGACACGATCTGCTCTGGCTGCGTCGACCAGGGACTGGCCGGCTCGTGGCTGGCGCGAGCCGGCCAGCAGGCGACGGCAGCCGTCGGAGGGCGGCCTCAGCCCTCCGCGGCCCTGGCGGTCGCCGAGGCACCGGATCCCATCTCGGTTGCACGCGACCGCGCCCGGACCGTGCCGGATGACCCATTTGCCGTCGACGAGCCCGTCGCGCTCAAGCCGCTGCCCAAGCCCAGCACCGAGACCGACGCCATCCCTGCTTCCTCGCCGAAGCCGACGAAGGCGGTGACGCCGATGGACGGCCTCGCCGCCGCCGGTGGTGGATTCGGTGCCCTGGTCGGCTCGTCGATGCCGCCGCCCCCGCCCGGCCTGGTCGATGACCCCGAGGAGTATGGCAAGGAGGTTGAGGTCGCCGACGGTCCGCTGACCGCCCAGCCCGATTCGCCGTTCGATTTCGTCCATCCCAAGGACAACGACAATCCTGGCAAGGCCGAGACCGCCGAGGTCGTGGCCGTGGACAAGAGCGACCAGCCCAAGGAGGGCGACGGGGCCAAGCCGACCCGGACCGCCAGCGGGCGTCAGCAGTCGCAGAAACGCTCGACCGCGACCAGCAAGCGCAGCCCCGCCAAGACGCCGTCGACGCGTCGTACCGGTGCCAGCAGAGGCAAGAGCAACAAGATCGTCCTGCTCAGCCTGGCCAGCTGCGGCATCATGCTGGTCGTGTTCACCCTGGTCATGCTGTTCGGTCGCGGTGGTCCGCCCAAGAAGCAGGAAGTCATCCACGACCAGCCGCTGACCGTGCTGCGGGACAGCATCGAGAAGGCGAAACGCGATTCGTACGCCGCCATGGGCAGCGATGACATGGCCGTCATCCAGCGCGCCATCGCCAGCGTGCGGGCCATGCAGGACGAGTTCCGAGCCTTCCAGAGCAAGGCCAAGAACTGGGATGAGGATGCGCATGGCGAACAGCTGCGCATCATGGGTTACAACGACGTCCTGGCTTCGCTGCGCGACCTGAACAACCGCAAGGTGATCGTCGAGCAGCGCGGGAAACCGTGACCGGCTCCAAGCCGGTCGACGAAGGACCCCGCACCGTCGCCCTACGTGCACTGCTCTCCCTTGAGCGCGGGGTGCTGCCGCATCTGTCGGATTGGGAGCCTCCAAGCGGACTCGAAGGTCCTGATGCCGGCCTCGCCCGCGAGTTGATCCTCGGCTGCGCCACCCACGCCCGACTCTACGACTGGCTGGCCGACCGCTTCCTGCGTCCCGGCCCGCAGCCGGCCGAGCTGCGCATCGCCATCCGCCTCGCTGCGCACCAGCTGCTCGCTCTCGACCGGGTGCCGCCGCATGCCGCCGTCGCCACCGCGGTCGGCGCCCTGCGCTGCGTCGGCTGTCCGCATCTGACCGGCGTGGCCAATGCCGTTGCGCGGCGCATCGGCGAACTGCGTCTGAGCGAACGCGGCACTGATGGGCCGCTGGGGCGGCTGCCCCTGGATCTGCGCCCGGATTCCGAGGCGGTGCGGCATGGCCTGCCAGACCTGCTGGTGCAGGATCTCGGCGACATCCTGGCCGAGCCGCGCGATGCCCAGTTGGCCGCGCTCAATTGCCGGCCCCACCTGTGCACGCGCACGCGTCCAGGGGCGCCGCAGCCCACTGGCGGCAGCGTCCTCCGCCGCGAGGGGTCGTGGACCTGGTGGGGCGACCCGCAGGAGGCCCTGCGCGGTCCGGTCGCCGACGGCCGCTGCGTGGTGCAGGACCGGGCCCAGGGCCGCGTCGCCGAAGCCGTGCTGCAGACCGCCAAGGCGCGTCCGGGTGACGCCATCCTCGACCTCTGCGCCGCCCCCGGTGGCAAGTCCACTGCGATGCGCGACGCCGGTCTGGTGGTGGTCAGCGCCGACGTCTCGCTGGCCAAGGTGCGGGACATGCCCGACGAACTGCACCGCGTGATCAGCGACGGTCTGCGGCCCGCCTTCGCTGCCGGCTTCGAGGTGGTGCTGGTCGATGCGCCATGCTCGAACACGGGCGTCCTTGGTCGCCGGCCCGAGGCCCGGCTGCGCTACGACCGTCACCACCGCGACAGCCTGGTCGAGCTGCAGCGCAGCTTGCTGCGCTCGGCCGCCACCCTGGTCGCTCCAGGCGGCCGCCTGATCTACGCCACCTGTTCGGTCAGCCCGCCGGAGAACCAGGGCGTCGCCCAGTTCCTCGACGGCTGGCGGCTGCTGGGCGAGCACCTGGCGTGGCCGGGTGAGTGGGAAGCCGGCGGCTACTACGCCGTGCTGATCCGGAGCTGAGGCTGTCCATTGCCCCAGGGGGGCATTGCCTCAGGGGGGGCATTGCCCCAGGGGTTAGGGGTTAGGGGTTAGGGCCGTGGACACAGGAGGTGAGCGATGGTGAGACGGATCACTCGCGCACTGCATGAAAACGATGGGACCGTGGGCTGAACACCCACGGCCGCATCTACACGACCCTAACCCCTAACCCCTGGGGCAATGAGGGGCCGCCCTCTCAGATCGAGATTCGGTACGCCTTATTGGGCTTCACCGCCGCCACGATCTGGTCGAACACCGGGCCGGGGACCGGATCGTCGAGGGTCAGCAGCACCAGGGCGTCGCCGCGGCCGTCGATGCGCGAGACTTCCATGCGGGCGATGTTGATCTTGTTCTCGCCCAGCAGGCTGCCGAATTTGCCGACCATACCCGGACGGTCCGGGTACTCCATGATCAGCAGATGGCCACCGATGGGCAGGTCGATCGGGTATTCGTTGTACTGCAGCACGCGCAGCTGGGTGCCGACCAGGCCACCGGCGATGACGCGCTCGCCGTCGGCGGTGATCGCCTTGACCGTCAGCTGCGGGCCGTTGCCGACGTCGCGGGCCGAGCTGGTCATGCCGATACCGCGCTCTTTGGCGATCTGCGCGACGGTGACGAAATTGACCACCTGGTCGCTGATCTTCGACAGGGCGCCCTTGAGCGCGGCGACGGCCAGGGGCTTGATGTCGTATTTGGCCAGATCGCCCGAGGCGATCACTTCGATGCCCTTGAGCGGGCTGTCGAGGGTCTGGGCCAGGGCGGCGCCGAGGCTCTCGGCGGCGGCGAGATAGCCGTCGATAGCCGGATCGACGCGCAACTGCACGTTGACCGCGTTGATGATCTTCCCGCTGCCGAAGAAGGCGTTGAACTGGTTGGCGATGTCGACGCTGACCTTGACCTGGGCCTCCTCGGTGCTGGCCCCGAGGTGGGGGGTGATGATCGCGTTGTTCAGGCCGTAGAAGGCGCTGCCGGCGGGCAGGGGTTCCTCGGCGAAGACGTCGAAGGCGGCGATGATGTGGCCGGCCTTGACCGCCTCGATCACCGCCGCC
>JAIFKN010000297.1 GCA_020049615.1 bacterium | reverse complement strand
CCGCGCCCACCGCATCGGCCAGGACAAGCCGGTGATGATCTACCGCCCGGTGTGCAGCGGCACGGTCGAGGAGCGCATCCAGGAGCTGCAGGCCCGGAAGCGCGGACTGGTCGACGCGCTGTGGGATGGTAGCGGGCAGGCTGGGGGGGAGTTGACCGAGGACGACTTGCAGGCGCTGCTGGCGCCACTGCCGGGGTGACCGGAGATCCTGCCGCTTCACCAGCCCGGCCCAACGCGCAGGATACCGGCGAGGCACCGCCATGACCACGACGGCACTACCGCTGGCGACCATTGCCGACCTGGAGCAGCATCCGGGTCGCTGCGAACTCATCGACGGGGAGATCATCGAGATGTCGCCAGCAGGATTCGAACACGGACGGGCCATGGCACAGATCAGCCGTATGCTTGGCGATCATGTGGAGCGCGTGCGGTTGCCTGGCGCGGTGCTGGCCGGTGATCCGGGGTTCATCCTCGATGATCAGAACGTGCGTGCACCGGACGTGGTGTATCTCGACGCCGAGCGCTGTGCGCAGGCGCCCAAGCGCGGCTTCATGCGCTGTGTACCCAATCTGGCGGTCGAGATCGTGTCCCCCAGCGACAGCTACACGGAGATAGTGGCGAAGGCTCGCATGTGGCTGCGCCGCGGCGTGTCGCTGGTGTGGGTGGTTGATCCGTTGTCGCAGACGGCAGAGGTCTATGCCCGGGGCCAGCCGGTACGGCAGTTGGAGGCTACCGACCGCATCGATGGCGGCGATGTGCTGCCCGGCTTTGCCTGCCAGGTGGCAGAGCTCTTCGCCTGACGTACACCGAACGTTGACGCAGGTGGAGCCTCGCCGCCGAGGCGCAGGCCGCCGATCGCGCCCACCGCATCGGCCAGGACAAGCCGGTGATGATCTGCCGCCCGGTGTGCAGCGGGCAGGCTGGAGGGGAATTGACCCAGGCTGATCTGCAGGCGCTGCTGGCGCCACTGCCGGGGTCGTAGCGCCGACTTCAGTCGGCCTGGTCGGCGGACTTGAGTCCGCCGCGGGGCAATGGGCCTCCATTGCCACCGTAGGCGACTGAAGTCGCCCATCCGGCCGACTGAAGTTGGAGCTACGGGATGCGGTCGGGCACACTGTTGACATTTCGTGTCAGTGTCTGACGAAAGCTGTCGCCTGGGCCAGGGAGAACGATGTAAGTCCTTGTAATAACTCTATCATTAACTCTTGCCGAGCGGCTTGCTGCGCGCTATCACCTACATCAATCCCTACCAACCAAGGAGACGCTACCATGCGCAAGGGCTTCACACTCATCGAACTGATGATCGTCATCGCGATCATCGCCATCATCGCGGCCATCGCGATCCCCAACCTCCTCGAATCGCGTGTGACGGCCAATGAGTCGGCCTCCAGCGCCTCGTTGAAGTCGGGCGTGTTCGCCGGCCAAGTCCAGTTCCAGGGCGGCGGCTACCTCGACCGCGATCAGGACAACGTCGGCGAGTACGGCAGCATCAAGCAACTGGCCGGCATCAATGCCACCAATAAGGTCTCTGCTGGCAATCTGCGCCTGCTCACCGGACCTCTCTCCAACGCAGCTGCTTGGGGCACCGGTAGCACCTCCGCGCTGGCGCGTGGCAGTGCGAACGGCTACTTCTTCACCGCTGTCGCCCCCAGCATTACTGATGCCGCTGAAGTTACGACGGGTGTCATGCACGACGGCATGGCAGTGACTGACGCCACCGCCACTATCGCCACCGACACCACTGCCAACAACGGTGAGCAGAGCTGGGCCGCCGCTGCGGTGCCGCAGGAATGGGGCAACGCCGGACGCCGCGTCTTCTTCATCGGCAACGACGGCCAGGTTCGTAGCCCGGCCAACGCTAGGGTGCAGGACGCGTGCTTCCTTGCTGCGGCCTCGACCACGGCCAACGGGAGCCGTCCGCACACGTCGGCGCTGGGCATCGTGATCGCCACGGGTATGAGCACCGCTGCCGCTGCGACCTCGGGAACTTTTGCCGTCACCTCGCTTGACGCGGCGACGCCGAACGGTTTCCCGATCTACTCGAAGTAATCCAACAGGTAACAGGATGGAACAGCCCAGGGCGCGATGCGCCCTGGGCTGTTTCGTTTAGTTGGTCTTATTCGCCAAAAGTTGAGAGAAGGTGTCTTCCAAATGGATGGCGAGGCGCTTTAGGCCGCCATTGCCGTATGTTTTGGATGCCATGGCGAACCGATGCTTCCATTGATCCAGTACAGCACGATCTGCCAGCAACTGATCCAAGGTGCCTAGCATGTCCTCCATTGACGAGCGAACAGTGTCCCCCAGTCCGAATTCCGTGATCATGCTCGCCGCAACCCGCGTATGGATACAGTTGCCGAGAAAGGTGAGAACTGGAGTGACCTGCATGAGGGCCTCTCCGGTTGTGCTGTGTCCCCCGTATGGATACGAGTCAACGATTACGTCTGCCAATCGGTAGGCTGCAAGGTAGTCGTTTCGCTGGATGAAACGTTGGGTGATGTGGATGCGCTCCTTCGGCAGCCCCAAGTCGCTAAGCCGTTGTATGGCTGTGCTGCAGGCGTCCTGGTGTACTCTGATCCAGAAATGCGCATCTGAATGCCGAGCCACGACCTGGGCAATCCGATCAACGAGCGGTGGACGAATTTTGGCGGGTTGCTGAAGCATAGCTACAATGTGGGCATGCTCTGGCAGGCCGAAATCAGCCCGGCTTACGGAACTGGGTTGGAAGTCGATGCCCTCATTGATGGGGTGATAGCATCCAGGCAGACGGATGATGGGTTCTGCACAGTAGACGTCATAACCCGGAGGTGCTACGATGTCGTCGAGAATGAATCCATCGTAATACCTGGCGCCAGTGGAGCAGGGGCATCCTAGCCAAAGTACTTGAACTGGGCAGGGTCGACGTGCGAGCAGGGTCGAACGATGCCATTTGGTGGTGCCGGCGATGTCGACCAGGATATCGACGCCGGTTCGATGAAGGGCATGCATGGCGGCAGTGTCATCCAATTGAGAGATATCTAGTACTTCGTCGACGGAACCTTTGATGGCGTGCGCTTCCTTTGAGTCATCCATGGGGATAATCGACACCGCGATCAACCGGACCCTATTCCTGTCGTGGTTGCGGAGGACGCAGTGCAGCATTTGTGCCACCGGATGCTCGCGGAAATCCGGTGATAGATATGCGATCGTCATTCTCCCGTCGCGTATGACCGGTTTTCGCTGGGTTGCCGCCACAGGGGGAGACTCATGGCTCAACGCCATTCGCCGCATCAGTTCTGGATCATCGGTGAAAAATGCGAATGCGATGGGATTGAGTGCCGGGGCATCGGACTTGCCAATGTCTGCGATCAGGCGTGGGATGTAGCGATCACAGAGATCCCAGCGGCTGAGGCGTCTGGCGATGCCAGCGATGGCGAATATGGCAGGGATCCGAATCGCCAGATCAGGGTGATCGACAAGAGTCTCAGCCTGAGAGATTGCTTCCTCCCAGTGTCCCAATTCGTCCAGGCATCCCAAGAGCGTCATCCGGGCTTTGTCCGACTTGGGATCGATGCGTAGGGCGTCGCGTAGGGCTTCCATCGCATCCTTGTGCTCACCTAGTACAGCTAGGACGTTTGCTAGATTCACCAGTAGGACGGCGTTGCCGGGCTGGCGATGGACGGACATCTGCGCGTATCTGAGTGCTTCACGGAAGTCCCCCATTGAGAATAGGCAATTGCTCAAGTTCACCATGGTAGGCAGAAAACGTGGATCGGCGCCAAGGCTGCGTCGATAGCACTGCACGGCCTCCGCATGGCGTTTAAACTGCCAGTGGATGATGCCTTGATTATAGAGTACGTAGGCATTGGTTGGATGCAGGCTTGCCAGGACGCCAAGGAGGGCGGCTGCCTCTTCCCAGCGTTCTGCGTTCATCAGATCAACGGCTGTCTGCAGTCGCCGCTTCAGTTCTTCGATGGTCATGTTGCTCATGGCACGTTTCTATCTACGATATAAGATCTTGCCATATCGTGATCGGCCAGCGGCATAGAATGCATGTTGACCTGCCGTCCTTCCTCGGATAGCGGTTGGCATGAAGACATCACTACGACAATCCTACCTGCCGCATGGCGTGAGCTGCTGCCTACCGCCCGGTCAGTCGTCCATGACTGGATTTGTACTCGATGAACAAGGGGATTGGTTTGAAGACGAATTGGCGTTTTCGCGAAGGCTGGTGCTGCCCGGTTGGCGCTGCATGGACGTGGGGGCAGCCTATGGCTGCTATGCACTCAGCCTGGCACCCCGGGTCGGTCCTGACGGGGAGGTCATCGCTGTCGAGCCTCATCCGACGCTTGTTGATGCGCTTCGCCAATCCATTGGTCTTGCTGGTCGACTTGGTCGCATCCAACTTGAATCATGTGCTCTTGCGTCTTCGGAGGGCGAAGGAGTTCTTACGGACCCAAGGGATCCTGAAATGGCAACTTTGTCCACCGACGGGGTGTACGAGGTACGCGTAACCACCGTCGATGGCATTCTGGCTGGCAAGCCGCCTGTGGACTATCTGAAGGTTGACATTGAGGGTGATGGTGCATCTGTGCTGACGGGAGCTCATCGTTGCCTCTCATCCGGGAGGACGATCGTACAGTTTGTGATTCGCCAGAATGGACTGTATCAGGCACGCTCAAGCGAGTGTCTAATGTCTCATGGGTACCTCCTACATAGGCTTGTTCCAGGACTGGGTCTACTGGTGCCACTGCTTCCCGGCGAAGGCATGGATCCCTTCGCGATCAACGCCTTCGCACTTCCAATGGATCGGATGGACGAATTGCGGACTCGCGGCCTAGTCGTAGGCGTCATCGATATCACCTCCAAATTGCCGGAAGGGATCAAGGTCCAGGGAGTCATCGATCGCCTTGCTGAATCACCATGGATTTCCCGATTCTGCTCAGCCTGGGGACCCAACGCAATCGTTCCAGGATGGGAGCATCAACGGCGCGCCGTTGCCATGATGGTTGTAGCGAGTGATGAGGCTTTTTCTTCCGACTATCGGGCGGCCTGTCTTGCGCAGTCACTGTTCGCTTCGCGGCGTGCGTTGAATGCCGCCATGACCGGTTCGCGGTTGGCCACGGCTGTTCGCATCATGTGCGCGCAAGGTATGCGCAGCGAGGCATGTCGTGCTCTGGAAGCGATGCAGCCAATCGCGAACGCCAGCGATTCTGACATCATATCGGCGTTCGGAGAGCCATTCCTGCTGCCCATGGCCATGCATGAGTCGCTAACCTTTGAATCGTTACCGGACATGGTGCGCTGCGCGATACTTGAAAGCACGGCTTTCATATCGACGTATTCAGCCTATTTCCACGGCGCTTCACGACTGCAGAACTACGAGCGTATGGCCAAATTGCCGGTCCATAGTCCGCGCGTTGATCGCGTTTTGTCGATGTTGCGCGCGGTGAACCAACGTCAGGCTCCGATCGCCCTACGTCTATGAGGGTAGCGGCCACGTCTTCCACGCGATCATATTCAGACTGATCGGAGACCCTTTGTAGGCCATGGTACTGGTGTCCTCAAATAAGCCAAAACTGTCCACGCGTTGGCATGCCTTGAAGCCGGCTGCGCGCAGGTAATAGGCAAGAATCTCGTCGTTGAACCCGACGTAGTGGAAGTCGTACTGGTCGATGTGCCCTCCATACATCATGATCGTAACAAAGCGTCGTTCTTCGGACGTCAAACGGTCGCGATCGAGAAAGAGACGGCATAACACATCAAGGTCGGGAACAGCGACCATCAGTTTGCCGTCTGGATGGAGTACTCGACTCCATTCTTGGAGAACGGGTAGGACTTCTCGGGCATGGTCAAAATGCTCCAACACATGAGAACCATAGACCTCGTCGAACGCCCCATCGGCGAACTGCGACAGATCCTTGGCGTTGCCGAGGTGATCGACGTGCGGGCCGGGTACGGCGTTCACCACCTCCCAGCCTTCCTTGCGAACGGTTCCTCCGATATGCAGTCTGCGGGTCATAGGGATCCTTTGACGGGCGGACTCAGCCCGCGAACGGCCCTGACCCGCGCGTGGTCACGGCCAGCTCCGGGCCGCTGCCGTCGGGCAGGTCGTCGAACTTGACGCTGATCCTGGTCGAGACGCCGGGTTCGTTCTGGGTGATGCCGTAGATGGCGTCGGCGCGTTGCATCATCGGTGGTGCCTGGATCATGGGACATCGCCTTGCATGGCCAGGGCGCGATCCAGCAGGTCGGTGACCCCGGCAGCTGCGGCCCAGCGCTGGAGATAGGCCCGGTCCAGCGATTGGCGACGCGCGTCGATGATGCCGGCGATGTCGCGCAGCTGGCGTTGCGAGATCTCACCGCCCTGACGGTACCAAAAGAGCTTGGAGAGGATGGCGTCCTCGGGTGAGCAGACGAAAATTGGGAGTCCGTCGGGACCGCCATCGGTGAGCACCGTGGCCTGGCGCCGTTGCATGGCCTCGCGATCGAAAGCGAAGCGGGGCGGGCTGAGGTCGACCTTCATCATGGTCGCTAGCCAGATCAGGTTGCACGATCCGCCTCGGCTGAATGCCTGGCGGATCATGCCTTCGTCGGCGTAATACCCCTCACCGAGCCTGGCTACGAGTTCTCCCGCCGCTGCCGGTGACAACTGGGCGACGACGTCGACATCGTTGGTCGAGCGGGGGACCCCATGCAGACTGGAGGCCAGCGAGCCGCTGACGAACCACGGCACCTGCATGGCCTCCAGGGCGGCGGCGAGGCCAGCCAATGCTGCGCTCGGAGATTCCGGGTTCATCCGTGGGCCGCGTCCCAGGCGCGTAGGGCCGCCCCGATCTCCGGGCCGTACTGGGCTTCGGCCCAGGCGATGTCGACGCTGCGTGCCGGCTGCCCGAGACGCGCTCGCCGCCAGGCGGCTCGCGAGGATGAGCGGACCATGGCGGTCAGGTTGCACGCCACCGCTCCGCGTCGCTCGGGAGTCCAGGTGCGCAGGACGGCCAGCACCTGCGCATCGCCCTGCCGGGCTTCGGCGTCCGGGTCGATGTCCGTCATGGTGGGAGCGTGCTGGGGAAACGGCCCTGCTCAAGGCTCGATGCATCCCACCATTGCCCCGTGCCGGCGAGACGCCGGCGTTCCGGGCGTCGCGGCGGAGCCGCTCCGATGTCAGCCCGCGAACGGCCCCGACCCGCGCGTGGTCACGGCCAGTTCCGGGCCGCTGCCGTCGGGCAGGTCGCCGAGCTTGACGCTGATCTTGGTCGAGACGCCGGGCTCGTTCTGGGTGATGCCGTAGATCGCGTCGGCGCGCTGCATGGTGCGCTTCTTGTGCGTGATGACGATGAACTGGCTGCCCTTGAATCCTTCGACTTCCTTGCCGCGGGTGAAGTCGCGGACCATGTTGCAATAGACGTCGACGTTGGCCTCGTCGAGCGGGGCGTCGACCTCGTCGAGCACGCAGAAGGGGGACGGCCGGGCCTGGTAGACGGCGAAGACCA
>JAIFKN010000301.1:7574-8556 GCA_020049615.1 bacterium | reverse complement strand
GTCGTGCTGAAAAACGCCATGCATTTCGCATCGGAAGCAAGTGGCACCTCAAGGCCGACAGAGGGGTTCGTTAAGTCAGGTGCCATTGGGGCGCACCGGGAGAGGGGATTGCCAGGCCCATCCGATTTCACAGCCTGCCGCGCCCTATGACCGCCGAACTTGCCATCCTCGTCCTCGCCTGCGCCGCCTGGCTCAACCGCACCCAGGACCACCGCAACCGCTTCCTCGTCGTGCAGAACCGTGTTCTGCACGACACGGGAGCCGATCTCAGCCGCATGACCGACGCCCACCGCCGCGCACTCGGTGAAGCCGCGCATGGGTTGAGCCCAGCCGATCTCGCCGCCTGCGAACCCCTCGTCACGGTGGACACGCTGCGGCGGTACTATCGCGAACTGGTCATCGCCAAGTGGACCTACCCCAACACAGGTGGACCCGGACGGCCGCCGCTGCCCGCCGAGACGGTGCAGGCGGTGTTGCGCATCGCGCGGGAGAATCCGCGAGTCGGCGCACCGGGCATCGTGCGGAGACTGGCGGCCATCGGCGTCACCGTGTCGGAGAGCAGCGTGCGCAACATCCTGCGCGGCCACGACGTCGGACCTGCACCCGAGCGCAGCGACGAGAGCGATTGGCGTACCTTCCTGGAATCGCATGCCGAACAGATCGCCGCCATTGACGCGACCGCCGTGGAGGTGATGCAGGGCGACCGGTTGGTAACCCAGTGGTGCGTGATGGCCATCCACCACGACACCAGGCGCGTCCAGTTGGTGGGCATCACCGATAGCATGAATCAGGAATGGATGGTGCAGCAGGCCAGGAACCTGACCGACCCCGACCACGGCTTCCTGCGCGGACGGCGGTTCCTGATCATGGACCGCGATCCTGCCTTCTCGGAGCGGTTCCGAGCCACGATCAGCGCCGTCGGGGTCAAGCCGAAGCGCATCCCGCCGCACAGCCCCAACTGCAACCCGTTCATGGAGCGGTT
>JAIFKN010000301.1:0-7536 GCA_020049615.1 bacterium | reverse complement strand
CACAAAGAGCGACCACATGCTGGTCTGGATGGAGCCGTGATCGAGCCAGACCCGTTGTTCGCCAACCGCAGCGGCGCGATCGTCAGGAAGGATCGGTTGGGCGGCTTACTCACGATGTACCATCGGGTTGCGGCTTAGGGGTTATTTGTGATATACGGGCCGGGATCGCGAGGATGGCCAGGCATTGCAGCAGGTTGGTCAGCGGGGTCGGATTCTCGAAGGGATGCGCGCTGTTGGCGTTGAAGAAGCCGCCGCCATTGGTGCCCAACTGCTTGATCGCGATCTGCGAAGCCGCCGGACCGACGGCGATGGTCTGTTCGCCACCGGCGATCGGGTGGGCGACCGGATAGGCACTCCAGGTCTGCGGTACGCCCTGCCAGACCAGGACCAGGGCGAAGACCAGCGCGAGCGGCAGCAGCAGGCCGAGGGTGATGCGACTGATATCGACCCACGGATTGCCCAGGTCGGTCGTTCCTTGGCGGGCGAAACCTCGCGCCAGCGCCGCGAGCACGGCGATGCCGGTGGCGGCACTGAGGAAGTTCTGCACCGTCAGCCCAAGAGCCTGACTGCCGTAGGACAGGGTCGATTCGCCACCGTAGCTCTGCCAGTTGGTATTGGTGGCGAAACTGATCGCGGTGTTCAGGGCCAGGTGCCACGACAGCCCGGGAAGTGCCTGCGGATTGCCCGGCAGCACGCCTTGCAGCATGAGCAGAGCCATGACTACGGCGAGGCCGAGACCATTGAGCAGCAGTAGCGCCAGAGCGTACCGCCCCCAGCCGTATCCAGCGACGGCGTCGATCCCGGCCATGCGGAACAGGGGTCCTTCACCGGGCACTCGCCAACGTCCGGCCAGCAGTCCATGACACCACCAGCCCAGTGGGACGGCGGCGGCCAGGATCAGCACCACGAACAGCACCATCTGCACGCCATCGGACAAGTTCATGAGAACCACTCCGGCTTGGCGATGGCGACCGCGAGATACGCGGCGGCTACGATGCAGAGAATCAGGGCAAGCACCCCCATGACAGCCTCCTCACGCCAACGGCGAGGCGCTGAGTGTGGGCTGATCACGAACGACGGGTGTTAGGGTCCGACCGTCCGGTGTTTGTTTCGCGTTAGCTTACGCCGGCCGGTCCAGGACCCGGTAGCCGATCGCTTCGCTGATGTCGTCGAGGCCCACGCCATCGCGACCATCAAGATCTGCGATTGTCCGCGCCACCTTCAAAATGCGGTCATGCGCACGCGCGCTCAGACCCAACTCGTCCATCGCCTGCGAGAGCAAGCGCATCGCCTCCGGCGAAGCATGTACGTGCTGACGGATACCACGCGCATCCAGCCATTCGTTCGCGCGACCTTGGCGAACCAACATCCTCGATCGGGCCTCACAAACCCGCGCTCGCACGACCATGCTAGTTTCTCCAACATGTTCTGCCTGAATGACTTCTGGCTTTTGCGCAGGGACTTCAAGGTGAATCGATATACGGTCGAGCAGCGGTCCGCTGATCTTCGCCCGGTAGCGGTGGATCTCGTCGGAGCCGCAGGTGCAGCGCCGCGTCGGATGGCCGAGAAAGCCGCACGGGCAGGGGTTCATCGCCGCGACCAGGCAGCAGCGGGCGGGGAAGCGCAGTCGGCCACCGGCACGCACGATGGTGAGGAAGCCGTCTTCCAGAGGCTGGCGCAGCGATTCCAGCGCGGTGCGCGGATACTCGGGCAGTTCGTCCAGGAACAGGATGCCGAAATGGGCCAGACTGACCTCGCCGGGACGCGGCGGACTGCCGCCACCGACCAGGCCGGGACCGCTGACGCCGTGGTGCGGTGACCTGAACGGCCGCCGCGCCACCAGGCCGCAGCCCAGCGGCAGCAGGCCGGCGATGGAGTGGACGCGGGTGACCTCCAGCGCCTCCTCCGCGGTCAGCGCCGGCAGGATGCCGGCGAGACGCCGCGCCAGCATGGTCTTGCCTGAGCCAGGCGGTCCCAGCATCAGCAGGTTGTGCCCGCCCGCAGCGCTGATCAGCAGCGCGCGCTTGGCCTGGGCCTGGCCGCGCACATCGGACAGGCATGGTTCGTCGCCGGCCTCGACCACCGGGGCGGGTGGCAGCGCCGGCGCCTCGCCGCCGCGCAGCCAGTCGCAGCACGCGCGCAGGGTCGGCGGGGCGATCACGCGCAGGCCGCCGACCGCCGCCGCCTCGTGGGCGTTGGCCGGCGCGACCACGGCGGTGTCGAAGCCGGCAGCGCGCGCGGCGGCGGCGGCGGCGACCACGCCGCGCACCGGACGCAGGCTGCCGTCGAGCGCCAGTTCGGCGAGGAACAGCGCCTTGGCCGGCGGCTCGCCCAGGCCGTTGTCGCCGATCGTGGCGAGAAAGCCGATGGCGCAGGCGAGGTCGAAGGCCGGCCCCTCCTTGCGCCGGTCGGCCGGGGCGAGGTTGACCGTCAGGAAGTCGCCAGGGCGGTGGTGCAGACCGCTGGCGAAGATCGCGGTGGTCACGCGATCGATGCTCTCACGCACCGCAGCGTCGGGCAGGCCGACCATGGTCACGCGGCCCTCGCCGCTCTTGGGCGTGGTGCGGGCGATCTCCACCGTGACGAGGTAGCCGTCGACCCCCTCGATGCCGGCGGCGTGGACGCGGACGAGACGCATCGTCGCAGACTCCCGGCGAGGAGACGGATCGCAAGACCGGCAGCGTTGCACCGTCGAGGGCGGAGGTGACAATGCGCCCGTGGCCACAGATCCGCGTCAGACCCCGCCCGCCGATGTGCAGGCCCTCGTACGCGAGGTGCTGGGCGGGAAGTCGGCGCCCAGCGGCGGCCCCGGCGGTCTCGGCTGGATGGATGATGCCGAACCGGAGAAGGCGCTGGGCAAGAGCAGCGGCTGGGCCAGGCCCGGAGTCAAACCCAAGGACCCCGAAGAGGAGGAACTCGAGGCCGCCCGCCACATCCAGTTCCGCCTGCTGCCCGACATCCCGCGCCTGCCTGGCCTGGCCTGCGCCGCACGCTTCGAGCCCCAGCATGAGGTCAGTGGCGACTTCTACGACTTCTTCCAGTTCCCCGATGGCCGTCTCGGCGTGGTCCAGGGCGACGTCAGCGGCCACGGCATCGCCGCCGGCATGGTCATGGCGATGGCCAAGCAGACGATCCGCCTGCTCGCCTCCACCGGTTCGTCGCCAGGCCGCGTGCTGATCGAAGCCAATCGCTGGCTATTCGGCGCCATGGCAGGCAAGTTCGTCAGCTGCACCTATCTGACCATCGACCCCGCCAAGGGCGAGATGCGCCTGGCCCGCGCCGGACATCCACCGCTCATCCTGGTCAACGCCGCCACCGGGACGCGCGAGGTGCTGGCGCCCAAGGGCATCGCCCTGGGCATCCGCGATGGCGCCGCCTTCGCCACCGGCTCCGAGGAGGTGCGCCGCAGCCTGCACCCGGGCGACCTGCTGGTGCAGGCGACCGACGGCATCCTCGAGGCCAAGGACCGCCTGGGCGAGGAGATGGGCGTCGAGCGCATGGTCGAGGTCATTGCCCAGCACGCGCCAGCCGGCCCCGCCGCGGTGGTCAACCGCGTCCTCGACGCCGCCCGGCACTTCCAGGGCTCGGCGAAGCTTGACGATGACGCGATGGTGGTCGCGGTCGGCATCGGGTGAACCATTGCCCCAAGGGGTCAGGGGTCAGGGGTTAGGGTCGTAGACACAGGCCGTTGCCGAGGTCGATGCCGCAGCCAGCATGCAATCCGGACCTCGTCAGCCCCGCACCCGATCCCATCCACACGACCCTAACCCCTAACCCCTAACCCCTGGGGCAATGGGGCATGGGGCAATGAAGCGGCAATGCACATCCCATCCCTCGGCGTCGACCTGATCGAGCGCCGCCTGCCCTCCGGCCTCACCCATCTGCATCTCGCCTGCGCCGACGAGCATCGCGCGTTCTGCATCGCCTTCCGCACGCCACCGGGCGATTCCACCGGCCTGCCGCACATCCTCGAGCACACCACGCTGTGCGGCTCGCGGCGCTACCCGGTGCGCGACCCGTTCTTCATGATGCTGCGCCGTTCGCTGGCGACGTTCATGAACGCGATGACCTACCCCGACCTGACGGCGTATCCGTTCGCCACCCAGGTGGCCAAGGACTGGGACAACCTGCTCGCGGTCTACCTCGACGCGGTGTTCGCGCCGCGCCTGGACGAGCGCGACTTCCACCAGGAGGGGCACCGCCTCGCCCCGGCCAAGGATGGCACGTGGCAGCGCCAGGGCGTGGTGTTCAACGAGATGCAGGGCGCGCTGGGCAGCACCGATGCGCAGCTGCACAACGCCATCTCGCGCAGCCTGCTGCCCGACACCATCTACCGCCACGAGAGCGGCGGCGAGCCGGTCGAGATCCCGCGCCTGACCCACGCCGACCTGGTCGCCTTCCACCGCCGCTGCTACCGCCCGGCCAACGCCGTGCTGGTGACCTACGGCGATGTGCCGCTGGCGAGCCTCGATGCCGCCCTCGCGCCGTACCTGGGCGATCCCGGCAGCGCCCTGCCGCCGCCTGCCGCGCAGCCGCCGCTGGCCGCACCTGGACGGCTGCGCGTCAGCGTGCCGATCGCGCCGGGCCAGCAGGCGGTCGACGTCACCGAGAGCGGCATCACCTGGGCCTTCGGCGACGCCTCCTGCATCGACGAGGCGCTCGACTGCGACCTGCTCGAGCGGCTGCTGCTCGGCCACGCCGGCGCGCCGCTGCGCCGCGCCCTGGAAAGCAGCGGCCTCGGCCGTGGCACCGGCGCCTCGGGCTACGCCGGCTGGACCCGCACCGGACTGTTCACCGCCGCCATCGACGGGCATGAGCTTGGCATCGAGGCGCAGATCGAAACGTTGATCCGCGGCACCATCGACGCGCTGGCCCGCGACGGCGTGGCCCAGGACGAGATCGACGCGGCCCTGCATCAGCTCGAGCTGGCCCGGCGCGAAGTGCGCGGCGACGGCCATCCCTACGGGCTGGAGCTGTGCCTGCGCCTGGTCGGGCCGTGGAACCTCGGGGTCGATGGCACGCCGTTCCTCGATGCCGGCCCGGCACTGGAGCGCCTGCGCTCGCGCGCCACCCCGGAGTGGGTGCGGACCACGATCGCCCGGCGACTGCGCGACAATCCGCACCACACGACGTTCACCGCCGTGCCCGATGCGGAGTTCCACGCCCGCGGCAAGACCCGGGTCGCCGAGCTCGACCGCGCCGAATTGGCCGAACCGGACGCCGAGCAGCGCCTGCGCGCGGCCGCCGCCGCCCTGGCAGAGCGCCAGGCCCAGCCCGACGATGCCGGCGTGCTGCCCGAACTGGCGATCGCCGACGTGCCGCGCCTGCGGCGCTGGGCCAGCGGCAGCCCCGCCGCCTGGGACGGCGGCAAGCTGACCGTGTTCAGCGCCCCGACCAACGGCCTGACCCACCTGGTAGCCGCCCTGCCGCTGGCGCTCGACGACGAGCTCGAACTGCTGCCGCTGCTCACCGGCGCCTTCGGCGGGCTCGGCTGCGGGACGCGCGACTACGCTGCCCAGGCGGGGCTGCTCAACGCCACCACCGGCGGCCTGCGCGCCTGGATCGAGACCGGCTCCGACCCCGACGATGCGGCCGTGGTCCGGCCATGGCTGTGCGTCGAGATCAAGGGCCTGAGCGAGCGCGCCGGCTGCTTCCTGCCGATGCTCTCGGAGACGCTCGTGCAGACACGTTTCGACGAGACCGCGCGTCTGGAGGAGCTGGTCGAGCAGGCCGTCGCGCATGGCCAGGAACGCGTCACCCGCGCCGGCTCCGGCCTCGCCGCCTCGGCCGCCACCCGCGCCTTCGCTGGCAGCGCCGGCCTGTCGCACCGGCTCGGCGGCCTCGGCCGCCTGGCCTGGCTGAAGCGCCTGTCGGACCAGGGCTGCGGCGACCTCGGCGAACGCCTGGCCTGCCTGCGCGACCGGCTGGTCGCGGTGGCCCCGCATGCGGCGCTGATCGGCGACCGCGGCGGCGCACCGGAGCTGATCGCAGCGGCGCACTGGCCGGCTCGACCCGCCGGCGATGCCACCAGCCGGACGCTGGCGGCGGGCGCGGCGGTGGCGCCGACCGCGTTCACCACCGGCACCTCGGTCAACTACTGCGCCCTCGCCTTCCCCGCACCGTCGCTTCGCCACGACGACGCCGCCGCCCTGGCGGTCGGCGCCCGCATCCTGACCAACCGCTGGCTGCATCCGAAGCTGCGCGAGCAGGGCGGCGCCTATGGCGGTGGCGCCGGCTTCAGCGCCGGCAGCGTCTCGCTGACCAGCTACCGCGATCCGCGGCTTGCCGACACCTACCGCGACATGCGCGATGGCCTGCGCTGGCTGGCGGCGCTGCCCGATGAGGCGGCGGCGCTGAAGGAGGCTCAACTTGGCGTGCTGCAGGGTCTCGACGCCCCGGGCAGTCCGTCCGGCGAAGCGAGGCGGCGCTTCCTCGGCGACCTCACCGGCCGCGATCCCGCCACCATCGACGCCTTCCGCGGCCGTATCATCGGCTGCGACCTCGCCAGCGTGCGCGCCGCCGCGGCGCGCTGGCTGCCGCCCGACGGGGGCAGCCAGGCCTGCGTCACCTCGCCGGATGGGGCGAAGACGCTCGGCTGGGAGGCGGTGACGGTCTGATGGACGCAGACGCGCTGCGCGACCTGCTGGCGGCCCCGGTCGCGCCGTCGGACCTGGTGCCGCCGCCGCGCTTCCACCAGGCCTCCTTCGCCGGCTACCACATCGATGCGTCGGTTGCCGGACAGGCCACCGCCGTGGCGCAGGTGCGCGACTTCGCCTGGGCCGGCAACGGCTGGCTGCGCCGCGTCTTCGGCCCGCGCGGCAGGCCCGGCCTGTACCTCGACGGCTCCTTCGGCGTCGGCAAGACCCACCTGCTGGCGGCCTGCTTCCACGAGGCCGATGGCGAGCGGCGCTACCTCTCGTTCTCCGACGCGATGAGCCTGATGACCATGCGCGGCCCGCAGGAGGCGGCCGCGCTGCTCGCCGCCGACCTGGTCTGCCTCGACGAGTTCGAGCTCGATGACCCGACCAACACGCGGCTGGCCGACCTGCTGCTCGGGCTGCTCGCCGAACGCGGGGCGCGCTTCGTCACCACCTCGAACACCATCGTCGGCGAGCTGGGCGACGGACGCATGGCGGTCGATCTGTTCCGCGCCCAGCTCTCGCGCATCGGCGACGCCTTCCAGGGTGTGCATGTCCCGGGCGCCGACCATCGCCGGCTGAAGGTGCGCGACGGCGACGATCCGCCGTGCTGGGGCGCACAGGTCGGACGAACCGATGAGGCAGGCTGGCTGTGCCTGGAGGCGGTCAAACTCGATGTGTTGCTCACCGGCCTGCCGGTGGTCAATCTGCGCCGGTTCGCCGCCAGCGTGCAGGGCGTGTGCGTGCTCGGGCTCGCCCCGTTCGACGATCAGCTGGCGGCCCTGCGCTTCACCAACCTGGTCGACCGTCTCTACGACTGGTGCGTGCCGCTGCGGGTGCAGTCGAGCTGCCGTATCGCCGAGCTGTTCCCCGAGCCTCCGCTACGCGCCGCGTTCCA
>JAIFKN010000006.1 GCA_020049615.1 bacterium | reverse complement strand
TCATCACCATAGCCTACCTCATCGCTGGCAAGCTGGACCTCGGTATTTCCCGTTGCGCATCAGTCACCCACTGATCTCGGCAAAGAGGCAAAATTAAGGGCACATGGGGTTGACGTATACCCGCGTCCGGTCGATGTTGTGGCCGTGGTTGAGATTGGTCCTTGGTCGCGGTGATGCGCTAGGCGAGTACGACCCCGGCGACCCTCGGGAGAACTGAGCCGGCCAGTTGCGGTCGATTATGGACGCGCGCCCGACCCTGGCCGATTGGCTGGGGTCGCGGTGTTTTGGGAAGTGTCCGGAAACGCTTGATCCTACCGTTTTGTCCTTGGTAGGATCACGGTAGGATCAAGCGCGGGGCACAATCCCCGTTTTCTCTGGTAGCAGCGCTGAGAGTTGAACTCAGGACCTAAGGCTTATGAAGCCTCCGCTCTAACCACTGAGCTACGCTGCCAGGAGGGTCGGGAGGCTAACGGGCTGTCCGCGCCCGGCAAGCAGGTGGCTGCGGGTTGCCTTGTGCGCCTGCTTCCGACACTCCCGCCCTCCCATGCGCCACGCCCTGCTGCTGCTCCTCGCCGTCCTCTGCTCCGCCGGCGAGGCCGTCTCCGCCCCGGCCCCGGTCTACGAGGAGGTGGCGATCGAAAACGGCCTGATCCGGGTGGCTGTGTCTACGCTGCGCGCCAGCATCCGCCGGGTCGAGTTGCTCGACACCAAGCCGATCGTCCTGCCTCGCCATGCCCGCGCCGGAGCCCTGCCCGACGGTCCGCTGCCGGTGCTGCGGGCGTTCATGCCCAGCGGCAACCACAACTGGATCTGGAGCGACAACGGCGGTCTGACGGCGACGCCGTGGAAGGTGCTCGCACAGGCGGAAGACCGCGTCTCGCTGGGGTTCACCGGACAGAATGGGCTCGAGTGGACGATGGCCTACCAGTTGGCGCCCAAGTCGCTGGAGATCGGTGTGCAGCTGACCGTGCGCAACCAGGGTGCGGCTGCGCTGCCGCTTGAACTGCATGTCTTCCCGGTGGTTGGCGTGCATGGCGACTACGCCCAGAGCGAGGCGGGCTACCAGGCGGTGTTCAGCCATGCCGGCGGTGTCACCGGTTCGATCACCAACCACGGCATGCCGGCCATCGCTGCGACCGGCGCCGTGGTTCCGGACACTCCGCTGGGGACCGGCGGTGCCACTGACTACATCGGCGTGAAGAGCCGGTTCTTTGCCGCCTGGTGGAAGCCGATCGCTCCGCTTGAGAGCCAGGTCCTGGCCAAGCCGGTGACCGAGCAGCCGCAGGGCCTCGATGGCATGGCGCAGGCGGTTCCGGTGGCGGCTGCGGCCCCGGCGGCCGACTGGCAGGCCTTCGGCCGCGGTTTCCTGGGCCTCGACGGCGTGCCGCAGTCCCTGCTGCGCATCTCCTACGCCAAGGCCGAACTGGCCCCGGGCCAGTCCTGGCAGCGCGGCTGGGCGATCTCCACCGCGAGCATGACCAAGCAGCATCTCGCGCTGGTGCCGGAGTCGGAGAAGGTCATCGAGTTCACCGACGGCTTCTACCGCTTCTTCAAGCTCCTGGCCAAGGCGATGACCTGGATCCTCGACCTGCTGGCGATGGCGGTGCAGCACTACGGCGTTGCCGTCATCCTGCTCACCATCCTGATCAAGGCGGCGCTCTACCGCACCACCTTCAAGCAGCAGGAGAGCATGCTGAAGATGCAGAAGGTCGCGCCGGAACTGAAGTACCTGCAGGAGCAGTACAAGAACAACAAGCAGATGCTGGCGCAAAAGCAGATGGAGCTGTTCAAGAAGCACGGCGTCAACCCGCTCGGCGGCTGCCTGCCGATCTTCATCCAGCTGCCGATCTTCATCGCCCTCTTCCAGGCCTTCAGCCACAGCGCCGACCTGCGTGGCACGAGTTTCCTGTGGATCAGCGACCTGACCCTGCCGGACCAGCTGATCGGCATGCCGCTGTCCTTCCTCGGTGGCTGGGTGCTGTCGCTGAATCCCTTGCCGATCATCTACATCGGCGTCTCGGCGTGGATGAGCTTCAGCCAGACGCCGCCTGCGAATGCCGATCCGCAGCAGGAGATGATGTACAAGATGATGCGCTGGATGCCGGTGCTGTTCGGTGTCATCTTCTACAACATGCCCAGCGGCCTGGTGCTCTACTTCACCATCCAGGCGGTGATCTCGACCCTCGAGATCAAATACATCAAGAAGAAGCTCGGGATGGGCTGAGGCTGGCCGGGCTGAAGCGTCAGGCTTCGACCCAGGACCAGTCCGGCAGCAGCGCCTGCAGACGCCGTGCGTCGATCGCCCGCGACGGCTTGTCCGTGCCGTCCGAGATGATGGTCACGGCGACGCCGGCTCGGCGCGCCTGCTCGGCATAATGGCTGCGCACGGTCAGGGGCTGCGGATGGGCGGCGTTGAGCACGCCGCGTACGCCGCGCAACCGGCCGTCGACCGCCTCGGCCAGCAGGGTCGCGAGGTCGTTCTCGTGCAGCACGCTGAAGGGCCGGTCAGGATCGCCGGGAACGGTCAGGGGATTGCCGGCCTCGGCGGCTGCGCGGGCGCGCTCCTGTGCGCGTCGGCGGTTCGGACCGACCAGGGCAGGGCAGCGCAGTACGCAGGCGTCGTGATGGGCCAGCACCGCGGCCTCGACCGCGAGCAGCGGTCCGGCGTCGGGGGCCAACGGTCCGTCCTCGGCGACGGCGTCGCCGTCAGCCTCGCCGTACACGGCGGTGGTGCCGCTGTAGACCAGGCGTACGCCGTCCGGGACCAGGCGGGCAGCTTCGGTCAGCCGGTTGTCGCGGCCGCGGCGCAGGCCGGGAGTCGCCGTCAGCAGCACGGCTTGCGGTAGCGGAAGGCGCGCCCAGATCCCGGGATCGGCGGCGTCCCCGGTGACCAGGGTGACGTCCTGGTCAGGACCAGGACTCCGCCGCACGCCGGTCACCTGCCAGCCGCGGGCGGCCAGGATGCGCCCGGCGAGGACCCCGACGGTGCCGCAGCCGAGGATGACGACCGGACGACCGGACGACCGGACGACCGGACTCGTCATCCGTCGGCCGCCTCCGCCAGCACCACATCGTTGACCAGCAACGCCACGCCCGGGTGGCGCACCAGCAGGGCGATGGCGTCGCTCGGACGGCAATCGATCTCGCGGCGCACGTCGTCGGGACCAGCCAGCACCAGTTCCGCGAAGAACGTCTTTTCACGGAGATCGACGATGCGGATCTCGACCAGACGATGGCGGGTGGCGCCGATGACGCAGGTCAGCAGATCGTGCGTGAGCGGGCGGGGGAACTGCTGGCCCTTCACGGCGCGGTCGATGGCCAGGGCTTCGGCTGGGCCGATGGAGATCGACAGCCTCCTCCCGTCCGGGCCTTCCTCGGCGAGGACCACGGACTGCTGGTCGTTGGCCTCGTCGACGACGATGTTGGCGAGGCGGCAGGGGACCAGGGGCATGCCACTGGCTTACGGCTGGCGCTCAGGTGCGGAAGGGCGGAAGTGCGGAGGTCGCACCAGGCCTGGTCCGACCGTGGCTGCTAATCGGCCGCTGGCACCGCGTACCGGTAGGGCGCCTGCAGGGCCAGGACCGCGAGTGCCGTGGCCAGCACGTCGTCGCCAGCGGCATGGCGCACGGCTTCCGCCGGCATGTGCGCGAGGGCGGGTCCGTCGGCGATCAGGCGGGTCAGCAGACTGGCGCGCAGTCCATTGGCCCAGGCGGTCCAGCCAGGCCCGCCGCCGGCGTGGACGGCCAGGCCGGCGAGGAACCAGCCGAGCGGGTCGGTGCGGCCCTCGCGGTCAGTCATGGGTGGATGCGCAGCGAGGGCGGCCAGCTGGTCCCGGGTGCCGTCCTGGGCGCCGAGACCGAAGACGACGCGGGCATAGGCAGCGAGACCCAGTCGGCCGTGGTCGGCGTCGCCGGCGGGCAGCGGGCGCGCGATGCGGTTGCGTGCCGCTTCGACCGCGCCGCGTGGCGGCGCGAGCAGGCCGGCATCGGCCGTCTCCAGCGCCAGCCAGGCGAGGCCGGCGAGTCCACCTTCGTGCGGGCTGCCAGGCATTTCGCGCGTCAGACGCAGCAAGGCCGCCTTGGCGGTCAGCTGCAGCTCGGGGTCGCGGGTGACCAGCGCGCCTTCGACCAGGGCGAGCGTGCACGCCGACAACGCGGCAGGCGAGAGCGGCTCGGCGCCGGCCATGGCCGAGGCGACCGGGCCGAGGGCGAGGCGGGCGCGGCTGAGGCGGGTCTGGTCGCCGGCGCCTTCGCCGAGCAGCGCGAGGGCGGCAAGCGCCTGGCTGGCGATGGCGCGATCGCCGGCGACGCTGGGAGCGCTGGCGATGCGGCCGGAGACGGCGTCCTGCCGGGCGATCAGCCAGGCGAGCATGCGGCCGACCGGCGCGGCGGTATCGCCCAGTCCGGCGTCGGCACGGGCCGTCTCGCGCGCCAGGTTGCTGCGCCGCGGGGCCAGTACGTCGCCGCCGCGTTCGCGCAGGCGTTCCCAGTCCGGCGCGGTGATCGTCGCATCGGTCTTGCGCGAGGTCGCGGTGGTGGTGCTGACTGCGGTGCCGGTCGGCTGGTCGTCGGCGATGCTGGTGAAGATGAGCACGGCGGCGACATGGGCGGCGGCGATGGCGGCGATGAGGCGCCAGCGGCGGCCGGTCTTCTCGGCCTGCTGCGGGGTCAGGCGGATGCTCGCCGGGGCGATGGCGCGGCGCACGCGGTCGCGCAGGTCGACCATGCGCGGCTGCGCGTGGGTGAGGCTGCGCAGGCGCGCAAGCTGCGGGTCGGCGGCGCCCTCGACCCAGCGGTCGACCGCAGCATCGGCGTCGAGGTCCTCGGCGGTGTCGCGTTCGATGGCGCGCAGCACCTTGTCCCGCAGGTCAGCAGGCACGGTGGCGCCGGCGGCGCGGGCGAGCTCGCCGAGGCGGGCGAGGTTGGCGCCGTCCGGGCAGTTGCGGTCGCCGCGCTGGATGGCCTTCAGCAGGGGGTCGGTGGAGGAGCTCATGCCGGCTCCTCGACCAGGTCGGCCAGCTCGTCGCGGAGGAAGCGCACGGCGTGGTGCATGCGCGACTTCACCGTACCCTCGGGGATGCCGAGGATGGCGGCGATGTCGTGGTATTTCATGCCCTGGTCGTTGGCCAGGACGAAGACCTCGCGCTGGCCCTCGGGCAGCTCGGCGAGGGCGCCGCGCACGCGTTCGCGGATCTGCTGGTCGCGCTCGGCGGCGTCGGGATCGGCGGAGGGGGCGGCGGCGAGCACGTCGGACAGGCGCAGGCCCTCCTCGCCGCGCTCGGCGTCGAGGCTGACCAGGCTGCGCTTGCGCCGCAGGTGGTCGATCCACAGGTTGTGGGCGATGCGGTAGAGCCAGGTGCGCAGGCGCGCGGTCGGCTGCCAGCGCTCGCGGGCGTTGTACAGGCGGACGAAGACGTCCTGGGCCAGCTCCTCGCTGGTCAACTGGTCCCAGCAGAGATGGAAGAAGAAGCCGACCAGTTCGTTCTGGTAGCGCTCGACGATGCCGATGACCGCCTCGCGGTCGCCGTCGCGCACCCGGGCCATCAGCGCCAGTTCGGCCTGCGCCTGCGGGTCCTGGGCCAGATCGAGAGCGGCTTCCATGCGGCTGACGGCCTCCTCGGGCGGGACGATACGGAGTGCGGCGCCCATGGCACGGGGGTAAACGGGGCGGGGGGAGGGGGGTTCATTGCATCTGCATTGCCACCAGGGGTTAGGGGTTAGGGGCTAGGGTCGTGGTGCGGTACCAGGCGCGAGTTCTTGGGCCGGCCCCGTCCACACGACCCTAACCCCTGTGGCAATGGCGTGGCAATGGCGTGGCAATGCCCCCTGACCCCTGGGGCAATGGCGAGGCAAAACCCCCTTGACTGAAAGCGCTTCCACACCATGTTTTCGCCCATGGGAGCGCTTCCGTGAGCAAACACGCACTTGTCGTCTGGGGTGGCTGGGATGGCCATACCCCGAAGCAGTCGGTCGACCGCTTCATCCCCTTCCTCGAAGCCAACGGCTTCTCCGTCACGGTCAGCAACGACCTGGCGAGTTACGCCGACGCCGCCCTCATGGCCAAGCAGGACCTCATCGTCCAGTGCGTGACCATGTCGAAGATCAGCGGCGAGCAGTTCAAGGGTCTGAATGAAGCCGTGAAGGGCGGCTGCGGCCTGGCCGGCTGGCACGGCGGCCTGTGCGACTCCTTCCGCGAGAATACCGAGTACCAGTGGATGACCGGCGGACAGTGGGTCGCCCACCCCGGCAACTGCATCGCCTACGATGTGCACATCAGCAACCCGTTCGATGCCGTCACCGCCGGGCTGGCAGACTTCCGCATGCCCAAGACCGAGCAGTACTTCATGCATGTCGATCCGGGCAACACCGTCCTGGCGACCACCCGCTTCACCGGTGAGCACGCCGCCGAGACGCGCGATGTGGTCATGCCGGTGGTGTGGAAGAAGGCATGGGGCAAGGGCCGCGTGTTCTACAACGCCCTCGGCCACACCTTCGCTGATTTCGATGTGCCCGAGTGCCGGACCATCACCGAGCGCGGTCTGCTGTGGGCAGCGCGGGCGTAGCCCTAACCCCTAACCCCTAACCCCTGGTGCAATGACCATGCCCGACATCAAGCCCATGCAGATCGGCATCATCGGATGCGGATCGATCTCCAACGCCTACTTCAACGCCTGCAAGAAGTTCCCGTTCTTGACCGTGGCGGCGGCGGCCGACCTCGACCTCGAGCGCGCCAAGGCCAAGGCGGCCGAGCACGGCGTCGCCCGCTCCTGCTCGGTCGAGGAGATGCTCGCCGACAAGCAGATCGAACTGGTGGTCAACCTGACCATCCCCAAGGCCCACGCCCCGGTGGCACTGAAGGCCCTGGACGCCGGCAAGCACGTCTTCGGCGAGAAGCCCTTCGCGCTCAACCGCGCCGAGGGCGAGGCGATGGTGGCCAAGGCCAAGGCCAAGGGCCTGCGCCTGGGCTGCGCGCCCGACACCGTGCTCGGCTGCGCCGTGCAGTCGGCGCGCAAGTACATCGACGAGGGCCTGGTCGGCCCGATCGTCGGCGGCAGCGCCTTCATGCTCTGTGGCGGCCACGAGACCTGGCACCCGTCGCCGGAGTTCTACTACGAGGTCGGCGGCGGGCCGATGTTCGACATGGGGCCGTACTACCTGCACGCGCTGATCACCCTGCTCGGACCGGTGAAGCGGGTGTGCGGCGTCACCTCCACCACCTTCCCGACCCGCACCATCACCAGCCAGCCGAAGCATGGCAAGGTGGTGCAGGTCGAGGTGCCGACGCACATCGTCACGGTGCTCGAGTTCAGCGCTGGCGCGGTCATCACCCTGACCACCAGCTTCGACATCAAGGGCGGCCACACGATGCCGAACATCGAGCTCTACGGCACCGCCGGCTCGATCCAGGTCGCCGACCCGAACGGCACCAATGGCCCGGTGCGGATCAAGCGCGCCAAGCTGCACGACTGGACCGAGTACGAGCGCACCCATCCCTACAAGGACGGCTCGCGCGGCGTCGGCGTCGCCGACATGGCCCAGGCCATCCG